>JAITCP010000057.1 GCA_031283025.1 Spirochaetaceae bacterium | reverse complement strand
ACTGTTTCGGGGAAAATTCTTTTTGCTTCGGTTAGAAGGCCCTTGAGGTTCTGTTCGGTGTAGCGGGGGCTGTAATGGATCAGGGCCAGCTTGCGGATACATCCGGCGGCGGCGGCAATGCGGGCGGCTTCCTGGGCGGTCATGTGTTTTTTTTCACGGGCGCTTTCCGCCAGGTCATTTTCAAACATCCCTTCGCAGACAAAAAGATCTGAACCTGCAACTTCCGTCGCAACTTCCGGAAAGTAAAGGGAATCGGTAACAAAACTGAACTTCCTCCCCAGCCGGGGCGGGCCCAGCACTTCCCGCGGGTGGATCACTTTGCCGCCGGGGAGGGTAATGTTTTCCCCCGCCTGGAGTTTTGCCCAAAGGGGCCCGCGCGGAATGCCTAATGCTTCGGCCTGTTCCGGGTGGAAGATGCCCGGCCTTGCTTCTTCTTCCATGGTATAACCAAAACAGGGCTTGGTGTGCCGCAGGGGAAAGGCACGGATACGAAAGCCTTCACCCTGATGGATTATGCCCGGTTCGGCAAATTCTTTCACGACGATTTCATAGTTGATGTACATATCCAGCACGCGGCGGCTGGTTTCTATGTATTCTGCAATCCGGGGCGGGCCGTAGATGTAAAGAGGATCATCCCGGTCTACCTGGGAAGAAAGCATAAGAAGGCCGGGAATTCCCGTTACATGATCGGCATGGGTGTGGCTGATAAAAATGGCGGATATTTTTTTCCACCGGAGGTTGAGCCGCCGCAGGCTTACCTGGGTTCCTTCCCCTCCGTCAAAGAGAAAAAGTTCCCCCTCCCGCCGTAACAGCACTGAAGTCAAATGCCGGTACGGCAGGGGCATCATCCCGCCGCAGCCGAGTATAAAAGCTTCAAGATTCATTAATAGGTTTGATTGGGAGCAGCGTACCCGCTAAAAACCCAAAGGCCGCTTTCCGTTCTGAGCCAGCGGCCCTTGACGGGTTCCGCCCCTTCCTCTGCGACGGGCAGCGATATTTCCCTTCTTGTCCGGAAAGAAACCCAAAAATCGTCTCCCTGTGTCATGGTTCCGGCTACGTTACTGTCAAGAGAAGGCATATCCCGCATATTTACCCTTTCTGTGGTAACTACATAGTTTACCTGGCCGTCAAGCCGTTCCAGATTGTCCGTTAGTTCCAGTTCAAACAGGGCCGGATCATCACTCAGTCCCGCAGGCGTCTGGTTAAGCCGCTTTCCTTTGTAAGCCAACTCCATTGCATTTTTTAGAAGTTCTTTCCGGGCGGCAGGATTTCTTGTACCGGATGCAATGCGGGCCAGTTTAACACAGCCTATATCATTGTAATCGGAAGAGATGTTTTCGATTTTCACATACAGTTCGCTAATGGAAGGATTAGCGGAGCCTTCCACCCGTGCGCTGATCTTTACAAACTGCCCGGTAGAAGTGTCATCGGCCAGCATGGCAACCAGAGCGTATTTGGGAACAGTAATGGCTCCCCTTCTGGCTACCGATGTCAGATCCGGCTTGGTGTACAGAATCGTCTCATCGGCAACGATTACCGCCGGTATGGCAGGGCCGGCAATGGCATAGTCCTGAACCCAGTAATCTCCATCCGCATCAACCAGGTAAAAAGTACGCGTGAGGCCGTCATAGGCCCGGACAGCGCTTTTTTCCTCGTTCTTCCAGCCTACAGTATCCCCCGCGTTGATGCTGGCCTTCCAGTACATCTTTCCGTCATCCCGCAATTCCAGCAGGGAAGCGTCTGTAAGGATCACCCCAAATTCCATTGCCGGTTGTTCTGTTATGATAAACGACTCTATTTCCTCATTATTTTGGGGCCCTTCTTGTTGGGCGGGTTTCTCGGTCCTGGAACAGGCGCAGACAAAGAACACTCCGGTCAAAACCAGGAGACACAGGATTTTTTTCATGCCGCTATTTTTCTTCATTGCTTTCTCCTTAATAAATTTTTGATGCTTATGGAAGAATATTCCCCGCAGCCATATAGATGGCGTACCATTCTTCCCGTGAAAGGGTTATTTCCGCCGCCTTAACACAATCCTCCAGCCGTTTGGGGTTCATCGTCCCTACTATGGGCTGCATCTTTGCCGGATGCCTAAGTATCCAGGCCAGCGCTATGGTGGTACTGCTTACCTGATATTTTTCAGCAATTTCATCAATAACTTTGTTCAGTTCAGGGAATTTGGGGCTTCCCAGAAAGGGCCCTTCAAAAAAACCGTACTGGAAGGGAGACCAGGGCTGGACGGTAATGTCGTGAAGGCGGCAATAATCCAGAACGCCGCCGCTCCGGTTTACCGCCGCATCATCCAGCATATTGACATGAAGCCCTTCGCTTATCATCCCCGCATGGGCTATGCTAAACTGAAGCTGGTTTGCCACCAACGGCTGCTTAACATACTTTTTAAGCAGCGCGATTTGGCCGGGATTCTGGTTGGACACCCCAAAGAACCGGACTTTGCCGGAGAGCTGGAGTTTTGCGAAAGCTTCCGCCACTTCCTCCTCATCCATGAGAGCGTCGGGACGGTGGAGGAGCAATACGTCAATATAATCGGTTCTAAGCCGTTCAAGGCTCAATTCAACGGATTTTATAATATGCGATTTTGAAAAATCAAAGCAAACGCCCGGTTTAATGCCGCATTTGGTCTGGATAAAAATGTCCCGCCGCCTGACCTTGTGAAGGGCGGTAGTGAAAGTTTCTTCACAGTGCCCGTCGCCGTAAATGTCGGCATTGTCAAAAAAGTTTGCCCCCAGATCCAGGGCTGTCCTTACAAAGGTATCCGCCTCTTCCTTGTTAAGGGAATTAATCCGCATACAGCCTACGCCGATTACCGGAACATCAAGGCCGGTCATTCCAAGATTAAGGGTTCTCATAGAGTCTCCGTACTTATTTATATTGTGGGGAATTTGTGGATAAATTGCAAGGCTACGCACGGGCGGGGTACAGTACCCTATATGGGTTAATAGAGTTGTTCAAAAACTTCAGTTTTTGAACAACTTCCTATTAAAACTGCAAAATACACCGTATTTTGCTTAACTTGTTCAAGAACCAACCGGATTCTTGGACAAGTCTAATGAGCAAAAAAAATGATTTGTATTATTCGGCATTCTTGATTATAATAATATGATCTTGTTGAATTATGCTTTTTATCAAAAAAGCAAGGAGAAATTAAAGTGAAAATAGGATTCAAACTTACGGCGATAATGATTGTGCTTGGTTTATTCGCTATTGCCTCGGTTAGTATTACCCTGCTTATCCGGTCCCGTACCAGTATCACCGGTGTTTCGAGACAATACGCCCTCAGCATGACCCATGACTCCGCCGCCGCTGTTGGCAATTTTCTTGAATCCTACTATTATAAGGTGGAAACTGCCGCTCATGTAATGGAACAGTACCAGTATTTGGTACCTTCCAACCGGCGGACTATGCTTAATGTTATACTGGAAGGCATTGCGCAGGCAAATCCCGGCATTATCGGGGCATGGTGCGTATGGGAACCGGATGTTTTGGAAGGTGGTGATCGGCAGTACCTGGGAACAAAAGGAACCAGCTCCGGCGGACGTTTTTCCCCGTACTATTACTGGGAAAACGGAAAAATTGAAGTGGATGCCCTTGAAGATTTTGACGAAGCCGATTACTACCTTTTGGCAAGAAATTCAGGCAATCCGACAATTTTGGACCCCTTTGAATATAACGTGGGCGGTAAGATGGTAATGATGACTTCAATCAG
>JAITCP010000020.1 GCA_031283025.1 Spirochaetaceae bacterium | reverse complement strand
ATAAACGCGGGGGCGCGTTACAGTATTCCAACTCTGGGCGTTATCGCCGTGGGGAAAAATATGGAGCGGACAGACCAGTATTTCAAACTGGCGACCCGCATTGTGGCGGAACTGGGCGCGCACATCGTTAAAACATACTACTGCGACAAGTTTGAGGAAATTGCCGCCGCCTGTCCTGTTCCCATCGTTGTAGCCGGCGGCAAGAAACTGCCAGAAAAGGACGCGCTGAAAATGGCGTACCAGTCGATGCAGGGCGGTGCGCGTGGCCTTGATATGGGCAGGAATATTTTTCAGAGTTACCATCCTGCGGAAATGGCGGACGCCATCGGGAAAATCGTGCATAACAAATTTACCGACAAGGAAGCGTGGGAGTATTACTGCGAGAAAATAAAAACTAAAGGATAAACACCGATTGCCATAGAATTGGTAAATGTATAGATTAATAGTAGGTTCTAAAGATATGTGGAGGTACAATAGTTGACTAATGCCGACCGGCTGTATGAGGGACTTGATACAAACGAGCGCTGTGAGCTTTATGCCAATTCCTTAAATAAATCGCTTGAAATTTTTGTTTCCTATACCGAGAAAGAGGTTGACGATATAATGTCTCACGGCTTGAAGCCAATTGCGGCTGCGGCAGGTTTGGATAGGATCATCGTATTCCGTATTATGAATAGAGACGCCCTGCTCTGTGGAGAAAAATACCGCTGGGACAGGATTTTAGGCGGGACGGCTCCGATTGACGATGTTCTGAGAGAATTACCGGTAACCTCGGCGATCAGACGCTGGGTTTCAATTATGTCAGATGATTCCTGCATAAGCCTCAAACGCAGTGAATTCAAAGAAGATGAAGCCGCGTTTCTGTCACCGCGCGGCGTTATGTCGATCTTGATTGTGCCTATTTTCACCGAAGGTGAATTTTGGGGCGTTGTTACTTGCCATGACAATACTATGGAACGGGATTTTGACAAGGACTGTATCGCCATGCTGCGCTCAACCGCGCGCATGTGCGCCAGTACGATTATCAGAGCGGAAAAAACTCTGATCGCCAATCAGGCGGTGTCGGCGCTCAGCCGCCGCAAAAAGATGTCGGATACGCTAAACAAGGTTTCCCTGATCTTTTTATCTGAGAATGAGGAAGAATTCGAAGATACGATGGCGGCAGGCGTACGTCTGATTGCTGAAGTGGCAGAATTTGACAGACTGAGTCTTTTCCGCAATCACATAGCGGTCGGCAGTTTGCATATGTCTCAAATCTACCGTTGGGACAAAAGTTACGGAGGAAGCACCGATTTGGTCGAATCTTTCGCTGACGTAGCTTACACATATTTCATGCCGAATTGGGAAAGCTATTTAGCCTCCGGAAATCCGGTAAACACACTGGCAAGTCTGCTGCCCGAGCGCGAAGCCGCCGTACTCCAAACGTTTGGAATCGTTTCGGTTGTCGCTATACCAATACATATCAACAATTCGTTTTGGGGATTCGCGCTCTTCGGCGATACCAAAAATGCACGTAGCTTTGAGGATGATATTATTGAAATGATGCGCTCGGCGGCGTTTTTGTTTGCGAACGCTTTTATTCGCAACGAAGTGGAGTATGACGCGCTTACAGGCATTCATAACAGACGGTTCTTTGATGAAAACATGAAGCGAATTATAAGCTTATTATCCCGCTCAGGCGGTTTATTAAGCCTGCTGATGATCGACATTGACTTCTTTAAGCTGTACAACGATACGTACGGCCACATCGAAGGCGATAAATGCCTTAAAATTGTCGCGCGGACGCTTTCCCAGAATATAACAAGAGCGGATGATTTTGTCGTCAGATACGGCGGAGAAGAATTTGTCGCGGTCCTGCCAAATACCGACGAACGGGGTGCGCGGCTGATCGCGGAAAAACTTCTTGACAATATACGGAACTGCAAAATACCGCATGAACAAAGCGAAGCCGCCGATTTTGTTACCATTTCCATCGGAGCCGCTACCGGCAAGGCGTCTCATACACATAACGCGGATGATTTTGTTAAAAAGGCCGACGAGATGCTCTATAAATCAAAACAAAGCGGACGCAATAAATATTCATTTGAGCGGCTTTAAAAAGCTCTATACGCTTTTAGGCGCGTCAGGGTGATTAGGTCCGAAACTCTTGAGCAGTACCAACGGCTCCACAGGGCTTGTGTTGGTGATAACAACTCCCTTTTTCGCGGCATCTTCGCTGACAAAGAACTCATCGGCGCTCTGCTGGCCGAAACGCAGCATACCCGGCGCTTCGCAATGATACGCGCCGAATTTACCGTGTCCCTGTATGAAAATCACGCCGTGCGCGGCAGGTTCTGTAACAGTAACGCTTTTGCCCGGATTAACAGAAATTTCCTTCGCGCTGAAATAGCCTTCGTTGGCGTATGAAATCCATTTTTCCTCATAGTCCGCGTTTTTAACAATGGTGATCGGCGGTCTGCCAAAGCGTTTTTTGTAGTGTGGGTCGGTATTTTTCTCCCAGTCCAGCAGGCTGAAAATATAGTCGATGTCGTCTTTTTTGTCGGGCGGACATTCGCCGTTCATAAATTCGCGGGAGTACGTAACGCCGGAAACGACATTCTCGTGTACTGAATTGACATCACCGTTCCAGTTAAGTTCGTAGGTCATTACCGAGCCGGGCGCGTGAATCACGCCGGCGGGGGAGTACCAGCCCGAACCCAGTTCTATGCGCCACGCGCGGGAAAGCTCGGTGATGCGGTTATCGCCCTTGTCGTAATCCCGCAGGCGTTGCTTCACTTCCTCCGGCTTGGTATCGGGGTCGTAGCCGAAATAGGTTGCATTTATTTCCCCGGTGTGGCTGGCAAATTGCCGCGGAAAATAGTAACACTCCGGCTTGCCAAGTTTGCCGACCCGGGCGGCGGCTTCCATGTCCAAGTGCAGGTGGTGGAAGAGCGGGGTTTTCAGATCGTAGAATTTTGAAAAGACCGGGAAGCCTTTATATTTTTCAATAAGTTCTTTCCCAATGATTGCCGCGCCAAGAACTTCAACCGCCTCTTTCAGGCTGAACTTTTCATCACTGCCGTAATCAACCGCGACAAAACTCAATCCCTCTTCCGGTCCGGCAAGCGGTCCGTTCTGGGCAATGTTTGTGGAAGACATCCATCTCTCTTTTATGGAACCGCGCGCAAGCCCGTAGGCAAAATAATCATCCGGGTGGAGCCTGAGCCGCCTGCCCTCAACGCCGAAAGGGCGGGGTATAAAGTTCGGATTCAGGCGGAAAATGCCTTCTCCCTTTTGTAGTGTTTTCTCTATTAAGTCTTTATTAGCCATACCGTACCTCCATAAAATAAACGGATTTTACCTCATGATGTTAGTTAAGCAAATGTAACACGTCAGGGACGATATAGTCAAGGTACCCGTGAAAAAATGGAGGAGCTCCCCTGAAAGCCGAGGGGAGCCCCTTCCGTGTTTTTAATTACGGTTGTTTGGTAAAGGTTGGACTATCGTCTCCGTTACCAAAAGTTAATTGATTGCCGTTTACAGTTCCTGGAGTAGGGTTTTCGTTCGGCAGATTTTCCTTCTGTTCTGCCGTTAACTCATCATAAGCTGTCCATTCATCTGCCTCCCCGGACAAAACACCTGTATTAACTTCAGTAAAGGTAAAAGCTATGTCCTTTCCGGTTACCGTATAGGTTCCGCGATATACTGCCTGTTCACCCATAGCCGCTTTCCATGTTCCATTATCTGCAAAAACAAGCGTCAATTCCGTGCCTTCTTCAACAGTCCCAATCCAAGTACCGATAAGAGCGTCCCTGGGATTGCCGGGGGGATCTTTATGTTCAGTTAGTTCCCCGCTACTCCACGCCCTTGATGCGCTGCCGTCTGTAAAAGCAATGGCACCAAAATCTACGGTAGCATAAAAATCATCGGAATGTTCGTTAACAGTTGTTTGATCGGTAATGATAAGCCTTAAAGTATTAACATTAGCAGTGGCGGTATAGGGTATAATAGATTGTTGGGCGTTATTGCCCTCAATCCACATGGATAGGGTTATCGTAGAGCCTGTAATCTCAACACATGTAGCAAATGGCGGATCACCCGAAGTAACACTTTGAGCTCCAAAAATACGCGGCCCCTGCCCCCCTTGTTTGGTATCGCGAAGACTCGCATACTGCCCGATATATTTTTCCGGAATACCGGTTAAGGTAAACGTTCCGCCGGTGCCGGGATTAGGGCCGGGAGTATTCTGTTTCGTGAAGGTTTGGCCTTCCACGTTTAATTGACCGCCGCTTATGGTTCCCTGCATAGTTTGTTGCGGGGGTAAGCCGTCCGTTTCCGGCGGCACATCAGCATAAGGCGTCCATTGCTCTCCGCCGCCGGACATTAAACCAGTATTAATGTGGGTGAATGTAATACTTACGTTATTTCCCGATGTCGTATAGGTACCGCGATATGCCGGTTGGTCATCCATATACACGGTAAAGGCTCCATTTTCAGCGATAAGTTTCATTTCACTGCCGGCTTGTTCATTATACCCAGTCCAGGTGCCGGTAAGAGGGTCACTGGGGGGAAGGGGATTGACAGGACTGCTGCCGGTCTGTTTCGTAAACTCCATCGTAAACCCTTCTGCCGTTAGTGTTAATTTGTTGTTACTTATGGTTCCCTGAATATTTTGCGGCGGCATACCCTGGTTTCCCGGCGGCATTTCTTCATAAGGTATCCATCCATCTTCTTCGTATAAGTGAGTGATTGTGATATTTACGCTGTTTCCGTTTATTGTGTAGATGCCCTTTGCTTTCTCGGATTCCGTATCACTTTCCTCATAACCATACATTCTCCAATTACCATTTTCAGCGACAAGTTTCATTTCCCCGGCTTGTTCGTCATTCCGAATCCATGTACCGGCAAGAGGGTCTCCGCCCCCACCCTCGGTTGAGTCATTATCGCAGCCTACCATCCCAAATCCGATTACCGCCACAAAGGCGATACACCCAAGCAATTTTCCCAAGTTCTTCATAACAAACTCCTTGTGTTACCCTGCCTTGCCGGAAAACCGGCGGCACGGGTAACAGCGTTAGGTCGCTATCCCCGCAACGCGGGGCTATATAAAAATTTTATCGCAGAAAAAAAATTTGTATATATGCCAAAAGGCATATTTTACAAAAAGTAGGGGAAATCACTTATGCCAAAAGGCATAGTTAATTAAAAAAAACAGAATTTCTATATGCCGAAAGGCATAGTTCCCTGAATTTCAGACAATAGACTTGTTCGACAACCCGGTCGGTTGTCTCACAAGTTAAGGGGGTGTCCGAAAAGTTAGATAACTTCTTCGGACACTGGAATAAATTTTATAGGAAGTTGTTCAGAAACTGAAGTTTCCGAACAACTCTAATGATAGCTCCCATTTTTTCAAATGCAGCATTGCCGGTATAACTGGGCAATCGGATCTTCCGGGTCCAGTTCCAGCACAGTACGGAAGAAAGCGGCGGCCTTTTCTTTGTTTCCCTGCTTCATGGCCAGAATTCCCATATTACTGATGATCTTTATATTTTCCGGATCAAGCCGCAGGGCTTTTTCTAATTCTTTCCGGGCATTTTCCCAATTCCCGGTTTCCATATAGCAGATCGCCAGTTCATTGCAGGTTTCCGCGTTACTGCAGCCCAATTCAACGGCCTTTTCAAAACAGGCCGCTCCGTCTTTCCAGCGTGAAAGGAGGCGCAGCCCCCAGCCCAGAACAAACCAGCCCTTTCCCGCGCCGGGCTGCCGTTCCAGGAATTCCCTTGCCTTAAGAACACTCCGCTCCGCATCATTCTTCCGTATAAGGGCAAGCGCTTCCTTGAAAGCTTCGTCATCCAGGCTGTTGTTCCGTATCTCATTGAGCAGTTCCCGTGCCTGCATTGCATCCGGCTTGTCTTCTTCTTCCTCCGCTCCCAGATATGCGGCAAGGCATTCCTCCGCCTTTGAGTATTCCCCGCGCTTTTCATAAAAAATGCCCGCGTTAAGCAGGGTTTCCTGTGCCGGAGCGGCCAGGGCTTTTTCATAGGCAGTCTCGGCTTCTCTATACGCCGCTTCATTGTTTTCCCGTGCGGCTGCTTTTTCCAGAACCAGCGCCCGGTTAAGGAGCAGCGCCGGGTTTTGTTCCAAAAGGCCTTCCAGCAGCCGGAAGATTTCCAGCGCTGTTATATAATCGCCGTTTTTAGATTTGATGACAGCGGCTTCCTGCAATTCTGCCGCAAGTTTTGGTTTATGAGCGGTAATCAAGTTCCGGTAATAAGCGCTGTGTTCGCCGTCCGGATTTTCCGCTAAATCCAGCAGTATGCCTGCCAGGATCATTTCTTCGCTCAGGCCGCTGGTGTTGAATTGGCTGCAATTTTGACATCCGCTTTCCGTACAATCCGCCGTACTATCAACCGGACTGCCGGTCAGATTATCGGAAGGCAGTTCTACCGGAAGGGGTATAGCGGGGTTAAACGCAAAACCATTATGACCGGAAAAGCGATCCTGTAAACGTTCAGGAATGGAGATGTACACAAGTTTGCCGGTTTTCATCTAAAGGGAATTTCCATTTCCGGCATGGTAAACGGTTCATCGGGGAATTCCGGAAGGGAGGGAGTTTCCGGGACTGCGGCTGCCGGAGCCTTGGCCGTTGTAGCCTTGGCTGCCGGAGCTGCGGTAGTTGGCTTCGGAGCTGCGGCAGTTGGCTTCGGAGCAGGCTCAGGTTTTGAAGCCTCTTTTGTATCGGCATAATCGGGTCTGGATTCCACCTTGGTGTATCCCAAATATTCATTCAGCCGTACCTTGTAACCCATGGGGATTGCTCCATCAACAAATTGAACCGCCAGGGCGACCAACTCTTTTCTTCCTTCCACTTCTTCCGTTCTGATTATGTTTCCCTTAATCGAATAGCTTTCCCTTGGGTCTTCAAAATCCAGGCGCACCGCAACTTCACGGTCTGACAGGAATTTTGCTATCCCCATCATAATAATTTTTGTTCCGGAAAAGGAAATATCCCTTAATATGCAGCGCCTCGGAACCCCCTGAATAAAGATCGCCGTTTCCTTTGCCATAAGGCCGATTTTACGGATCAGCTCCGGGCTAAGAAGGAGCCGCTCCTCCCTTCTTTTGGCGGAATTAACATTGGCATCCAGTACCCGGCCCATAATCTCTATAAGGTCATCGGGGGGCCGCTGGGTAAACTGAATGGAAAAAAGGGCTATATCCTGAGACCCTCCATAGGGGGAATAACCGGAAATTCTGCCTGAAACAAAAAATGTTACCGGCGCATCCACATCGGGTTTTTTAAAGCAAAGCCGGAGGCTTATTGAATTGTTGGTTGTTTGGAGTTTTTGTACCAGCCCGGAACGAATATTGGCCACTACTTTTGCGCCCTGAAAAGAGGTGGAATAAACTACACATGGCCAAAAATCGCCGCCGCACTTTAAGTACACTTGAGCCGTTATAAGACGTGTTACCTCAATGATCTCTTTTGAAAAAGTTACTTCTATAGTCTTAAAACGTTCATAAAAATCGGTGATTTTTTGGCTTGTTATAAGTGCCATTATACATAACTATAGATGTCTTTTTAATGGGAGTCAATTGTATGAGGGGTGACTATCCGCATAACGGTAAAGCCGTTCCAGGATAATTTCGATTTTTTCAGCATAATACCGGTCTGATGCCCAAGTCCCGGCCAATCCCTGAACTACCGGCACAGAGCCCCGGCGTACAAGGTGGTAGCGGGGATCAACCAGTTCTCCTTTAAGGGGAAGTTCCGTGGCATAGGCCTTTAAGTGCTGGATATGGGCCCTTATTCCTATCTGTGCCGTGGGAAAGCTTATTCCCGGCTGCCCCGGCCCTAAAGCGCCCAGACCGCAAAAATTGTTCATTTCCGGTTTTACCAGTCCGCCAAAGCGTAAAAACCCGGTTTCCAGGCACATTTGGACAAAGGCTATATCGTGGTTTATCCCTTCGACCTCAGCCTCGGAAATGTACAAAAAAGCCAGTTCTTCTATAAAAATTCGGTCAGCACTCTTGTTTTCATTAAGGAAAAAAGAAACCAGCATTTCTGCCTTTGTCTTTCCCTTTCCAAGAATGAGCCGGCCCATGGATGGTTCTTCCATCGCTGTTTTACCGGATATATCACCTGCGCTTGTTTCACCGGATATTTCACTGGATCTTTCGCCGGGTATATCACTGGGTATTTCACCGGATATTTCAGCGGCAGATAATTCCCCCGGAACATTCGGAGCAGTAACTTCCGGCAGAGCAGTATCTTCCGGCGAAGTAATTTCTTCCGGTACGGGGACTCTAAAAACAAGGGTGTATTTTATGATGGGTTTTTTATGGTTTTTTGGCGGCTGGGCGCCTGTCCATACGGTAATAGCACAGAACAGAAGAATAGCTATGAGAGATCGCATTACTATTATATCGGTAAGGAACGGTATTAGCTGAAATTCCCCACTGCGCCCCTGTCCAGGGTGGCAAAGTAATCATCCGCCGTTTCCGCCCGGCGAATTTGGGTTATGCTGCCATTGCTGCGAAGAAGCAGTTCGCCGCAGCGGAGTTTGCCGTTGTAGTTAAACCCCATGGCCCTGCCGTGCGCTCCGGCATCGTGGATAATTACAAAGTCTCCCGGTTCGATCTTTGGCAAAGAGCGCTGAACGGCAAATTTGTCGTTGTTTTCACAAAGGCTCCCCGTTACATCGTATGTTTCCGTAAGCGTTTCATTTTCCTTTCCCGGCACGGTGATATGGTGGTACGCGCCGTAGAGGGCGGGGCGCATTAAATCGGCCATGCACGCGTCAATGCCAATATAGTTCCGGTAAATGTTTTTGGTATGAAGCGCCCGGCTTACAAGCCAGCCGCAGGGGCCGGTAACATCCCTGCCCCATTCAATGCGCACGCCCAAGGGGGCAAGGCCGGCGGGAACAACAATATTCCGGTACGCGGCTTCTATGCCTTTGGACAGTTCCTCTAAATCCACGGCCTTGTCTTCCGGCCTGTAGGGAATTCCCACGCCGCCTCCCAGATTGACAAATTCCATGCGGATGCCGGTTTTTTCTTTTATTTCCGCCGCCAGTTCAAAGAGCATACGGGCTGTTTCAACATGGTACGCCACGGAAAGTTCGTTGGATGCCACCATGGTATGAAGGCCGAAACGTTTTGCCCCCTTTTCCCGGAGCAGGGGATACGCGGCAAGAAGCTGTTCCCGCGTAAAGCCGTACTTTGCCTCCTCCGGCTTGCCGATAATTGCATTCCCCGATTTAAGCGGGCCGGGATTGTAACGGCAGGAGATCAACTCCGGAATACCCGCATTTTTTTCCAGGTATTCAATGTGGGTAAAATCGTCCAGGTTGATCACCGCCCCAAGCCGCCGGGCTTCACGGTATTCCGCTGCGGGGGTGTTATTGGAAGAGAACATAACATCCTCCCCCTTGATTCCCGCCATCTCCGCAAGGAGCAATTCCGGAAGGCTGGAACAATCCGCGCCAAAACCTTCGTTAGCCAGTATCTTTAGGATGAAGGGATTGGGCAGCGCTTTAACGGCAAAATGTTCCTTAAAGCCGGGAAAGACTCCAAAAGCCCCGGCGATCTCTTTTGCCTTGCAGCGAATGGCCTTTTCACCGTAGAGGTAGAAGGGAGTCGGATAGGTGCGGGAAAGTTCTTCCAGTTCCGCCCTTGATAGAGGAAAAGTTTTTTCGTTCATGTAATCGCTCCCTACAGATAACCTTTGTGTTTTAGCAGTTCCGCGTTGAGTATACCCCCGCCGGCGGCGCCCCGGACAGTGTTGTGGGAAAGGCCCACAAAGCGAATGTCAAAAACCGGGCAGGGCCGTATGCGCCCCACGGTAACTGCCATAGCCTTGTCCGCATCCCGGTCTTTCCGCGGCTGGGGGCGGTCTGCTTCTTCCCGGACTATGACGGGCCGCTCCGGAGCGCTGGGGAGTTGCGCTTCCTGCGGCAATGCGCGGAATTCACTCCAGATTTTTTTTACTTCATCTATAGAAGGTTTTTTTACGCCAAACTCCATGCTGACACAGGCAATATGGCCGTCCCTCACCGGCACCCGGTTGCAGTGGGCGCTGATCTTCGGTTCCGCCGCGTTTACCAGCACGCCGCCCCCGTTGATTTCCCCAAAAATCTTGAGCGGTTCCTGTTCGGATTTTTCTTCTTCGCCTCCTATGTAAGGCACGATGTTGTCGATTATGTCCCAGCTTGAAACTCCCGGATAACCCGCGCCGGAAACTGCCTGCAAGGTTGTTACCAAAAGCCGCTTTACCCCGTAACCTTTTTGCATGAGCGCCCAGAGGGGAGTGGTGTAGCTTTGTATCGAACAGTTTGGTTTTACCGCGATAAAGCCCTTGTCCCATCCGCGGTTTTTCCGCTGTAAAGGAATCAGATCGGCGTGATGGGGATTAACCTCTGCGATCAACATCGGCACATCCGCGGTCCAGCGGTGGGCGGATGCATTGGATACAACGGGAATCCCCGCGGCGGCATAGGCTTCTTCCAGCGCCCTGATTTCATCCTTACCCATTTCCAGAGCGGAAAACACAAAGGCGCAGCGTCCTGCTTTATGCGCGGCAATAGCTTTGGAAACATCGTTAGCGTCTTCTACGATTAGCCCGCCCACACCCTCCCCCCAGCCTGCGGCGGACACGGCGGATCGGTTAATGTGCCATCTGCCTTCGACCGCCTGTGCATAGGTCTTCCCCGCACTCCGGGGAGAGGCAGCCGCATAGCGCGCTTCAAACCAGGGGTGATCCGCCAAAAGGCTCGTATACATTTGGCCCACCATGCCGGTGGCCCCTAAAACACCTACAGGAATCTTGCTCATACGAACAGTGTGCCGGTTTGCGGGTTTTTTGGCAAGTACGGCTTAAAGCGTACTTGATTATTGGGCATAAATTGAGGTATGCTAAAGTATGAGCCGTCTTTCATTCAAGACATTCTGCATAGAGAAATATGCCGATCATAAGTCCGTGCCGAGCAATAGACTTGTTCAATAACCCGGTTGTGGTTATCGAACAAATTGATAATGGCGGCTATATCGGGTTTATTGAATCCGTAAAACCGGGTTGACTATGGCGCATGGAACGATACGGGCGGCCACCCTTAAAACAATAATCCCCCTTATTATGGAACGTTTTAACTGCGGGGAAAATGACGCGCTTGCGCTGTTTTATG
>JAITCP010000003.1 GCA_031283025.1 Spirochaetaceae bacterium | reverse complement strand
AGGCGCTGTATGTTCATGCTTTCAACAGAAGAGCCGCCCAGAAACTCCCAAGGGCCTCCCCTTGTACCATCTGTGGGAAATACCAAACTAACCCGCGTATCCGTAACCGGCACATTATAGGCCAGCGCTTCTTCCCGCATGGTAGCGGCATTAACCGTGTAATCCAGGCCGCCGTACACGACGGCGGAATTGGGCCTGCCTGCGGTTTTTGTTTTCAGGTAAATAACTTCACGTGTACTGGAGACAAGGTTAAGGTCGTATTTGTCCATGAGCCGTGATTTAGCATTTACGGGAATGGCGTTAAAGGAAACTTTGTGGAGGAGGCCGGAAGGGGAGTAATAGACGGTTGTAACGCCCCTAAGAACTTTTTCAAGCGGCTTCCAGACTGCGTTGTAGAGGGCAGGGCCGTACTGGTCGTAGAGAAGTTGAACTTGTGCAAGTTGCAATTCGCCTAGCAGCCATTCCCGGCGGCTCAATCGTAGTTCTTCCATTTTTTTGAAAAGCTCCGCCAGCACACTTTCTTCACAGAGCGGCACCCATTCCGGCGCTTTCATGCCGGGCTTTACAACCAGCGCCGCGTATTGTGTTTTGCCTGTCCACTTCTTGTCGTAGAGTTCAAAAGAAACAAACTCGATAGCGGCTTCTTTTGCCTGCAAACTTTTCTGTACACTCTGCCAGTTGACAGCCAAATCCGCCTGGAATTCCCGGAAGGCGGCGGAAGACTGGGTGAGTGATTTATCCAGAGCTTCTGCCTGTGTTTCAAGGCTTTGGATGTACGCTTCATTTCCACCGCTTTGCCGCAATGTACTGATCTGCTGGCGTAAACGGCCCAACTCCTCAAATTGGGCGATGAGGGCCTTATTGCCTGAAGCATAAATAGAATCCCGCACAGCGTTAGTTGTACGGAGCAACAGGCCCTTGGAAAACAATGCGTTGTCATAATTCAGGATATTGCTTACGGGAACGGGGTGGAAGAAGGAGATGGAATAGCTTGCCTCGAAAGATGATGAATTTGCATTCCAATAAGCATCGCGTTGCTGTTCCGTTTGGAAAGAGAAATTTTGATTTACAAGGCCGGTATTTATTGTAATCTGTTCCTGCTTAAACGTAAGCGCCTTTGTGTATTCTTTTTTATCTAAATACAAACCATACAAATTATCCAGTGAACCAGCATAATATGGATGCTTTTTGCCAAGTACTTTTTCCCTTATGGCTCGCGACTCCAGAAGACAGCTTTCCGCTTTGGCATAATCGCCCATGCTGTAATACAGCGCTCCCAGGTTGTTTACCGTGGTCGCATAATCGGGATGCTCTTTGCCAAGTACCTTTTCCCTTATGGCTCGCGACTCCAGAAGACAGCTTTCCGCTTTTGCATAATCGCCCATGCTGTCATACAGCACTCCCAGGTTGTTTACCGTGGCCACATAATCGGGATGCTCTTTGCCCACAGTCTTTTCATAAATGGCTTTTGCTTCAAGGAAACATTCTATCGCTTTGGGAAAGTCGCCTTGATTGTAGTACTGTACTCCCAGCCTAAGGTAATCCTCCGTCGTCTGCGCAAAACTCACCCCCTGTGCAAACACCACCAACACAACGGCAATCACTAAAATCTTCACCTTCATAAAACAACTCCTAATTTATAAATTCTTTCCCATTTTACTCACGCAGAGACGCAGGAGTCTGTAGAAAAACCCATGAAAAAGAGGTTCTCACAGAGGCACAGAGCACACAAAGGACACGGAGGAAGAGAGGAAAGAGATATGAAAAATGAAGTTTGCTGTATACGAATAAATTTGATACGACAATACCTTATTCTTCCCTCTGTGTCCTCTGTGAACCCCGTGCCGCCGTGTGAAGTCTTCAAAAATACTTTTCCTACAGACTCCAAAGACGCAGAGTTATGCGCGTGGTTTCCAAACCGCACTCCTTCCTCTGCGATCTCCGCGTCTTGGCGTTCTCTGCGTGAAAAATAACAAGTAAATTTTCTCACTCCCCACTCCCTCACTCCCCACTCCCCGCCAACACAAACCCATAAAACCCCTCCGGCACATACACATACGGGTGCTGCATCCCGCCGGAAAGAAGCATTACCTTGCTGTACACATACTCCCCCAGGTTGAACAATCTAACCTCGTTATTCACCGCTGCTTCCCCGCCAATGCCAGAGATAAGGGCCTCGGTAAAAAAACCGTAGGGGACGGCGGCGCTTCCTTCCCAGGAACGTTCGTCTTTCTGGCTCGACGTTATAATAACCGTGCTCTCATTCTTCAGGTTTCGTGCCATGCCCTTGCCGTCAACCCCGCCGGAAAAACACGAATCAATAAAGATCATTTTCCGCCCTTGTCTTTCGGAAACAATGCCGATGTCATCCAAAGAAACAGCCTGAGGCAAAAAATAGTATTCACCGTTTCCTTTGCGCTCCTCCCCGTGGCCGGACAGATACAAAACCAGCACATCTCCGGAGCGTGCCTTGCCAAAAAATTCACGGATATTACGAATAATATTTTTTCTTGACGGGGTAATTTTTTCCCCGTCGGCAATGAGTCTTGTATGCACATTGCGGTAACGCTTTCCCCGCTGGGATTCAAACAGGGACTGTATTCCCTTCGCGTTGTTCACCGCGTACTTCAAACTATTGCCGCCGCGCTTGTTCAGGTTTCCGTTCGAGCCGATAGCCAATACCCATAAATCAGACGGAGGGGCCTTTGTTTCGGAGATATTTACAATATAAACGGATTTTCTGCTAACGGCCCCGGCGGGGGCTCTTCCCCTGTTCGACGCGATGATCTGAATGTGGTTGGAACCGGCTTCAAGGGCAACCGGTATCGAAAACTGTAACTCGTGCGCTTTATCCTTAACTACAAGGCTTGTTTTTTTTACAGCGATGTTTTTAGCGCCGGAAAACGCTCCCAATTCTTCGTGCCCCAGCAAACGGCCGTTTATGACGATTTGAACGCTATGCAGCGGGCGGAAGTTATCTTTTATAGAAATGTCAATTACGGCCTTGCCGGTTTCGCTTTCCTGTGGGGCGCTGATGCTTATGGCCGGAGGAGCCGTTATGGGCGAATTTGAGGCCCGTGTAACGGCGGGATCGCTCAAGCCTTGCAGCCGCGCCTTTACAACTTCGGCCTGAAAAAAAACGGCGCTGAATTGATCCATGCCGTAAACGCCGCTTCCGATACGCACATTCAGGCGTTCGTCGCCTCTGGGGCTTGCGTTGTAGTATCCGTCCGGGGTAATGGTGATCCATTCGTCATCGTCAAAGGAAAGAAACGATGCGATCTTTTTCCCTGTTGCGGCATCCCACAAAATTACGGAATTGTCAGCCGCGCTTGAAATGACGTACCTGCCGTCATCGCTGAACGACACGGAAGACACGCCGAACAGATGCCTCATTGGCGGAACGGCATCCGTTCCGGCGGAAATGTCCAGTAACCGGACGCTTCCGTCACGCAGGCCGCAGGCAAGACGCAGGCCGTCCGCGCTAAAACCAACAGCATCCACGGGGCTTGTATACTGCAATAAACTTACAGTCTTTCCTGTTTCCGTATCCGTTACGCGCAATTTGCCGTTATAAAAACCTGCCGCCAGTTTTTTCCCTTCGTTATCCAATCCAATGGCATTTACAATTTCATCGTCATTTTTTAATTGCCTTTTTTCGCCGGTTGTATAATCCCATATTTCGATTGATCCGTCCCATAAAACAGAAACAATTCTACCGCCTGTGTTTACGGAACGAATAATCGCGAACGATTCATCCTGCGATAATTGTCTTGTCTTGCCGGTTTTTATATTGAAGTCAGCGGCAATTCCCCCGCGTGAAACAGTTACAAGGTTTTCGTTGTCCGGTGAAAAACACATTGACTTGATACCTTCGGGCGCATCAAACGCTTCAATGAATTCTCCGGTTTTTGCGTTCCATATTTTAATGCTGCCGGCACGGCTTAAAGAAGCTATATAATCATGGCTTATAACTGATAACCTGGGCGGATCACAGTGGCCGCCTATGGTTATAATTTGCTCCATGCCGGTTACATTCCATATTTTTATGGTTTTGTCGGATGAAGCTGAAACAACAGCGCTTTCATCGGGTGAAAAGAAAAGAGAATTGACGCTTTCGTTATGGCCCTGAATACTTTTACAAAAATGATAGTTATCAAGATCGTAAATACTGATTATTCCGTCTGCGGATGCTGCGGCAAGGAATCGGTTGTTACCGGAGAACGCCATCGCCGTAACATATTTGGCAAGCGGGGGAAGCTTTGTTTTTTCCCCGCTTTCTGTTTCTATCAAGGACACGCTTCCGTCCCATCCTCCCAGAGCGGTGAATAATCCGCCGTTACTGATCGCCATTGCGCTTGCATTTGGATCTTTTCCGTTGACAATAAATTCATCTCCTGTTTTTACGTTCAAAACTAAAGTCTTATCCGTGCCGGAAGCGATAAATTGAGAGTCAGGACTGAATACAGTTAACGCAAAACTTATATCACTAAATGTTTGAATAACATTTCCTGTTTCAATATCCCATTGCTTTATGCCGTTTATGGAAAAGGTAATGATAGATTTATTATCAGTGTTAAACGCCACATTGAACGCGTTTTCTTCCAGTTTTATTTTTTCCCTGCCGGTTTCCGTATCCCATATTCTGACAGTTCCGTCCCGTGCCGCCGAGGCGATAAATCGGTTGTCTCCGCTGATGGCCGCGGAATTAACCACGTCGGTATGGCCCAGAAACGCCGCCCTCTCGCGTCCGGTGCCCGTATCCCATAATTTTACGCTCATGTCCCATGATGCGGAAACTATATAACGGCCATCGGCAGAAAAAACAGCGGTGCTGACAGTATCGGAATGTCCCAGTTGAGGGTATACGTTTATTTCTGTTCCCGGCCCAACACTACAGGAGCCTAGAAAGATAATCAAAAATAAAATCGGCATCTTTGTAACCTTGAATATGCAAGAATGTGTCCAGTGATTTTTCCAGCAAAACATGGGATTTTGTTTCATCGTTTTCATACTGCCTGAAATACAGTACGCCAAGCGCGTAATACGTTTCACTATCGCCGGGGTTTATGCTTATAACGGTCATAAGGTCTGCAATCGCGTCGTCCGTTTTGCCTTTTCCCGCTAACGCAACAGCCCGGTTAAAATAGGCGGATGTATTATCCGGTTCAAGTTCAATAGCTTTATTGAAATCCGCAATTGCCGAATCAACATAGCCTTGCAAAGTATGCGCAATGCCCCGGTTCACATACAGCGCCGCATTATTTTTTTCCGTCCCTATTGCTTTTGTATAGTACGCCGCCGCATCAGAGACATCCGCTTTTTTTGGGTCAGATGCCATTGCAATGCCCACAAGCGGCGACGTAATCCCGATCCGCGCCCCTTTTCCGTCTGATACAAATGAAACGCCGTCCTGCCCCCTTTGAGGCTCTGTTAAGCCCGCAATCCAGTCGTTGCTTATCCGCCGCCCTGTTCCGTTATTTGTCCTGAATAGAAGCGCAATAAAGAAAACCACGGCAAAGACAGCCGCCGCCGCAAAAACCATTCGGGAATTGAACGGCGGTTTCTTAAATGCCCTAATGTTGTTTTTCTTATTTTTTAGAGATGAATCTTCTTTAGCCTTATAGAGAGAATCCTCTTCAACTTCACCGGCGGCAAATCCCGCATTTATAGCGCCGTAATAATTTACCGCCATCGCGTAAAGGAGCGGATTGTAAATCAGAGCGGCGGTGAGCATCGTACCGTACCTGTCAATCAAGGTGCCGGCGGAATTATACTGCGCGTCGTTCAGGCCGGTGTCTGCACAGAATTTCCGGATTACGTTATCCTGTTCATCGAAAGAAATCATGTACAAGAGGGCCAGTACTTTTTCCCTGTCTGTGCCTTTTAGGCAAAAGATTTTTCCGCTGTTTGTTATTTCATCCCTGTTCAGGCTGTTGTACAGGGAGACTGCCTTAAGAGTTATGCCAAAACGCCTGCGGATAGCGTCAATGTGTCTGTTTCTTTCCGTTTCCATAATCATTACCCCTATAAAAAACTGCAAAAAACACAGTATTTACTTGTGAGATAACCAACCGGGTTATCGAACAAGTCCACTATTTTTTGCTCTTGTTTATATTGTCAACAACCTTCTTTAGCAAAACCAAAAAAGGCCCCCATAATTCATTGTCCGCAGCGATCCCTGCTGTCGAGCAAAATGTAGTAAAAAGTATTTTCCGTGAGTACTTGCTTATAGTCAGTAGCCCATCCGAATTTATATCAAAGGGATTCTTGGAAAAATGATTGGGAAGACATTCAATGAATTTTTCAAGAGCGTCCTTATCCAGCTCTTTTGCAAATTCATTACGGAAAAAAGAACTCCAGGCAAAGTGATCTTCCGCGCTGACATACTTTTCATCGCCAACAAGATCATAGCCGGAAAAGGCATCGTTATTTTCACTATTGCTGTAAACCTTGTCTAAAGACAAAACCTTGTGCTGCTTAAGGAAGATGCTGTGAATAATATCCCGTTCCTTTTGGGAATACTGTTTTGCCATAGGCATGGTAAAAACGATACGGTGCAGCAGGTTTATCTTTTCACGATATGTCCCGCAAAGTTTTACCTTGCGAAGTTTAGACAAGGTTTCCGTATTTGTTGAACATTTTTCCGCCTTTTCAATGTGGTTGTTTATGGTTTTTCTGTCAGAAGCACTGTAGGTTTTCTTATCCTCCCCGAAGCAGGAATTTTTGGATAAATTGACCATTTGTATTTTTAGATGATTTATAAAAATATCCAGCCTGGCGGGGTTATATACAGAGCCGCCTGCCGGAACGCTCTCAAGGATTTCATGGGTCAATTCAAAAAAAGCCGTTAAGCGATCAATCCCAAAATTCGCCGTTTCAGGAATCTGTTCCCTTATGGCATCGTTTAACAGCCTGGTCCCGGATTTCAGAAGCTCATCGTCTGCGTTAACTTCCAAACCAAGTCCAAAGCCCATCAGGGTATAATGACGGCGCGCATAGTAACAAAAGGCTTCATATATGCAGGGAGGACGGCGGCGCATCTTGTGTAACACAAGGGAGGAAAAATTCCAGTCTTCCCATACCGGCTTGCCGCTGTAATCCAATTCGTCAAAAAAGCGGATGGGAATGCTTTTCCCCCGGCCTTTTGCCGCATCGCCGGATTTGGAAAACCCGGCGGAAAAGGCATCGTTTTCCGTATCAATAAAAAAGCGGATAATATCGGCGCACCCGTATCTTTTTCTGGCTTCCGCCTCATCCCAACAGGAAATATTCTGCGGGAAGAGGCTTGAAAATATTTTTTCCTTGCTTTTGGACAGGGCGTAAATATCCAGAGTCCACGCTCCCTGTTTTTGAACAACATAATTGGCTATGCCTATATTACCGCTATTGTTTTTGGTGAAAAAAACAAGGCCCGGAAAATAATCGTTTAAAAGCAGTAAAAGTAAACCTGCATTAAAATCCATTTTGGGGGCCATTTTGTACCTCTACTTCTTGTAACTGTAAAGCGTCTCAAGAATCATTGTGGTATCGGCAAATCCAGGGTCAATAGCATTTACCTTTTCAAAGGCTTCTATGGCTTCATCTACCCTTTCTTCCCTGTAATGGATCATACCCATAATATAATAGACGCCCTTCATATTTTGAACGTTGGACTTTAAGGCCAATCTAAGATTGGTCAAGGCTTGGGCCCTGCTGGATTTATCATCCTTCTTGTAGTAGGCAAGACCCAGGAGATACAGGGCCAGGGAATCGTCCTTACGGATACCAAGAGCCTGATTGATGTATTTGATCGCCAAATCCGCATCGCCGGACCCATTCCTGTCTATGTACAGGCTGGCAAGTATGATGCAGGCATCGAAATCCTGGGGATTGTCGGCTAACTTTGCCTTGCCTTGTTTTTCCAGCGCGTCAAAAGCATCAGTCGCCATGCTAGGGGCACCGGCGCCTCTGGTTCTGACGGTCATGGGCAATAGCTTAACCTCAACCCCCCCAATAACGATAAAGGTTATTGAGCCATCCGGGTTATAGCGCGGCAGGCTGGTATTGGCATCATAATTGTAAATAGCGGGATTAGGCTGCGTCCCCGTTGAATAAGCGCCCGATTTGCCGGACGGGCCGCCGACACATCCCCAAAAGATACTTCCCGCCAAGGCCAAAACAATCAATACAATTCTTGTTTTCATTTTTGTCTCCTTTCTTTTGTTTCCTAATATATTAATGTGAAAAACAACCCTTTTTTTTCCCCAACGGAGAAAAAAAAGTCTATTATTGCGCCAAAATCAGAAAACCAAGCATAAACGCGCCGGAATTCCGTGAATTTTGGTTAATAACCCTAAAATAGTGGTATTTTGAGGGAACAGGAGTAAAAAACGCATAATCAAAAGGCTGCCGGGAATCGCTGTTCTTTGAAATCTTTCTGCCGTTCGGATTGTCTTTGGCGTATTGTTCGATAACTTCCGCATCGCAGTTGGTTACGGAATTTTCCCCCGCTCCCACCAGAGCATAGTTACCCTCCGCCAACTGCACATTATCATACACGGCGGCGCTCTCCCGGCGGATATTGCCCCCAAAAAGGATCCATTTATTTGCCGGAACCTTAACAGCGGGCGGAAGCAGCGAGGCCGGAGATTGGGAGTCATGTAACGCGTTCTTGCGGGCTTCGGCAATAGCATTAAGGTTGAAACCGGCGTTTTTTTTCGCTTTTAGAATAACCAGGGAAACAAAAGCGGGAATATTGGACGCGTTTATCAGTTCAAAACAATGCCAGCCGGAAACAGAGGGAATAAAACGAACTATGGGCGCTGCATCGGGAGTAGTATCTTTTTTAACCACAGTTCCGCCGGTTCCCTGCCCCCGGTAAACCTTTAAGTAAATTTCCGCCTTTTCTGTATGTGCCGAAGCGAACATCAGGTATTCGATACCCGCATCGAACTGACTGTTAAGGGAAATACCCGCCCCGGGTTCCAAGTAAGCTCCCCACAGTGCGTTCTCCCCATTGTATTCAAATTCGGCAATTTGCATCTGACCAGAAACCGCCAGAACCCTAACCAGTGATTCTGTCAGGTAATCAAAGGCTGTTTGGGCCAGGGCATTTACCGCTAAAAGGGTAAAAATAATCAACAACCCCGCCCTAAAGGGACGGGGTATGTTGTTCTTATAAGGTATTTGTATTCGGGGTTTAATACCTTTATTAAGCACCCTAAAGGGCGGGGTATTAAACCCCTCAACACGAATAAAGATGAACACACTTTTCTTCAATACAAATGATCCCCTTTTCCAAAAAGTATACCTGAAAAAATAGCCGGTGTTCAAGCCTGCCTGCTGCAGGACAGCCCTTGTTTTAAGACATTTTTTTTGAAAAAATTAACATTTAGGGAAAAAAACAGGGGAGTTTTTCACCTTATAATAGGCAGGGGAGCCCGTATGGGTTTCAATTTTGTAAGAAGGAGAGATGTATGAAAAAGTTTGCGGTTGTTTTGTTTCTTTGTTTGGTAATCGCCTCAATAAATGCGCAGGAGCAAAAGGGCGATTTGTGGGTATTTGCTATCGGAATAAACGAGTATCCCAATAATCAATACTATCCCAGCCTGCATTTTTGCGTAAGCGACGCTAAAAATATCTGCGAATTGTTTGTGGCGCAGGAAGGAAAAGCCTTTAACAAGGTTCATACGCTTCTTATTGCCGATACGGAAACGGTTAAACCTGCTAAAAATAATATCCTTTCAAATTTGACGTTTTTGCGTAACGCCAAACCAACTGACACGGTTATTTTGTATTTTGCTTTGCATAGTATGCTGGATGAAACCGGCGCATATTACCTGCTGCCTTCCGATATAAGGTATGATGATGACGGAAAACCTGTCCCGGCCAGCATGATCAATTTTAATGATATTGTAAATTCATTTGATGTAAAACTATTCGATGTGCCCGGAAATAAGATTATCATTCTTGATACACACTATTCCGAGACTGCGATTAAATTAGCTGCCGGAAAAAACATTGTTATTTTTGGCGCGTGCAAAGACAATGAGTTAGCCTATGAAAGTGAACGGTATGGCGGCCATTTCACATCGAGTATTGTAGACGCTTTTAGGGAAGGCTCCTTTACTAACGGGAAAGTTACGCTCCAGGCGCTTTTACCTTATGTTACCGATAGAGTAAAAAGAATACCCGGCAACAGGCAAACTCCTGTTTTGTATGTGCCGAAGGGAGCGGGAGATGTTGTAGTGGGGATTAGTGGGGAGTAGGTATAGGGAGTGGGGAGTAGGTAGGAGTGAGGGGATTAGCCTCCACATGGCAAGCCTCAGTTACCTGTTCAGTCTTTGTATGGTTTCCAAATCCAGACCGGTGATGTCATGGATCATCTCAACAGACAAACCCTTTCCAATGGCTTTTTGGGCGGCAATTGCCAGACCTTTCTCTATGCCATCCTCCATGCCTTCCTCATAACGTACCGCCAAGGCATCGTCCCAATTCCATTCCGTCATTAACATATTCATCACCTCCGACGCATTCGGCCTATAGCATTTTTCAGCGGTAAATCTCT
This sequence comes from Spirochaetaceae bacterium, assembly GCA_031283025.1. GTDB lineage: Bacteria > Spirochaetota > Spirochaetia > Treponematales > Breznakiellaceae > WRIV01. The sequence goes on along the minus strand of JAITCP010000003.1, from coordinate 12,052 downwards.
AAAAACTGAAGTTTTTAGAGATTCCCTGATCGCTCTCTTCATCGCCGTTTCCGGATTCCCATGTTCAGCTTTATATTCCCTCACTTTTGCTACGAAAACGCTGTACCCCGCAAGCTCTTTACAACAAGGTGTTAATGGTAACCGGCATGTCATCAGGCAGAGTAACGCCTTCAAGCGCCGAGTACAGTTCCCGCAAGACAGCGGGTTTTCCGAAAAGGAACGAAAAAACACTGTCTTTATATTAGAGTTGTTCAAAAACTTCAGTTTTTGAACAACTTCCTATTAAAACTGTAAAATACGCAATATTTTGCTTAACTTGTTCAAAAACCAACCGGGTTCTTGAACAAGTCTATTTTTTATTCGCAGTGGGGTTTAATACCCCGCCCTTTAGGGCGGTTGATTCTTTGTAACGCTTATAACACATGGTAGTAAACCCCACAGTTAAATAATTTCCTTACAGATCGAACTTCGTCGAGTTTGCAACGCAAACAGGATACCCCGCCCTTCAGGGCGGGGAAGTTCATTTACGCCCATACTAATTTCATAATGAACCTCCGCAGGGCAAGCCCTGCGGTATTTTTAGCGTTGAATCGTACTGGAACGGAGGTTCGTTCGATAGGAAATTTATTAAAACGTCTGGTTTAATACCGTACCTCCCAAGTTTTGACTTCTTTCAGCCGCGGCAAGCCGCGGGGTATTAAACCAGACTTCCGAATAACATAAGTAAGCTAAAAAACAAGAGATTTTTACGGGTGGCTTGTTTTAAGATATTTTTTTTGAAAAAATTAACATTTAGGGAAAAAAATAGGTGAGTTTTTCACCTTTATATAGTGTGGGGAATGGGGAGTAGGGAAGAGTGGTGTGCAATGAGGAATTAGAAATTAGGAGCAGGGGGATTTTGTTATGAGGAAATTTATTGTTTTGGTTTGCGCGGTATTAGCGTTGGAGTGTTTGTTGTGGGGGTGTGCGAGCGGTAAGCAGGGAGTGGGGAGTGGGGAGTAGGTGATGAGCGCGTAACGGGCAGCGGTGAGCAGGTAGCAATTAGCAGTGAGCAGAATCAGGGAGATTTTGGCGGGGGAGCGGGTAAGCTGCGGGTAGATGGGCTTGATGTGGAGGTGTTTCCGCAGTTGGGGCATTCACGTGATGTTAGCTCCGTAGCGTTCAGCCCCGACGGTACGCGGGTACTTTCCGGTTCATCTGATCACACAGTAAAACTGTGGGATGTTGAAAACGGGCGTGAACTGAAAACCTTTTCGGGGCATTCAAATAATGTTTTGTCCGTAGCGTTTAGCCCCGATGGGACGCGGGTACTTTCCGGCTCCTTGGATAGAACGGTAAAACTGTGGGATGTAGAAAGCGGGCGTGAACTGAAAACCTTTTCGGGGCATTCACGGGCGGTTAATTCCGTAGCGTTCAGCCCCGAAGGGACACGGGTACTTTCCGGTTCCTTGGATGACACGGTAAAACTGTGGGACGCTGAAAGCGGGCGTGAACTCAGAACCTTTTTGGGGCATTCAGAGTGGGTTAATTCCGTAGCGTTCAGCCCCGACGGGACGCGGGTACTTTCTGGCTCCCTGGATCATACGGTAAAACTGTGGGATGCTGAAAGCGGGCGTGAACTGAAAACCTTTTCGGGGCATTCAAGTGGGGTTAGATCAGTAGCGTTCAGCCCCGACGGGACACGGGTACTTTCCGGTTCTTGGGGGACGGTAAAACTGTGGGATGCCACAAGTGGGCGTGAACTGAGAACCTTTTCGGGGCATTCAGATTCGGTTTTGTCCGTAGCATTCAGCCCTGACGGGACGCGGGTACTTTCCGGTTCTGATGATAGAACGGTAAAACTGTGGGATGCTGAAAGCGGGCAGGAACTGAGAACCTTTTCGGGGCATTCAGGTTCGGTTTTGTCTGTAGCATTCAACCCCGACGGGACGCGGGTACTTTCTGGCTCCCTGGATCATACGGTAAAACTGTGGGATGCCGCAAGCGGGCGTGAACTGAGAACCTTTTCGGGACATTCATTATGGGTTAATTCCGTAGCGTTCAGCCCCGACGGGACGCGGGTACTTTCCGATTCCGAAGATCACACGATAAAACTGTGGGATGCCGCAAGCGGGCGTGAACTGAGAACCTTTTCGGGGCATTCACGTGGTGTTAATTCCGTAGCGTTCAGTCCCGATGGGACGCGGGTACTTTCCGGTTCATCTGATCATACGGTAAAACTGTGGGATGTAGAAAGCGGGCGCGAACTGAGAACCTTTTTGGGGCATTCAGAGTGGGTTAATTCCGTAGCGTTCAGCCCCGATGGGACACGGGTACTTTCTGGTTCCTTGGATGACACGGTAAAACTGTGGGATGCTGAAAGCGGACAGGAACTGAAAACCTTTTCTGGGCATTTAAATTCAGTTATTTCCGTAGCGTTCAGTCCCGAAGGGATACGGGTACTTTCCGATTCTTGGGATAAGACAATAAAACTGTGGGATACTGAAAGTGGGGGGGAACTGAGAACTTTTTCGGGGAATTCAGATCGGGTTAGGTCCATAGCGTTCAGCCCCGACGGCAAACGAATCCTTTCCGCCTCCACCGACGGCACCACCCGCCTCTGGGACATCGCCACCGGAAAAGAAATCGCGTCCTTCATCTCCTTTGATGACGGCGAATGGATCGTCATAACTCCCGACGGCTACTACAACGCTTCCCCAAAAGGCGACCAACACTTGAATGTCCGTATCGGGAACAATGTCTACGGCATGGATCAGTTTGCCAAGACTTTCTATCAGCCGGAAGTGGTACAAAGACGCTTGCAGGGGCTTCCCGATCCTGACTACATAAAACCGGGGGTGAACATTCAAACCGCTTCCATTCCTCCGGCGCTGAAAGTTACCGCAGGCGAAGTTGATCCCCTAACGCGGCGGGTTACGCTTACGGTTACAGCTTCCGACTGGATACGCCAGATCAGTGATGTGGAAATTATTATTAACGGCAGGCTTTTGGGTGCTGACGAATTACAGATCGTTTCCGCCACGAATCTCCGGCCTGCGTATACCAAACTTGTTACTTCTTCCGCTGAAAAGCAGTATGAGTTTACTATCAACCTACAGCTTGATCCGGGACTTAACTACATTGAAATTGTCGCCGCTAACGATGCTAACTACGGCCTTGCGCCGGTGATAATCAGCGCACCGCAAAGCTCGTCTCAGGGCGCGCCTCAGGGCGGCGGCGTTGGACAAAAAGGTGATTTGTATGTGCTTGCCATTGGGGTGGATAAATATGCGCCGAATCCTGCTTATAGGAACCTGCAATCCTGTGTCAGTGATTCCGGAAAAATCATTGATTCGTTCAAGGCGCAGGAAGGAAAACGTTTTAATAAAGTACATACCCTTTGGATTGCGGATGATGAAAAAAATGAAGCGATAGCGCCTACCAAACAGAATATTCTTGCGAATATGGACTTTCTAAAAAGGGCCGGGCCCAATGACCTGGCAGTTCTTTTTGTAGCTGCCCATGGAAAAACTGAAGACGGTGTTTACTATTTTCTCCCCTCGGATACGGTATTTACGGGAGATAATAAATTTGATACGGAAAGCGCGGTCAATATTACCGAATTAACCAAAGCGCTGGACCTGCCGGGGAGGAAGATCGTTATGCTGGATACCTGCGAGTCAGGCGGGGTGGACAATAACCGGTTGATTCACAACCTGAGAAACCGGAGCACGGTTATTTTTACGGCAAGCCAGGAAAACCAGTACGCGTTTGAGAATTCCGGCGGAGGGTATTTTACAACTGAAATAACCCGCGGTATAGGCGGGGAGGCAGCGAACAATGGCGCTGTATTGATAGAAAGGCTGGGTGAATATGTCATTGAGCAGGTGAGCAAGATGAGCTTCAACCGGCAAAAACCGGTAAAGCTGGTACCTGACGGCTACCGGGATTTTGTGATTTCGGTGGTGGAGTAAAGTGATGCGTTGTTTTAAGACATTTGAGCCATTAGAGAATCTCTAAAATCTTCAGTTTTCAGAGGTTCCCATTAGACTTGTTCAAAAACCCCGGTTTTTTTGGAAAAATCGCATTTTTTTGAAAAATTTTTCAAAATAGGGAAAAAAACAGGTGTGTTTTTCCCTTTATATAAGTAAGGGCTTAATAAGCCGCATTTGTTACAGGTTGAATATTGTTATAAAACAATATATTTTATTTTAACGGAGGTCTTTTATGTCGATGAAAAAACTTTGTTTGCTGGTTCTTGTTTGTTTGCTGGGACTGCCGACAGCTTTTGCGCTGGGCAAAAAGGATGCTGAAGCGCCTAAAGTTTCAAGCGGAATGAACATTCAGGGCGGTAATGCGGGAACTCCCCGCAAGTATACTACCGGGGCTGTTCTTGATGAGGAATCCTATAACAAACTTCCTTTGCAGGGTAGTGTTACCGGCCCTCTGTCCTCCGCCCGCGGGGAAGGAACCAGGGGCGCGGCACAAATCCCGTCTGCATATTCCCTGAAAAAATATGCGCCCATACCGGGAGATCAGGGCGAAATAGGCTCGTGTACGGCATGGGCCGCCGCCTATGGGGCCAAAACCATAATGGAATCCATAAGGCTTGAAAGGACTAACCGCTATTTAACAACCAGGAATGTCTATTCCCCGCTGTACTGTTATGAAGTGGCAATGGAAATAGATGAAAAGCCGGAGGCGGCAGGGGCTAACATAACCACGGTTGTTAGTATGATGAGGAATTTTGGCGTACCCAAAGAATCGGACTACAGGAAATTAAGCACTACCGCGGCAAATAGGGCTACCAGGCTTAATCCTGACGCGGATAACCTAAGAAAATGGAAAATTACCGGCAGCGACGCCCTGTTTCAAATGGATTATGAAAAAGCCATAGTGGGTGATTATTCTCCTACGGCCATGAACTTCCGTATCAATATGATTAAAAACAACATTAGTCAGGGGAATCCGGTAATCGTGGGAATTATTCCATCTAACTCTTTTATGGAATTAACGGGGGAACAATGGAAGCCAAAGGCTAACGAAAGACCTAACCCGGAAAACGGCCACGCTGTTTGTGTTATCGGATATGACGACAATAAATTCGGCGGGGCCTTTGAAATTCTGAACAGTTGGACTGAGTACTGGGGGAACGGAGGGTTTGCATGGATCGATTATCAAACTTTTGGCAAATACCTTATACAAGGCATAGTATTGGTAGATAATTATTCGTCCTATGAAAAACCCTTTGAATGGACAGGCAGCATTACCGTACAGACCCCGGAAAATACACGTGAACTGCCGGTACGGTTATCAGATGACGGGATTTATTCCCCCAGATTAAGCCTGAAAACCGGAACGCAGATCCGGTTTGTCCTGGAAGGGAACAACACCAGTACGGCTGAAGGGCCGGTTTATCCCTATGTTTTTTACACAGACAAAGCTCAGGGCAAGACCGTACAGGTATGGCCGCCGGCGGGGAATGCCGCTCCGGTTGTCCTGGAAAAAGGCAAACCCATTACCATACCGGCAGCCAATCAATGGATAAAAACCAACGATGCCGTAAATGCCAACGATTTTGTATTTCTCTTTTCCAGAAAAGGACTGGATATAACGGCGGTAAGAAACTCATTTGAAAAACAACGCGGTGCCGTAATGGATCGCTTGAGTGCCGCTGTAGGGAAAGACAAACTTATTCCTGCCCAATACGGCCTGTACGGATATTCGCGTATAAATGCCATTATGGATTTTCTGGATATGGAATCTGTTCTTGGAATGGTTTTTACCGTCAAGTACGACAATGACGGTAAAATGCCTATGGATATGGTTAAAATATCCGGCGGTTCTTTTCTAATGGGAAGTCCTAAATCCGATCCGTATCACAATGAAGGTGAAACGCAGCGAACGGTCAAGGTAGACAACTTTTCTATCGGAGAGACTGCCGTAAGCGTTGGCGAATTCAGGGAATTCGTTACAAGCACAAAATACAAAACAGCCGCGGAAAAAGCCGGAGAGAGCTATACCTGGTCCAATCTGCCCTATGCCCAGGAAGACACTTATCCCGTTGTATATGTCAATTGGATAGACGCAATGGAATACTGTAACTGGCGCAGCAAACAGGAAGGTTATAAACCTGTATACACCATTAGCTCCGGGAATATAAATATTGACGGAGCCGCCAACGGATACCGGCTTCCCACAGAGGCGGAATGGGAATACGCCTGCCGCGCGGGAACCAACACTCCATATAATACCGGCGGCAATTCAATTACAACGACGCTGGCAAATTTTGATGAGTCCTACATTAGTAAGCCTGCATCTGTAAAGAGTTATCCCCCCAACAAGTGGGGGCTGTACGAAATGCACGGAAATGTTTATGAATGGACAGGAGATTATATTGAAGGCACTAATAATGTGCTTGTCAGGGGCGGCGCATGGTATTTCCCCGCTTTTTATCTCCGTTCATCTGCCAAAGTCCCGATTGAAATGGATTGTATTGATACTGTATTAGGCTTCCGGATTGCCAGGTCGGATGGATGAGGTAAACTGAGGGAGGCGGCTTAAGTCGCCTCCCGCTTCGCTTGCTTTCCCTACGGCAGTTTTATCACATACGCTTCTATTGGTTCCGCGTAACCTTTAACGGTAACAGACTGCTTTTCTGAAAAAGCAAATTTATCTTTTACTTTTTCCCATACTGCCGCCGTTATAAGTATGCCCCCGGTTGGCGCGTTGCTTTCCATGCGCTGCGCAAGATTAACAGCCGCCCCGATAACGGTATATTCAACCCGTGTTTTATTGCCCAGGTTGCCAACTATCACTTTACCTGTATTGATTCCTATGCGGACTTTAAGGTCAATATCCGCAAGCGGCTTCCATTTTTCAGCCAGCAGGCGGATTCTCTCCTGCATCGCAATCGCGGCCAGCAGGCATCGTTCGCAGTGGTCAGGCATCATAAACGGATCGCCAAAGAACGCCATTATTCCGTCTCCCATATACTTGTCAACTGTTCCGCCGTTGGTAAATAAAATACCCGCCATATTTTCCAGATAATCATTTAAAAAAGTATGAACCAGTTCGGGGCTTTTTTCTGAACTCCATCTGGTAAAACCTGCTATATCGGCAAAAAGAATAGTCAAATCTTTATAATCAGGGATTAATTCGGTTTTCCGTTCCCGCATAATGCGTTCCGCCAACGCGTTGGGGAAATAACGTGAAAGAGCATTCTGTAAAAGCAATTGTTCCTTATACCGCCCTGCAAGGCGGACCAGAAAAGAGCCCGCCCATATAAAGAAAAGCATGATAACCGGCAGCGCATACCAGGGGTAAATCGCCGCATCCTGCCAACGGATAAACGTAACAGCGGAAAAGATCAGCAGTACAATAAAAAAACCAAGATGAAACCCCGCATCTTTTTTTGTATTGCCGATTAAAAACGCGCAAACCAGAAAAAGCAGCAGAGTTAGTATTTTATAAAGCTCAGAAGTCATGCCTATAAAGGAACGCTTTTCAAATCCGTTCAGGATGCCGCTTATCACCGCAGTATGCGCCCCGGAAAGCGGAAAGAGATGTTCAAAAGGAGTTGGGCCATAATCTTTTTGTTCAGTGCTTATTTCAGCGATAAGCGCGATACGGTTGTTCAGATCGTTAAACACCGTGTCGAAAGCAGCATCATCGCTTTTTGCCTTAACAACAGCATGAAAAGGAATCCTTCTATTATTATCTTTCCATGTTTCAGAATAGGGGATAAGCATACGCCCCTGTTTGTCAACAGGTATACGGATTACTTCCTCTTCCGACAAGGGAAGGGCCAAATACGCCCCCGCTTTTAATTCTATTGTTTCAACCGGAATTTGATAATACAATACTGCCGTCGCCAGAGCTAATGACGGTATGTAGCCGCCATCCCATTCATAGAACAGCGGAATACGCCGGTAAATGCCGTCGGGGTCAGGCTCAATATTGATATGGGCGATTTGTTTTACCGCTACTCCCAGTTCGGGAAACGGCAGGTAAAAGGTTCCGGCCTGCGGTATGTCTCCCTTTTGCAGTACCTTGATGTGCCATATATGCCTGTTCAGCAACTGCCGTTCCGCTTCGGTTAACTTATGGGAGGACTGGTTCGTAATTTTTTTGTCCACCGCAACCGCCGCTATAACAGCATCTTTTGATATTTCCATAGCGCCGGTAAAAGCCCCGTCATAGGCTTTTTTATACTTAAACAGCAAATCAAACACAACAGCGGTATTGGATTGCGCAAGAACTGCAAGAGCGTCCGCAAAGGCCGCTCTTGTATCAAGTTGTTCGGCAAAGATTTCTATACTTTCATCATTAATGTCAACAGGGGCGATACGCCGGTCAAGAGATTCCGCGCCGCTCAATACGCGGAGCTTTATACACCTGTCATAAATGCCCTGATCCCACAAATTCGTAACGCCGCTTATGAATAACAGCCCTGCTGCGCAAAGAGAAACAGCAAGAACAGCGGCAAAACGCGGCGGTTTTTTAACGGACAGCCGGCGCAGTACGGATCGTAATTGTCCTAACATATATATTTTTACCCGAAAATCTTGTTGCAGATTCCTGGTTTTCTCCCCTGGTAGTACCGCCGCTTGCAATTAAGGCGCTTGCCGGCTCTCCCAGGCCGGAAGCCGCCTCCTGAAGCCTGGCAATTTCTCCTTGCAGGTTATTGGCATGCCGCTGTGAATTAAGGTCGCTTTTATAGCTTTTAATAAAACCTTCAAGCTTTGTTTGTTTTGCAAGACTCATAATCACATAAACTGTTTTAGTACCCGGTGAGGCGTCTGTCTTTAACGGATCAAGCCTTATTTTCATTTCGCCTTTAACCGGTTGATCATGCAGTAAAAAAATATTTCGTTCGGAATTCTGGCTCAAGACGTAACAAAAACAGTCAGAGGCGGGACTAATGACGATGAAAAAATCCTGCCCGCTTTCCACCGTAATGGTTTGGGAATTGGGAACAGGTACCCGTTCCTTTCCCTTTTGAAACTGAATGTCCCAGGTCAGGCCTTGCGTTTTCTGCGCCGGAACCTGAAGAACCACTATGCCGATAAACAGACACGCTAAAAATATCTTTTTCATTTGGGCCTCCTCACATCACTTGTTCTGTAAATAAAATTATATAATCATTTTGACGGATTTGTCAAGGAATTCTACAGGGCCGGTGGAAAAAGAGTACACTAAAAGATACGTTCATTTAAGGCTGTTCCAAAACTTCCGTTTTTAACGGTTTTCCGCCGGAGCATCCACCAACACCGTAGTATCTTCCCCGCCCCGGAAACGGAGCACATTCACCATAAAAATGTTCAGCTTGTTTACAATGTTGGGGGGGAGGAGGTTGCCGTCCACTTCTACCGATAGTATCGGGTAGTTCCGTTCCCGTGCCCAGGGGGTAAAGAGCCCTTCTATAACTCGGCCTATAAGGCAGGCAAAGGGGCTTATGTTGACAATCCCTGAATAACCTTCTTCTTCCATTGCGGTGGCGGCGACACCGCTGGACACGGAAATCTCCGACTGCAATTCCAGATTGACAAAATATTTCTGTGTATTGGCCATGATCCGGTTCATATCCCGCGGTGAAGGGGGAACAAGGCCGGTTGGTTCCAGAATGGAAAGTACCTTATGTTCCACTGAGTGTTTCCACCATCTTTCAATACCAAGCATCTTTAGTTCCCGCCAGGGTTTTGATAAAAAGCGCCGCCCCGGTTTACGCAGTGAAATTAACTTTTCCAGTTCACATTCCCGGACAAAGTCCAGGTAATGAATCCATTCGCCAATGCTTGCAACCTTTACCACGATGCCCCGTTCGCTCATTAAATCAATAAGTTCCCCTACGGCAAAATCGTCCCGGCGCACGTAGATTTCACCTACAATAAGCACACGGGGGCAATCCGCCAGCGTCCGTTTAAGGGGAATCTTCTTTAATTCAAAAGCTATGTTTTTAAGGTGATCCCAAACTTGCTTTGGCTGGTGTTCCACAGTCTGCATCAGGGAGCGCCAGGAATTATCAAAACCGGCAAGCGCCCGCGCGGGGTTTTCCGCCGTTGCTTTAAGGGCGGTCTGCACATCCTTTAGGTAATCGGAAAGCACAAGCCCCTTCCACATTTCTCTGGCAAAACTCGGCCCCAATTCTGTGTAGGAATTATCGGAGGAAAGAATGAAGACCACCACATTTTCCAGCCGCATATCCCGGAACAGGTTTTCGTAGTACACATAGTATTGCCCGGTCCGGCAGGGCCCGGTAGTAATCGGCACAAAGAGGAGGTACAGTTCGTCTTTACGGTAGTTCTCACCTGAAAAATATTGCAGGGCGCTTCCCAGCACCAGGTGGCTGGGGACACATTCTTTCCCCGATGCATGGGAACGGGCAACCTGAACGGTTTTTGACGTTGCCACCGGCAGGGCTTCCGCGTTTATTCCCATGCTTCGGATCGCTGCGGCGATATACTCGGTGGAAATGGCCCCCATATTGGCAAGGAGTATCTTTACCCGCTTATTGTGCCGTATGGCGACACGCTCCCCGGTCTTTTCGTTATCAATCCGAAGCTGTTCATTCCTGCTTGCCGCAGAATCATACACAAACTTCCAGCCGTTGCTGTACCGCTCGTCTTCAATTTCGCTTTTCTTGGCACGGTAGCCGTCGATAATGTCAAGAAAAGCCTCTACCCTGGTATCCACTCCCGCATCGGCGGAATGTGAATCCAGTTCCAGTACCAGAAACGGTTTTTGCCCCATAATCCATTTAATATAATGGAGGATGAATGAATCGGGGGCGCAGGAAAAGTTACTGATAAAGGTAACGTAAATGTTATCGTCTTTTTTCAGGAACTCCGCGGCCTTAACATCCTGCTGTCCGTAGTACCAGTACATATTGGGGAAAATAGTTTCACCTTCAAAGGGCAAAAGATCAAACGGTATAACCGAATAACCGCGGGTAACGAATTTCCGGGGGATTCCCATATTGGCTTCCGCTGTAAAGGCATTGTATGGCCGTCCCAAAAGGGCGATGACAGGCCGCCCGGCGCTGTGTGCTTCTTTCAGGGCTTCTTCACCCAGAGCGCGGGCGGCGCGGTAATAGTCCTGCTGCTTGGCCATTGCCGCATTAAAGGCCGCCGCGGTTTCTTTTTCATCTATGCCAAGGAGGGCTGTCATTTCACAAAACAGTTCCAGCGCCTTTTCATCGCCAAACTTAAAACTTACTATCAGGGGCAGCCAGCGCTTTTTGTCCACATCGGGAAACGCCTTTTCTATATAGTAAGGAAGGCTCTGCGTAATGGGGCAGAAGTTGGCGTGTACTTCTTCTTCATAACTGGGCATATCCCGGAAGTGGGCCAAGAGCACATAGTCCGCCCCCTTGTCAAGGCAGTCCTGCACCGCGCCGTGGGCTATCTCCGCGGGGAAACAGTACGTCGATTCCGCCCGCGCCACTCCTTCATGAGCCACCTCTGTAGAAAGAATTGTCTTGATCCCAAGCTCATAGAAAAACCACGAATAGAGGGGATAGAGCGAATGTGTGGAAAACGCGCGGGGTATGCCGACGGAGAAAGGCCGTTTGTAATTGTGGGGAGTAGGGAGCGGGGAGTGGGGAGTAGATTGTGAATCGTGTTCCCCATTCCCCATTCCCCATTCCCCACTACATGGCGCGGCAAATTCTTCATACATCAATTTTTGCCGTTTCTCCACATAGTCAAATACCGGCACATCCTTTACGGTCTTGCGCATATTGGTGTATTTGTTGCAGCGGCCTCCGAACATATACTTGTGTCCCGCCACATTAAGAACCTGTATGGGGCAGTAGTTGTCGCAGCTTTGGCAGGTAAAGACCCGCTCGTAAACAATTTCCCTTGTCCGCAGTTCACTCAAATCCACGTTTTTTTCTTCCAGAAGGCCGTCCGCATTTTTGCGTTTTGCCAGCAGGGCTACCCCAAAGCAGCCCGTCAATTCCGGTGAAGGGGGAACAAGTATTTCCTTGTCCAGCAGCATGGCAAAGGCCAGAGGAACGGCGGAATTCTTTGCCACTCCCCCCTGAAGAAAAACCTTGCTCCCTATGGTGCGG
>JAITCP010000177.1 GCA_031283025.1 Spirochaetaceae bacterium | reverse complement strand
GGCAAAAAGTTTGCCGGTATATTGGTTAATACTTATCCGGGGAATCTGCTGGTTGCCGTTGGCATTTTCGTCCTGACCGCAGTCATTGATCTTATTGATTCTTTTTCTCTGCATTACTCGCTGGATTTAACCAGATACAGTATGGTTGCCTTTGCATTGTCGGTTACATTTATGTTATTTCGGCTGTCCGTCATTAAAGACAGGGAACTTAAAGAAAAAACCGCGTTGCTGGAAAAGGCTGCTAATCCCGCGTCCCTGCGTGAAAAGACATTCAATTCTTATGGTTTAACGGAACGTGAAAAGGAAGTTGCCCGGTTGATGGTAGAAGGGCTTGATAACAAGGATATTGGCGAGCGTCTTTTTATATCCATCAGCGCCGTCGCGTTTCATGTAACAAATATTTTCCGCAAATTCGGCATTATTGACGGCAAGAACAAAGGCCGGGCAATGTTTATGGCCAAGTTGATCAACTAATTGACGGCGATAATTGCCTGACTGGTTCCTTTAGGACGAGGTTCATTAATGCGGTGTATCCATTTTCTTCTTTATTCGCCTAACCAGCGCCTCCGGTATTGCGGCGACAAGAAGGATAAACAGCCGATTAATAAATCCGTCGGGGATGTATTCCGCTTTGCGCTGAAACATTTTTTTTACCGCCAGCGACGCAAGACGTTCGGGGGTTATAATATAGCCAAAACGAACACCGAGTTTTACATAACGAGGTGACATATTATACAGACCGGTGGCTGCCGCGCCCGGACTAATCGTAGTAATGCTTACTCCGTGGTCAAAAGTTTCAAGGCGCATGGAACGGGAAAAACAGCGTAAGAAGCTCTTGGTGGAACTGTAAAGTGCAATGCCCAGCATCATCATGCGTGCGGCAATGGATGCTATGTTCAGAATATAGCCTCGTCTTCCTTCGCTGATCATCTGCTGTGCAAATAACCTGCAAAGCAGGGCAGGGGTAAGGATGTGCAGATTTATTACGGTTTCTATACGTTCAGGCGGCGTATTGGTAACATCCTTAAAAAAGTAAATTCCGGCGTTATTTACTACTATGCCTATTTTTAAATTGTTCGTCTCACTGTAGTTGAATAGTTTGTGCGCGGAGTCTTTCTGCGCTAAATCCATATAGAGGGCTATTGTTTTCACATGGTATTCAGCCTGCAAAGAGGCTGCTGCTTCGGCGAGCTTTGCCTCTTCGTTACTCACCATTAAAAGAGGGTATCCGCGCCGCGCTAATTCGCCGCTTATTGCAAGGCCAATACCGGAACTTGCGCCGGTAACAAGGGCAAAATCATGCATAATTACCTCATTTTTCTTCCTTATCTGAATGTTTATTATACCGTCTGGTTTAATACCATTTCCTTATTAATATTTGTTTTAATACAGCCGGAGCCTGTCTGCAGCAGGCAGGCAGAGCTCCGGGGTATTAAAACAGACTTTCGAATAAAAATTTTCATATCCCGAAGCGGGGAAAAAGGTTGGGTCAAGTTACCCCAGTTCCTGCGCCCGCTTCCAGGCGGCTTCCACGGCGGAGATCACTGTGCCCCGGAAAGCGCCCTGTTCCAGCACGGCCAGGCCCTGAATGGTAGTTCCGGCGGGGGAGGCGACCATGTCCTTTAATTCCCCCGGATGCTTCCCCGTTTGCAGCACCATATCGGCGGCTCCCATGACGGTCTGGGCGGCATAACGCAGCGCTTTGTCCCGTGGAAGGCCCGCCAGCACCCCGCCGTCCGCCATCGCTTCTATAAACTGGTACACAAAGGCGGGGCCCGATCCGGAAAGGCCTGTTACCGCATCCATATGGGTTTCTTCAAGGCGATCCGTCAATCCGGCGCCGCCAAGTATCGCTTCCAGTTCCGCAAGTTTCTCCGGGGGGAATTGGGGGGAAACGCTCAGGGCGATCATCCCCCGTGAAACAAGGGCCGGCGTATTGGGCATGATCCGCGCCACGGGCAGCGATGCCTGCGGCGATTTGGCTGCGGGGGCATCGGCTCCCGAACCTCCTATGACGGCCTGTATCTTGCTGATCGGCCAGCCTGCCGCCATGGACACTACTGCCACAGGACTTCCGCAGGACATCCGATCACGGATCACCGGGCCGATTTCCGTCAGCACCGCGGCCAACACTTGCGGCTTTAACGCCAGAAAAACAAAATCGCCGGTTTTAGCCGCTTCTGTATTGGAAGCAAACACCGTACCATTCACGGCCCTGGCCGCAGCTTTTGCCTTTGCTTTGTCGGTATCGGCAAAGCCGATCTGCGCCTTCCCGGCAGCGCCCTTCATAAGGGCGGCCCCCATGTTTCCCGCGCCTATGCAGGCTATTGTTTTCATTGTATTACACATCCAAATTTGCCAGCAGGGCGTTTTCTTCAATAAACTCCCGCCGGGGAGCAACGTTTTCCCCCATAAGGATACTGAAGATTCGCTCCGCTTCTACCGCATCATCCAAATGAACCTGGATTATGTTCCGCCGCACCGGATCCATGGTAGTTTCCCAAAGTTGGTCGGGGTTCATCTCTCCCAGGCCCTTGTACCGCTGAACAGCAACCTTTTCCGGGTCGCGGCCCGATTCCAAAAGGAGGCTGTCTTTTTCCGTATCGTCATAAGCGTAAAAAGTTTTCTTTTCATAACTAACCTTGTAGAGCGGCGGCATGGCAAGGTACACGTGGCCCCGCTCGATCAGCTCCGTCATGTAACGGTAAAAGAACGTCAGGAGCAGGGTTCTGATGTGGGAGCCGTCCACGTCCGCATCCGCCATGATGACGATCTTGTGGTAGCGGATTTTGGCCGCATCAAAGTTACTGCCGCATCCGGCTCCTATACTGGCGATGATGGGCTGCAGTTTTTCGTTGGTTACCACTTTCTCTATGCGGGTTTTTTCCACATTGAGCATTTTCCCAAAAAGGGAAAGTATCGCCTGATAGCGGCGGTCGCGGCCTCCCTTGGCGGAGCCGCCGGCGCTGTCTCCCTCTACAATAAACAGTTCGCACAGGCTGGGGTCTTTCTCTGAACAGTCCGCCAGTTTGCCCGGAAGGCCGGCGCTGTCCATAGCATTTTTACGGCGGGTGGCATCCCTGGCCTGGCGGGCGGCTATCCGTGCCCTGGCGGCCAGCACGGATTTTTCCAGAATGTTGGCAATTACATCGGGGCGCTGATCAAAAAACAGTTCCAACTGTTCACCGGTGATTGAGTCAACAATCCCTTTTACTTCTGAATTGCCCAACTTGCCCTTGGTCTGGCCTTCAAATTGGGGATTGGGAACTTTGATGGAAAGCACCGCCGTAAGGCCTTCCCGCACATCGTCGCCGGAAAGGGCTTCTTCCAGTTTTTTTGCCTGTTTGGATTTTTTGAGGAATTCGTTGAGCGTTTTGGTAAGGGCGGATTTGAACCCCATCAGATGGGTTCCCCCTTCACGGGTGTTGATGTCGTTTACAAAGGAATACATGATCTCGTTAAAGCCGTCGTTGTACTGGATGGCACATTCCACTTCTACCGAACCCTGGGCGGGGTCTTCACGGCTTCCTTCAAAGACAACCGGCTCTTTGTGGAGTACGGTCTTGCTTTCGTTAAGGTACTCCACAAAACTTTTTACTCCCCCTTCAAAACAGAATTCATGAAACTTGGGAATAGAAAGCCGCTCATCCCGAATGATGATTCTAAGGCCCTTGTTAAGGAAGGCCAGTTCCCTAAGCCGGTTGGAAAGCATATCAAAGTTGTAGGTTGTGGTTTCAAAGATTGAAGGGTCTGCCTTAAACCGGATCACCGTTCCCCGGCTGCCAAGGTTTAAAGCCGCCCCCGGCGTAACAGTTTTTGCGGCGCTTTGCGCAACGGCCCCCGTGGTGATCTCCGCGCCTGCAAGCCGCTCCTCTGCCCAGGGAGCAAGGCCGGAGGGCGCCGCTTCTTCCGTGGGCCCTTCCGCTATGCCCTGTTTGTACCGCTGGGTATGCACCTTGTTACCGGTAAAGATAAATGCCTCGCACCAGACGGACAGCGCGTTTACCACAGAAACCCCCACGCCGTGAAGGCCCCCGGAAACCTTGTAGGACTTTTTGTCGAATTTGCCCCCCGCATGGAGCTTGGTCATAACCAGTTCCAGGGCGCTGACCCCTTCTGTGGGGTGTATGTCCACGGGAATACCCCGGCCATTGTCCTCTACCCGGACAATATCGTTCCCTTCCAGGACAACCAGAATCGCATCGCAGTGGCCCTGCATGGCCTCGTCTACGGAGTTGTCTACCACCTCGTATACAAGGTGGTGAAGGCCGTCTATACCGGTTGTCCCGATATACATACCCGGCCTTTTGCGTACAGCTTCCAGACCTTTAAGAACCTGGATGTTTTGTGCAGAATAGTCTGAATCCATAGTTCTTTATAGCAAAAAAAGCGGAATTATTCCAGCGTTACGGGACCGTAAAGGAAAAGAGGTGAAAGATCACAAAGTAAGAAGTTGTAAGCAAAATGCGGGAACATCTGAATATTTGCGGAGATATGTTACGACAGCTTCCCCCGCCATTCCCTGGAGATTTCCCGCTTAAGATCGCGCTCCCGAATATCGTGCCGTTTGTCGTAGACTTTTTTCCCCTTGCATAATCCCAGTTCTACCTTGACCCGCCCTTTCTTAAAGTAAAACGAAAGGGGAATAAGGGTGTAACCTTTTTCTTCGGTTTTGCGGGTAATGCGTTTTATTTCATCACGGCGCAGGAGGAGCTTCTTTTTCCGGTCAGGATCGTGGTTAAAGATCGATGAAAAGGGATTTTCCGCAACCCGTAAAGACCGCAGCCATACTTCCCGGTTTACCACTTCCGCCCATGCGTCGGGGAACGAAATTTTTCCGTCACGGAAAGATTTTACTTCTGTGCCCAAAAGCTCTATGCCGCATTCGTAGACTTCATCCACCGCATAATCAAACCGGGCCTTCCGGTTTACGGCGATGATCTTTACCCCCTCAGGCATGGCTAATTTCCCTGTTTGGGAACAATGATCGGCCTAAAGCCAGTAAAGGGAGACGAACTTTCAGGCGGCAATGAACCCCGTGCATCAGGACTTACCGTATTGGGGGGATTTATCCAGGAGCCTCCCCGCACTGTTCGTTCCAAAGCCCGCCTATGGGCCGTAGCATCGTTTAAGGGATGGCCGGATTCCTTTATCAGCATATCGGCTGCCTTATTGGGCATGGGGAAAAAGTTCAGGGGAGCATAGGGATCGTCGCACCATTCCCAGAGCGCTCCGCAGGGAAACCCCGATTGCCGGATGCCGTATTCCCATTCCGCTTCGGAAGGAAGTTTAACCTCCCATCCGGCAAGAGAAGGGGGCAGTTTGGAGTTGAGCCATTTACAATAAGCGGCGGCGGCGTACCAGGAAATTCCCGGCGCTGCCGGTTCAGGATAGGCGGGGCTGTCCACCGGCAGTAAAAAGCTTTCTTCTACAAGGCCCGCGGCAATCAGGGTTTCCCTATTGTCCGCTGACCAGCCGGAATTTTCCGCCGCAAAAACCTCCCAAGCCGCCAGTGTAACAGGTGAGCGGGCAATGAGCATGGGCGGCATGGTTTCCGTTTGGCCGCCGTTTTTGGTAAAGCCCGCGGGAATGGCGGAAAAATCAACTCCGGCCAATGACAATTCGCCGGGAATACGGAACGATAGATCGTAGGCGCCCATTGTGCCGGCTCCGGGATCAGCGCCGTTCTTTTGGAACCATGCCGATTCTGCCACCCGCTCAGCTTCTTCATCGGGAAGCAGCTCCGCCAGATACTCTGCGGCGGCGGGATTATTTCCAAGCCGGGCCGCCGCTTTCTGCATAGACCGGATAATCGTCAAGGGTGAAGGGGAAAGGCCCGCGTTGTCGACCAGGAATTCGGCACGAAGAATGTCGCGGGCGGCGGCTTTTGTTACCGTGTAGCGCAGGGATGCGTCCAGAATGGTTTCCATTGTTTCCCGGACCGCGGTATCTTTTGCCGCAGGGCCGGTACGGTAGGCTCCCTCGGAAAGGCTTAAGGGAATCTGATAGGTTTCAGTCGGTTCCCCGGCGGCAGACCAATGTATATAGTCCAGGGCGGCAAGGGCAAAAGTCCCGGCAGGATCAGGGCACGCCAGGTTTCCGCTAATAGTTATTTTTCGGGGAATAAAAAGGGAAGCAAAAAGCCTTCCATGAACTTCCAACTCCTGCCTGTCGATCTCAAAATCGGGGAGGATAAATTCAACAAGGCGCTTTCCCTGGGGAATAAACACCTTGCAGGGAGTGTACCCAAGAGTAACATCATCCACCCGTACAGCCGCCCCGGAAGGTTCCGAGCTAAGGACGGCGACGCTCCCCGGATTTACAATTCCCGGAAAAACCAGGATAAAAAAAAGGACGGCAAGCAACAGCGCCCCGTACAGAAAGGCAAGGTAAAGCTCCGGAGCAATGCCAAAAAAGGAAGGCAGCGTTACCCGGTCTTCATCTTTTACTTCAATAGATTTTCCATAATGGCGTATAAATCCGGTATTGCGGTTAATCATGGGCTTAAGTATAGAACCCCGCGGGGTATTGTTCAACAGGGCTTTTTCCGGTATTGTTACCGTAATGAGCGCAAAACCTGTTTCACCTTTTTTGGAGGGGCTCCGGCACTGTACAGAATACTGGCTGACACGGCGGCGGACGCTTAAGCGGCATAAAAAAGAAAAACAGCAGGCAAAAAACCCCATCGTTGACTGGCTGGAGGCTTTCCTCTGGGCCGCCGGGATGGTGCTGCTCATAAATCAATACCTCTTTCAGGCGTACCAGATTCCCTCCGGCTCCATGATCGACACCCTTTTAATAAATGACCGGATTTTTGTCAACAAGCTGGTTTACGGCCCGGAACTTCTGCCCGGATTGTGGAAATTGCCCAGCCCCATAAAGCCGCAGCGGGAAGACGTGATCATCTTTGAAAACCCCGAATATTTTTCCAACGGCCCCCTCTTTGACATTGCCCAGCGAATCATCTATATGCTTACCCTTTCTTTGGTGGATATAGACAAGAACGAAGCGGGCAGGCCCAGGGTTCATTTTTTGATAAAGCGCGCCGCCGGTATGGGGGGCGATTTAATAGAAACCCGCAGGGGAGAATTGTATTTCCGCTTTTCCGGGGAAGACCGCTGGGTAAACGAGCGGGAATATTTAAAAAGCAGAGGCTTTAGCCATCGTCTTTCACGGCTGGTGGGGGAGGGGGAGTACCCTGCTTTGGAGGCGATGGGCAGGGCGGAAGCATATTTTGATTTGGGGCTTAACCCGCCGCAAAACCTTATGCAAAAAGCCGCTTCTTACAATCTGCAGTACGGCGATCTTTTTTCCCGTGCTGCCGCCCGTTATGCATTTATCCGCGGGGCCTATCCCCAGGATGAGCGGTACAAGGCCCTCGCCGTTAAGCAGCAGGGCTGGTATGTGCCGGAAGGCCGCATACTCCCCCTGGGAGACAACCGGGACAATTCCCATGACGGCCGTTTTTTTGGAACAGTAAAGGCTTCCAAAATTCTAGGCAAGGGGTCATTAAAGTATTGGCCCCTGGCCAGACAAGGTTTTATACGGTAGGCGGATATGGCAAAACGCTGGCGTCAATATTCCTATGCGGATCAACAAAATCATCTGCGGCAGGTGCGGATCGTTCTTATCTGGCTTTTTGCATTTATTGTGGTTTACACGTTAATTTCCGGCCTGTTGGTTTCCAACCGCGTACTGGAAAATAATACAATGAAGCCGGAGTTTTTGGCTGGGGATCGCTGTGTCTTTTTATCATTTACCGTGCATCATTTATTGAGGGATAAAACAGAAGGCAGCCTGCCGTTCCAGCGGGGGCAGGTTGTGCTGGTGGATCGAACCGCCGGAACCGGGCGGCCTTTTCTTAGGACGATTTTTGACAGCTTTGTCCGTTTCTTTTCCTTTCAGCGTTACAGTCTTTTTCCCAAAGACGATGTTCTTTTTGTTAAAAGAGTTATCGGCCTTCCGGGCGATACAGTGAGCATGAACAACTATGTGGTCAGGGTAAAACCTGCCGGGGAGCAGTACGAATTTACCGAGTTTGAACTAACCAGTGCCGATTATATCCCCGAACTGCCCCAGGTTTCACCGTTGTGGGACGAATCCCTGCCTTTTTCCGGCTTTATGGACAGCAAAGTCCTGGGCAAAGGGGAATGTTTTGTCCTTTCCGATGATCGCAGCACGACCAACGATTCCCGTACCTGGGGGCCGGTTCCGGCGGCATCCATAACAGGCCGGGTTTTGATCCGCTATTGGCCCCTGACCCGGTTCAAACGATATTGACAGAATCGTTTTCCCTTTACCTGCACATCCCTTTTTGTACGGCAAAGTGCGATTACTGTGATTTTTATTCCGTTCCATTGCAGCGCGGCAGCAGCATAATTGATCGTTATATTGGCATTTTGCTTAAAGAAACGGAGCGGCAGTTTATGGAAACGGAGCGGCAGTTAGAAACAGAGCGCCGCCCCGTGGATGAAACCGGCAGCGTTACCGTTCCTTCCATATACATAGGGGGCGGCACCCCTTCGCTCTTGGGCGCCGGGGGCATCAGCCGCTTACTGGAGGGCTTGCTCGATTTATTAAAACGATCAAGCGCTTTATCCTCCCCCGGCGAAATTACCGTAGAGGCAAACCCTGAAACGGCGGATGATACCTTCCTCCGCTCCTGCGCCGATCATGGAGTAACCCGCCTTTCCCTGGGAGTGCAGAGCTTTGATCCGGGATTTCGGGAATTCCTGGGGCGGAGGACGGGGCGGCACGTCAGGTCAGGCTGGGTAAATTCACCGGGAAAAGGCGT
Source organism: Spirochaetaceae bacterium (assembly GCA_031283025.1). Lineage (GTDB taxonomy): Bacteria > Spirochaetota > Spirochaetia > Treponematales > Breznakiellaceae > WRIV01. The sequence continues at coordinate 8,352 of JAITCP010000177.1, read as the reverse complement.
GGCCCTTCTCCGGAACCGGATTGCCGCGGCGGCGGAAATATTCGGTTCCGGCCTGTGCCTGGATTTGATAAGCGGCGGGATTTACCCGGAAAACGGTTCTTTCGAGCAAAAGCGGGATATGTTGCTGCGGGATATTGGCGCTGCCCTTTCCTATAGGCCCGGCCATGTTTCCCTGTATACGCTTACAGTAGGTGAAGGAACGCCCCTGGCGGCCCGGCTGGGTAAAAGGGAAACACCGCCGGGGGATCAGGCAGACCGGCTCTGGCTGGCAGGGCGAGAAGCCCTTACAAATGCGGGTTTTGAACAATATGAAGTATCGAATTTTGCCTTGCAGGACTCCGCCCATGGGAACCGCTGTATTCACAATATCCGGTATTGGCGCATGAACAACTGGATTGGGGTAGGGCCCGGCGCGTCGGGAACAATAATTGCAAAGGACGGAACCGGCCTGCGCCGGTGGTATGCACCGGATACGGAAGGGTTTCTTTCCGGCAAGCCGGTTCTATTGACAGAAGAACTGGACAGGCCGACGGTGATAAAGGAAACCCTTTTGATGGGGTATCGCTATAGGGAAGGGCCGGACCCGGAACTTTTTGCCCGGCGCTTTGGAAAAACAATAGAAGAAACCATACCCCGGACGCTTAAAAAATGGCAAAACGGCATGGACGATGCCGCTTTCCGGGAAAAATGTATGCTTTTTCTTAATTCTTTCTTGCTTGACGCTTTTATGGAATTGGATACATAGTTTATATAGAAGAACAATTATGAATAATTATGAAGATGAAAAGGCGGCATACCACATCAATCTGCTTAAGGCGGTAAACGATGCGGCTTGTCTGTTGTTTTGTGCCGGGCTGGATGAATTTGTTCCCGCCGTGCGGAAATGTATGGGGATGCTGTCAAATGCGGCGGAATTTGACCGCCTGGAGATATGGAAAAACAGCGTCCGGAACGGGAAATTGTACTGTACCCGGATTTGCGAATGGTCAGAAAACCCCGCATCCTGGCAGAATGTCATATCTACGGAGTTTGTTTCTTACGCCAATAATCTTCCGCTCTGGGAAAGCATCCTTTCAAAAGGGCAGTGCGTAAACAGCCCTGTTCGCAGGCTGCCGCAGATAGAACAGAAGTATTTTGCCGCTCAGGGGATAGTTTCACTCCTGGCAATCCCCGTGCTGCTGGAAGAACAGTTTTGGGGGTTTGTTGTATGCGCTGATATACGCCGGGAACGGGAATTTACCCCCATTGAAGAATCCGTACTCAGTACCGGGGGGCTTTTGTTTGTCCATGCCCTGCTGCACAGCGAAATGATCCATAACCTTTTCGAGGCGCGGGATAACGCCCTTTCCGCAAGCCGTGCCAAGACCAATTTTCTTTCCAACATGAGCCACGAAATCAGAACCCCCATAAATGCAATTATTGGCATGACAGCCATAGGACAATCCGCATCTGACATAGAACGGAAGGATTACGCCCTTGGAAAAATCGAAAATGCGTCTGCGTATCTTTTGGGGGTAATTAACGATGTTCTGGACATATCCAAAATAGAAATGAAGCAGTTTGAATTATCTCAGGCAGAATTTGATTTTGAGAAGATGCTGCAAAAAACCATAGAAATTATTGACTCTCAAATAGCGGAAAAACAACAGGTTTTTTCCTTTGATATTGACAAACGTATCCCGCAATATTTAATCGGAGACAGCCGGCGCCTGGCCCAGGTGATCGCCACTCTGCTTTCCAATGCGGTAAGGTATACCCCCGCAGAAGGCTCCATACGCCTTAATGCGGAACTGATCAAAAAAGAAAAGGATGATTACATTATAGCAATTGAACTTATAGATACGGGAATTGGCATGAACAGGGAGCAGCAGGAGCGAATCTTTAGTTCGTTTGTCCGGGCGGAAAGCGATTCGTCAAAAAGATACAGCGGTACGGGCCTGGGGCTGGTTATCTCCAAACAAATTATAGAATTGATGCATGGCCAGCTCCGTATTGATTCAAGCCCGGGCCGGGGTTCCACTTTTACCTTTACCGTTCAGATGAAGAAAGGAAGCACCCAGCCGCTGCATACGGCCCCTCTGCATAAAGCGCCGCCGGAGAAACAAATCCGCCCTCTTGGTCCGGAAAAAGACAAAAAACAAGACGGTATTGAAGAAAAAGAAAATGTTCAGAACCTGTTTACCGGATACAGGCTGCTGATTGTGGAAGATGAAGATACAAACCGTGAAATTATTCTTTCCCTGCTGGAGCCGTCGGGAATACATATTACCTGTGCGGGAGACGGCATGGAAGCGGTACGAATGTATACAGAAAACCCCGAAAACTTTGATTTGATCCTTATGGATATACAAATGCCGGAAATGGACGGTTATGAAGCCGTCCGGCGGATACGTTCATCAGAGGCGGAACTGCGGCAAAAGACCGGCGGGGCGCAATCAGCGGAACGTTCCGGCGGCATCCCCATTATTGCGTTAACCGCCAATGTATTCCGTGAAGACGTGGAAAAATGCATTAAAGCGGGAATGAACGATCATATCGGCAAACCGGTGTACACTGAAGAGCTGCTTGCCAAACTGCGGATGTATTTGGGGTGATGGCTATAGGGAATGGGGAGCAATAATCTATTCCCCATTCCCTGCTTTTTCTACCCGTTCAGGCGCTTCTCGATGGCATCAAGTTCGGCGTACAGTTCCTTGGGCAGCTTATCCCCGAATTTGGGATAGTGGTTCTGCCGGACGTCGGCAATTTCCTTTTTCCAGCCTTCAATGTCCACGGAACAGAGTTCCTCCATCGTGTCTGCGCTTATGCCGGCAGGCGCTTCTATAGCGCCGGGTTTGGGAAGATTCCCGATGGGGGTTTCCATGTAGTTGGCCTTGTTGTCGCAGCGTTCAAATATCCACGCCAATACCCGTGAATTCTCACTGTAGCCGGGCCACATAAATTTGCCGTCCTTGTCTTTGCGGAACCAGTTGACAAAGAATATTTTTGGCAGCTTGTCTCCGTTGCCTTCCGCTTCTGCTTTTTGCCCCAGTTTGATCCAGTGCTTAAAGTAGTCCCCCATGTGATAGCCGCAGAAGGGCAGCATGGCAAAGGGGTCGCGGCGGATTTGCCCAACCTGATCGGAGATAACCGCGGCAGTAACTTCTGATCCGGTGATAGAACCCATAAATACGCCGTGAATCCAGCCTTTGCTCTGGTTTACCAGGGGAATTGTACTGGGCCGCCGTCCGCCAAAGAGGAAAGCGCTGATCGGCACGCCTTTGGGGTCTTCCCATTCGCTGGCGATAACCGGGCACTGTCTTGCAGGCGCGGTAAACCGCGCGTTGGCATGGGCAATTTCTTCGCCCTTGGGGCTTTTGTCGGTCTGCGGCGCGGGTTTTTTCTGCCCCTTCCAGTCGATAATTTCCTTGCCCGGAGCGCCATGCCCTATCTGCTCCCACCAAATATCCCCGTCTTCGGTAAGGCCGCAGTTGGTAAAGATCGTGTTCTTTTTGATCGATTCCATTGCGTTTTTATTGGAATCGTCGTTGGTGCCGGGGGCTACGCCAAAGAATCCCGCTTCAGGGTTAATCGCATAGAGCCTGCCGTCCGCGCCGAACTTCATCCAGGCAATGTCATCCCCTACGGTTTCGACTTTCCAGCCCGGCAGGGTGGGGACGAGCATAGCGAGGTTAGTCTTGCCGCAGGCTGAGGGGAACGCTCCGGTAACGTATTTTACTTCACCCTGAGGGCTGGTGATTTTTAATATGAGCATATGCTCTGCAAGCCAGCCTTCATCACGGGCAAGTACGCTGGCAATGCGCAGCGCCAGGCATTTTTTGCCAAGGAGGGCGTTTCCGCCATACCCCGAACCGTAGGACCAGATTTCCCGTGTTTCCGGGAAATGGCTGATGTACTTGTCTTCTATGGGGGCGCAGGGCCACTTACCATTGTCCTCTTCCCCCTCGGCAAGGGGTTTGCCAACGGAATGGAAGCAGGGCACATAAAAGCCGTCGCTTCCCAGCACGTCAAGGACTTTGGTTCCCACGCGGGTCATAATGTGCATATTTGCCACAACATAGGGGGAGTCGGTAATTTCCATGCCGATTTTGGCAATATCCGAACCAACCGGGCCCATGGAGAAGGGGATCACGTACATGGTCCGCCCCTTCATGCAGCCGGAGTACAGGCCCGTCATGGTCTTTTTGAGTTCCGCCGGATCAATCCAGTTGTTTGTTGGGCCCGCATCGTCCTGGCTTTTACTTGCAATATAAGTACGGTTTTCCACCCGTGCCACGTCAGAAGGGTCGGAACGGAACAGAAAACAGTTAGGGCGTTTTTCCGCATTTAAGGGCGTGGCAAGTCCCGCGTCCAGCAGGGCTTTAATCATCCGATCATATTCGGACTGGGTTCCGTCACAAACTTCCACCGCGTTGGGGGACATGAGCGAAACCGCTTCCTCTATCCATTTTTTTAAGCCGGGGTGCTTTAGTTCTTCCAATTTCATATTTTTCTAACTCCTTAATGTTTAATGATACCAGTATAAAGGTACATAAGGGGGAAATTCAAGATGTATAACGGCAATGGACGGCTTATCAATTACCCTACCAGAAGGCGGCCTACATTTGACAGCTCAGGCATACGGGAATAGAGGGTTGCGGCTCCCTTGGAGTTCGATTTATCGATCTCTACCAGTTTAATGAATAATTCGTTCACCAGATCGGCAAAAACCTGAAGGTTTGCCCCAAAGTTTTTTACGGCCATTTCCCGCAGTACCTTGTCCGGCGCGGAAGGATCCGCCCGGCTTACACGGCTTCGGAGGTCAGGCAGATCCCGCCTGACAACGGCCACAAAACGGGCGGCGGCGGTAATTTGCCGGTATACTTCCTCCAAATGGATAGTAGGGCTGGATTCCTTTTCCGTTAGATCTTCCATTAAAGCCCATGACTGGTTGTCAAAAGACAACTGAAGCAGGGCGGGCCTGACAAAGCGATTGGTAATATTGCTCCGGTAATGTTCGCCTATCCGTTCAATAAGCCGGGAAATTGTAGCATCCTGAATTTGCATTACTACAATTATCTGTTAAAAAAAATATTTATTCAATAGGCGGTAATCCTTCCATGTAAAAACCCGTAATAAATCCCGTTAAAATACCGAAAATAACATTAGGTAACCTCCAAAAACCGGTTGTTTTTAGAGGTTCCTTTGCAGTTTCTCGCCCTTTGGACTGCGAAACGTGCATTTTTCAGCGGTAAATCTCTAAAAACTGAAGTTTTTAGAGATTCTCATTAAGGAGTTGATTATGAGGGTTTCAGGCGTATCTGCGTTTCCCAGTATTGGTTACGCTTTAGCCACTTCACGGTCAAACAGGATGTCTCTGCCTGTGTCGCCGGCCAGTTATATCTATTCCCATTTTAAGCACGTTTCCGGGGTTCCCGCCCCTGAAGGAACCCATGGTGTGGCCGTTAGCAGGCTAAAGGTTCTTGACGTACTGATTGAACAGCTAAGCCAAATGAAAAAAAAGCCCGATCTTGCGCCGGACAACCTTTCCAATGAGCAAATAGACGCCCTGATTTCCAAGTATGAGGGCCAGATCAAGGCCGCACGGGCCGCTAATGCCGCTATGCCCTATGTACTCGCTCCACCGGCCCCAACAGGCGCCCTTCTTAACCTTTCTGCATGAACATTGTTATAAATAGTATGAATATTAAGCATTTTCTGCGGGTTTTGCCCATTTTTGCCGTCCTTATGGCCTGTTCAGGCCGTATAAGCGGCCAGCTTGTTCAGGATGGTTCCGGTTCTTTACAGATTCAGGCCGGACTGGAGCCGAATATGATCGCCCTTGTACGAAATTTGCGCGACGCAAGCGGCGGCCAGGGCGGTTCCGTGCTGGATGCCGCCACCCTGAACCGTACTCTCCAGGCCGCGCCGGGGATTGCTTCCTCCGCCCTGCGTAACAGCGGTCAGGAAAAGATAGATGGAAGCGTCCGGATAAGCAATATCGGGGACTTGCTGAACACGGGGGCTGCCCGCTTTGTCAGCTACACGGCTTCTTCCGGCGCCGTTCCGGGCAAGCTGACCATACATCTGGACAGGAGTAACGCTCCCCTGGTATTAAAACAGCTTGGCCCTGAGGCTGAATATTATCTTGCCCTTCTTTTGGCCCCGGCAGCTACCGGAGATGTAATCTCCAAAGCGGAATATTTAGAGCAGGTAGAATTGGTCTATTCAATGATAAAAGGGGTTGACGGTAAGGCTCTGGCGGCGGAAATTGCAGCTTCCGGAATTAGCGTGACGATCACCCTGCCGGGAACGGTAAAATCCGTTAAGGGGGGTACATACTCAGGCCGGGAAGCCCGCTTTAATATTCCCCTTACCGATATTCTTGTTTTGGAAAAAGCGCTGGACTATGAAATAACGTGGGGAACCGCTGATTAACTTGACGCTAATCAGCAGTTTCCTTAGGCAGTAATTTATCTATGAAGGAAAAGCCCTCGGTAACACTTTTTGACATGGTGATTATCCTTCTGGCCGTTGGTTTGACGGCGTTTTCTGCCTATACGGCCTATGTAAAACCGCAGGCGGTTAGCCGTGTGCTGATCCAGGGGCAGCGCCGGAAGTGGAGCTTTCCCCTGGATGCTGATGAAACCGTCAGCGTGCCGGGGCCGCTGGGTACTACCGTAGTGCGAATTCATAAGAATTCTGCCTGGGTGGAATCTTCACCCTGCGATAACCAAACCTGCGTAATTCAGGGCCCGCTTAAACAACAGGGGGCCTGGGCGGCGTGCCTGCCAAACGGCGTCTTTTTAATGATAGAAGGAAGCGATGGACAGGGTAACGCTCTCGATGCCATTGCCTGGTAATGCGGAAGGGCCGCCGATGTCTGGAAACACGGGGGAGCCGCCGCCTTGCGCCGCAAGCGGCCTTGGGAATCCGGCGCTGCGGAAAACCGTTTCCCTTTTGGGAGCATTTTGTCTTTTTTTATCCGCCATTGAATACATGATACCCAAGCCCTTGCCGTTTATGCGCATAGGCATTGCCAACCTGCCGCTTATGCTGGCGCTGGATATTTTTCCGTTTCACTGTTTTATGATCCTTGCGGGGATCAAAGTGCTGGGGCAGGCCCTGATCACCGGCACTTTGTTTTCGTATATTTTTCTTTTTTCAATGGCAGGTACGGGTTTGTCCGCCGTGGTTATGTATGCGCTCCGCCGCGTGCTGGGGCAAAAGGTTTCTTTTACAGGAATAGGTACGGCAGGAGCCATGACATCCAATATAAGCCAGTTAGCCCTGGCCCATGTTTTTATCTTTCAGGGTGCAGTGCGGTTTATAACCCCACCCTTTCTCTGTGCGGGGCTTGTTACCGGAATAGCCCTGGGCCTTTTTTGCGAAGCATTTGCCCGCCGTTCACAGTGGTATGCCGCGGCAAGGGGGGCGGCGAATGGCGCGGCTTAATTACATTGCCGGTATTCCGGCAATGCTTGTTTTGCTCTTTATCCCCAGTACCGTGGTTAGGGCGCTTCTCTTTCTTTTATTCTGGTTCCTTGCCTGGTTTTTCAAGAAAAGCCCCTATCCGCTTTTTACTGTTCTGGTGATCCTTGGCATTGTGTTTTTTAACCTTTTAATGCCCTATGGGCAAATTCTGTTTTCTATAGGAATATTCAAAATCACCTCCGGCGCGCTCAAGACGGGCATTCACCGTGCGGTAACGCTTGAAGGGCTTGTTATGTTGTCCCGCCTAATCATCAGGAAGGATATGAAAATCCCCGGCCTTTTTGGAGAACTCCTGAGCGATACATTTACCTGTTTCGCCGTCATTATGAGCCGCAAGGAACGAATCAGGGGGAAAAACATTATTACTGCCCTAGACAGTCTGCTTATTGAGTTAAGCGGGGAGTAGGGGCAAATATTCCCGCCTACGCCGCACCGGCTGCCGCTCAGACATTCCGCCCTGCTTTAGCCGCCAAGGGAACAAACAATAGCGCCCATAGGGCGTTGACCCGCAATTGTATAACATTCCGGCGCAGGATAACTGAACCACATTCAATTACATTAGGCTGGATTTATCCAGCCGTACGCGCCGCGGTGGGCGGTTGCAAAAATGCTTTAGCGAAACATCCGGCAATTACCACCACTACAGGTTGTGTACCCCGCTAACCGACACCACAACGAAAAAGCGGTGACAGGCACCATCGCGTGCCCCTCCCAAAAATGACTTTCAAGTATCTTTTGGTTCTTGCTTTTTCGTTGATGATTTTTTTGGCCGTGAACTTGTTTTTCTTGTATTTTTTCCATGTAACTTCATCATTGTTTTAATTATTTGCCGGCCTATTTCACTATCTGGGGTTATGCTTTCTTCATCCTTAAATGTCA
>JAITCP010000100.1 GCA_031283025.1 Spirochaetaceae bacterium | reverse complement strand
TAGGTATCCAAAAAAACAAGCTCAAATTCTTCGTCCGGCAAATCCACAAAACTCTTGAGCATTTCTATGAGCATACTTTTATGACGATTATCGCCAAAGAGGAGTTTGAACACAAAGTCGTTCGTTGGGGGTAGAATCTCATAGTCCATTGTTCAAGTATATTAGAAAGAAGAGCTGGGTGCAAGCATAATTCTGATGCAAAACAGAGCCGGAACCGTGGGCATTAACTTTACAAATAAAACCACGGAGTTTCACGGAGGGGGAGGGGAAGGAGGTTCATTTGAGAGCATTGCCCCTTCCCTTCCTGCTTGGCGCTCTTTGTATCTTGGCGTTCTTGGTGTAAAAACTTGGGAGTTGGAGTATCTGATTGTTTGCGGGGGCGCTTAATACCCCGTCAGATTTCGCACCCACTTTTCTTTTTTCATCAGGCGGCTGGCTACAAAATATTTTACAAAGTCGGTGGTTTTGAGCAGGGCAAACATCGGCACCGGTGAAAGAGGAGTGAAAAACGAAAGAACAACGGCACCGGGGGCAAAGAGCAGGGTATTGACAATAAGATCGGTGTACATTCCCAGCGCAGTGTCGCCGCCCGCGCGGGAAATGGCGAACTGGGTGTTAAGACCGCCCCAAAGGGGCAGGTAGGCCAGAATTACCAGAACCAAACCAAGGCAGGTACTCCGGGCATCGGGGCTCAGGTTTGAAAAGACAAGGGGAATAAGTACTGCGGATAATGCTGCTCCGGGAAGGGCTAAAATAACGCCTGCCGCAAAAGCCCCCGATTTAAGCCACTCAGCCCGGCGGCGGGCATCGTCCAGCTTGTTTGCCCCCAAAGACCCGCCGACAAGGACGGTGGAAGCGGTCCAGATTCCCCCCAAAAGCAAAAAGAAAATATTGGCGATAGTCCACCCGGCGGCCATTCCGGCCACCACCTCCGCACCGCCACGGCGGTTGTACATGGATATCATAAGCGTTTCCGCGCTGATCCATGACACTTCTGAAACAAATATCATAGCGGACTTGGAAAGAATTATTGCTATCAAGTCACGGCGAATATTTAATAGTTTGTTAAGGCTTACAAAGAAAGGCGCTTTTACCGCGTTGGCAAAAATCAGGAATATTACAAGTTCAGTGAAGCGGGCGATTATTGTCGCATAAGCCGCTCCGGTAACTTCCAGCCGGGGCGCGCCCAGATTGCCGTAAATCAAAATCCAGTTCCCCACAGTGTTTACCAGTGTCGCCGCCGCAGAAACAAACAACGGCCCTTTGGGGCGGGCAATCTCACGGAAACTTGTACCAATGGACACGGAGATCGCAGCCGGAAAAACTGTCCACGAAACCAGCTTAAGATAACCGGAACCGATAATAACGATTTCCTCCTGAGCGGCGTTTCCCATCGTCATCATGGCGATCATTTTATCCGGGATGATTCGGCAAAGAATAAAAAACAGTACGGCAGCAATGGCGGCAAAAATTACCTTGAAACGGAATGCGTGTTTCATCCCCTCGCTGTCATTGGCGCCCCTGAACTGGGCTATGTAAATGCCGCCGGCCTGGCATATCGTGCTTATCATTACAAAGAAGACAAAACTTAAATGATTGGTAACATTCACCGCCGCCATGCTTATGTCTCCCAGGCCGGCAACCATAAAATTGTCAACAAGAGAGACCATGCTCATAATAAACTGCTGGAGCATTACCGGCAGGGCTATTGCGATGGCTTCCTTATAAAAATACAAAGGGCCAAAACGTGAACCTATTTGGGGGTATGAACGCACAAGAACCTCACAGGATTAAGCCGGACAAAGGGCGCTTTCTATTTCCGCAATTACGCTGTCGGGAGTAGAAGCGCCGGCGGATATGCCGATTGCAGGTACGCCGCCGGCAGGTATACAGGCATCGTTTATTTCATCAGGCACAGGCAGGGCGCTTGCGCTCTCCACAAGCCACGCTTTCTTGCCGCAGCCTTGAGCGATGGAAAGGAGCCGCCGGGTATTTGCGGAATCCTTCCCCCCGGCAATAATAACAGCGTCCGCCTGTGAACAGAGTTCCCGCAGGGCGTTCTGCCTTTCACGGGTTGCCTGGCAGATGGTGTTTTTCACTTCCAGATTGGGAAATATTTCTTTTATTGCTTCCGCAGTCATTTTATATTCATCTTCAGAAATCGTGGTTTGCCCGATTAAGGCAGTTTTTGCCAGGGGTTCCCTTTCCAGCAGCGCCACGGCGGCGGCCTTTGCCTCCTGGGGGTTCCCTACAATAATACACCCGGCTTGTACCGCTCCCGCCGCACTGCTGTCATCTCCCGCACGAGCGGCCCCTTCCAGGGCATACCCGTATATTCCCTTTAGCTCCGCATGATCGCTTTCTCCGGCAAGAAAAATCCGGTATCCTTTTTCCGCCATTTCAAGGGCGGCAAGCTGGCTTGCTTTAACCCGCAGGCAGGTAGCGTCAATAATCCGCGCCCCCCCTTCACGGAGTTTCTGTTCCGTTTCCGGGTCAATCCCATGCGCCCGGATTATCACTACAGCGCCGGAAAGATCAGGGCTGGGTACTTCCGTAAACCTGTCTGAAAAAAGGCAGCCCTCCTCCAGTATGCGGATGCCCTGACCGGCAAGCGAATCAAGAACCTGGGGATTGTGGATCAGGGGGCCCAGAGTATAGATGACGCAGCCGGGTTCGGCTCTTGCCGCTGCAAGGGCCGCCTGGGCTATTTCTACCGCCCGGCGCACCCCCATGCAGAACCCTAAAACCTTTGCACGTATCAGCGTCAAGTTTCTTCAGTTTTGCCGGCAAACTTCCTTTCCCAAAAGTAAACAAAACCACTGGCGATAAAGATCGTGGAATAAACGCCGGAAACCAGTCCGACCAGCAATGCAAGGGCAAAATCCTTCATCGACCCGGTGGTAAAGACGTAGAGTGAAATCACCGCCAGCATGGTAGTCAAAGTAGTGATAAAGGTACGGCTTAACGTTTCCGTAATCGCTCGGTTAAGAACCGTCTTAAAATCATCATCAGGATATATCTTTACCGTTTCCCGAATCCGGTCAAAAATAACGATTGTATCGTTGATCGAATAACCCAGTATGGTCATGATTGCCGCAATAGTGGTTGTGTTGAATTCCATGCCTGTCCAAACGATAAATCCCACCATGATAAGGCCGTCATGAATAATTCCAAGTACCGCTCCCACTGCGTACTGGGGCTTAAACCGCACGGAAGCATAGATCAGAATAAGCAGCAGTGTTGCCCCCAGGAGCCATATAGCCTGGTTCGCAAGATTTTTGGAAAACCGGGAACCTACATAGTTGGAACTGGTAATTGCCGCCTCTCCTTCTCCAAAGCGGCCTTCCAGGGCTTTTCCAATGTCGGCGGTGGTAAAGTCTTCTTTTATGTCGCTGTCCTGTAGGCGTACCATAAAGTGCCGCTCCGCCGGATCCCCCAGCACCTGAATTGCCGGTTCGCCGAAAACGGACAGGGCGGAACGCACTTCTTCCAGGGGAACCGGAGCGGCTCCGCTGGGGAGGTAGTGAACCCAGTAGGTTTGATCTTCCTCTGCTGTTGACGGGGGAAGCACCGGAGCCGACTGCGCGTCCAGAACCAATTGACTAAAGGAAGAAGAACCGGGAGCGGCGCTTGTAACGCTAATGCCTTCCACCTGATTCAGAGCGTAGGCAAAGGCGCCAATCGTACCGTAATCGGAAAGAAGGTACTGGTAGGTAAAGCCCTGAACGCCCGCCCCGGATACGGCTATGGTCAGACTGGTATTGGAAAGGGAAACCACCGCATTGCCGGGCCCGTCATAACTAATGCTGAATGCGCGGGAGGCCAGTTGAACTTCCTGAATTAAACCGGCCCTAAAATCAATCCCCATATTAAAGCCGCCCTTAAACTTATACCCCGCAATACCGGAGATAATCAGGACAGAGGAAAAAATCATGGCCGGTAAAAAGAGCCGTGAAAACGTAAGTATCCGCTTCATTTTGCCCTCCCCGTCCGCTCTGCGGCGGTCTTGACGTTGGTAATCCAGCTTACCGTAAGTTTTTCACTGCCAAATACATCGGTGCCAAAGTCAAAGATAAGCCGGGAAACAAAAAGACCCGTAAAGACCGAGGAAAATATCCCTATGGACAAACTTACCGCAAAACCCTGAATGGGGCCGGTTCCCAGTTGTGAAAGGAAAAGGGCTGCAATAAAGGTGGTAATGTTGGAGTCCATGATCGCCCAAAAAGCCTTGTCAAAACCCGCATCAACCGCCGCCTTGCGGCCCTTGCCCAGCCGGAGTTCCTCCTTCATCCTTTCAAAGATGATGACGCTGGTGTCTACCGCCATACCGATAGTAAGGATAAAACCCGCTATACTGGGCAGCGTCAGGGTAAAGTTAAAAGCTGAGAGGATACTGAACATAAAATATATATTCAAAATCTGGGCTATTATTGCATTGATTCCCGCAGACCGGTAATAAAGCAGCATGAAGATCAACACCGCCGCAAGACCGCCTAGCAGGGCGTAAAGGCCCCGTGTAATGGTATCCGCCCCCAGGGACGGCCCAATGGACTGCTGGTTTACCACATCAAGTTTTACCGGCAGCGCGGCGGTACGGAGGACAACGGCAATATTGTTCGCTTCATCCATATCAAGGCTGCCGCCGCTTAATCTGACAGAATCGCGGATTGCGCCGTTAATGGTTGCAATCGACTTAATGTGATTATCCAGTACGATAGCCAAGGGCTTCCTGATGTTGGCGCCGGTAAATTCATAAAAAATATCCCCGCCTTCCGCATCAAGCTGAAAAACGACACCCGGTTCGCTTGTCCGGCTGTCACGCTCAATCGTTGCGCTCCTGACATGGCTGCCGTCCAGCCCCACTTCTTTCTTTACCGCCGCATAGCCCGTCCATTCATCCAGGCCGTAGCGGTCTTTTTTGTAAATCCCGAATACCAGTATATCGTCCGGCACTATACCCGATGCAGGAAGGGTTCCGTCATCGTTGGGAAGAAAAGCGGGATGTTCCCTGCGGTAGGATTCAAAAGCCGCGGTGGCTTCCTCGTCTACAATTTGAAAAGTAAGGCCGCCTGCCCCCATAACAATCGACCGTATCCGCTCAGGGTCCTGAGCGCCGGGAACTTCCACGTAAATCTGATCGGCTCCCTGGCGGCGGATTACCGGCTCCGTAAGGCCAAAGCGGTCAATCCGGCTGTTAAGCACTTCCAGTGTCTGCAAAAAAACAATGTCGCGTTCACTCGCAGTCGGAGAGCGTTCGTACTGTTCCTGGAATTTTTCATCCAGGGTGGCCATATCCCCCTGAAGCACAATAGAAAGGCCCCCGGAAAGATCAAGCCCCAACTGAACGGCGTGCTGCTGGAGCCGCTTGAGCTTAAGAATACGCTCCCGGTAATGGGTTTCTATAAGGCTTTGAACCTCCGACCGGGAAAAAACCTTTAATACCGCGACGGCATCCCAAGTTTCCGGGAATTCCTTATTTATGTCCTTGTAGGCTTTTTTTGCCTGGGCAAGCAGAAAATCCATCCCTTCCGGAAGGGCTTCTGCGTCACGGGCGGCTGCAATCAGCTTTTCCATATCCTGCCCCGCAGTTCTGCGGGCATAATCCCGGATTTGCTCACGGGAACCCTGAGCCAGCGTCTGTTCGTCACGGGGAACAAAAAAGTACCACTGGATGGTAGGATAAAGGAAGAAGAAGCACATCGCCACCACAATCAAAACGATGAAAAACCGGTTCCGTTTTCTCATATTTATTCAGCGCTCTCCTCGTTTGAAGAAGTATTTTCTGCTTTGTCTTTTTCCCCTTTGCCGGCTGCTTCCATGGATGCAATAGCGTTCCGGGAAAACTCGATTTTGCAGTTTTCATCCACTTTAAGAATTACAGAACTATCCTTTATTGACTGAATAGCCCCGTGAATACCCCCGATAGTAACCACCCGATCCCCTTTTTTCAAATCCGCCAGCATACGCTGGGTTTCTTTCTGTTTCTTGTTTTGGGGCCTTATTATAAGAAAGTAAAAAACGGCAAAAATCGCCACAATGGGGAGAAGCCCCAAAAAACCGCCGCCGCCGCCTGATTCACCCCCAGGGGGAACACCCATGAGCAGGGGAAATACAAATTGATTCATATTAACATCCTTAAACAATGAATAATACAAACTACCATAAGAGATGTGAAAATGTCAATGTATCCGCCCCTAGTTCCCCAGCAGAGCGGCATATTCTGTCTTATAACGGCTAAGCTGAGGATTATTAGGAGCTATGGCCAGGGCCTGTTTCAGGTAATAAACCGCCCGCCGTTCATCCTTTTTACGGTGGTATATTTCAAAAATCGTAATAAGCGCGTCCAGATTCCGGGGATCCTCAAAAAGGGCGGAACGCAGGTCATTGAGAACCGCTTCTTCATTTGTCCGAAGCCGGGAACGGAGGTAATAGTATTGGCTCTTATCCGTACCGCTGGGAACCGTTGCAATGCGTTCGTTAATGATCTTGCCGGCTTCTGCCTGCCGTCCCGTATCAATAAGGGAGGTAACGTAAGCTGCCGCTTCCTCATCGCTTGGCTGATTCCGGTTATAGAGTTCCCGTGCATGGGAAAGGGCTGCGGCCAAGTTCCCCAGGGCACGTTCAACTTTCCAGGCATTAAGCAGGTCTTTCCGTTCCCGCCTGCCGGTAAGAAGCCTGTCCAGATAAGTTTTTGCTTCCCCCCATTTCTCACCCCGTATGCTGTCCGCCGCAGCCAGTGCCAGGACTTCCGGCATTGCGGGGGAAGACTCCAAAAGGCGGGCAAGCAAAATCCGGCCTTCCGCCGTATCCTCCGCACGGGACGATTCCAGCAGTAAAGAGGCCAGATAAACCGCTATTTCACCGTTGTCCGGCTGGGAACGGTACAGAGTCTGCAGCAGATTAATCGCCGCTGTACGGTTACGCAGACCTTCCGCCTGATGCCTGGCCCGCAAAAAGATGTACTGCCGGTTTGTGCTGTCTATTGCCGCCAGGGTATCCAGCGTACTCTGGGCCTGCTGGTAGAGCCCTCTGTCAAGGAGGAGCCGGGAACGGAGGAGGAGAAATTCCCCGTTCCGGCTTTCCAGCCGGAGAATTTCCGTAATCAGGCCGTCAGCCTGCTGAGCATCCCCTTTTGCCATAAAAAGCCGGGCAAACTGTTTCCGTATCTCCATACTGCCGGGATACCGGGTTTGCAGGCCGTTAAGCAGGGTAAGCTCCTCATCATATTTTCCCTGGGCATGAAGGAGCCGGGCGAGTCCCAATTCCGCAGGGTAACAACTGTTGTCCAGCGTCAGGGCCTGATTGTAGGCCGCCTCCGCTTCTTTGATGTTTCCGGTCTTTTCAAGGGCAAAACCCCGGAACAGGGGGGGCAGGACAGAAGCGCCGTTAAGCCGGGCCGCCTGTTCCAGATGGGGAAGAGCGGCCTGATAACGGGACGGATCAATACTTGGGCCAAAATTCACGTAGTTGTACAGGGCAAGAAAAGGGAGTATATGCTCCAAAAAATCCCCGGAAGCGGACGGCGGCGGGGTGTATGTCCTCCGATCCACATCCCGGATAATCCGCTCATACGGATGACCCCCGGAAACCTCCGGCAGTCCAAGGGAAATCTCCGGATAAACAATTCTGGCAATTACTAAAGCTGCGGCGCTTAATGCCCGGCGTTGATCGGCGGATGCCGGAGGAGCAGCCCGAAACAACGCTGCGGCTTGGGCCAAAGAATCGGGGGAACCCCTTTCAATCAGGGAGCGCGGATTTTCCGTATTGGACACGGATGGCACGATGTCGGGTAAAACTTGCACCGGGGAATCTCCGCCGGAAGGGTTATTGTCCGGCTCTTTCTTGCCGGAACCGGAAGCGCAGGCGGTAAAGAAGGCGCAGACAAGTAAAAGAACCGGAAGACTATGTTTTTGAAAAACCGGAATTTGTAAAAACGGGTTTCTCAAGGAACATCATCCCTGTTTTTGGAGCTGACGGAAAGGAATATAAGAAGTATCCCGGCCAGGGCCAGGAGCAGGGGCCACCAGTTGATAATGAAAATTTTAAAAGAGAAGGAAACCATCTTTAAGGAAAAAACGAGCAGTGCGCAGCCCAAAACGATAAAGGCCAGAGAGGGAATCAGGTAGTGGTAACGGAGCGCCCGGTAATGGCGCCACCCCGCAGGAAACAGGGCAAGACCGGCAAAAACAGAAAGCAATGGCCAGCTCCGGATCAGAGTTACGTGAATAATATCCAGGGCGGAAAGAAACAAAAACAGCCCTACAAGGATAAAAAAAGACGCAAAAAAGAGATATATTGTCTGTTTGTTCCATTTTACTGCTAAAGCGGCGCAAAGAGCGCCGATAATAATAAAAAGGAAAGAACCCAATACGGTATTGCGTGAAATACCGGTCATGGTGCCCAGGAGAAAGGCAATACCAAGACTCATGAGAACAAGACCGACAGCAAATACCAAATGAACGGCAATACGGCGGAGTTGATTCATTATGATACAATTATACCAAATCGTTTATTATCTTGC
Source organism: Spirochaetaceae bacterium (assembly GCA_031283025.1). Taxonomy (GTDB): domain Bacteria; phylum Spirochaetota; class Spirochaetia; order Treponematales; family Breznakiellaceae; genus WRIV01. Next base: position 4,350 of record JAITCP010000100.1, on the reverse strand, counting down.
CAGTGGGGCAGGCCCGTGGTAAGATATACTGGTACCATGAAACATACCTTGTTATTTCTTTTGCTTTGTTTCGTTCCGTTTTTCGTCTGCGCTGAAGAGCTGGCAAGTACCCAGTTGGATGAGGCGGAACATATAGAGATTGTCAGGGAAGAGCCCGTTACCCGGCCCCTCCGTCAAATCCCCCAGGATCAGCCTTATGCCGTTACCCCCCATGGGGAAGCGCCCCTGTTCTTTACCCTTACCGGTTATGACGAACCATTAACCCAAAAGTGTATTGAACAATATACCACCAAAGGCGGAAAAAACTGGCTTACCACGATCGTAAAGCGCAGTGAGCCTTACCTTGCCTTTATCCGGAGCGAAATTGAAAGCCGGGGGATGCCTGCGGAACTTATATACCTTCCGGTGATTGAATCGGCCTATTCTCCTTCAGCAGTAAGCCGTTCCGGGGCAACAGGGCTTTGGCAGTTTATGCGGAACAGTATAGGCCCCTATGACATGAAAATCACCGAATGGATGGATGAACGGCGGGATTTTTGGAAATCCACCCAGGGAGCGCTTAACAAGCTGGAAAACGAATACAAACGAGTGGGAAGCTGGGAGCTTGCCCTGGCTGCCTATAATGCGGGCCTTGGCACGGTGCTTAACGCCCTTAAAAAATACCCCGACGCGGATTATTGGGAACTGTGCCGCCAGAAGGCTTTCAAAAACGAAACCATCCAGTATGTTCCCCGGCTTCTTGCCGTAGCGTACATTTTATCCAACCCCCGCCGTTTTGGCCTTGAACTGCTCTGGCCGGAAGACCCCCAGTGGACCCGTATTCCCGCAGGCCGCCAGGTGGATTTGGGCATGGTTGCGGAACACGCGGGGCTTTCTGCCACGGACCTAAAAAAAGCCAACAGCGAGCTCACCTACGGCATTACCCCGCCGGATCCCTCTTACCACATCAAGGTTCCCGCAGCACAGGCCCATCTTATTGCCGCTGTACTGAAAGACCCAAAACTCACCCTGATCAAATATTATTTTCATACAATACGATCGGGAGATACCCTTTCCGGAATTGCCGTGCGGTATGGGGTTACGGAAAAACAGATACGCAGCAATAACCCCGGTCTTCAGGAACGGTTCTTAAAAATAGGGCAGCGGCTGATTATTCCCGCACTTAAGGAAATAAATCTGGCCGCCGCCGCTCCCCGGCAGGATAACGTATCTTTTAGCGGAACCCATCTGGTAAAACGGGGAGAAACTCTCTGGTCTATCGCTCTGGCCTATAACACAGACCCGGAAACCCTTGCCCGGATCAACGGCATGAGGTTAAACGATATACTAAAGGCCGGAAGCAGCCTTAAGACTCCGGTTAGGCAATGAAAACTCCGGCCCGGCGGTTCCTTCTTCCGTTACTGGTTTTTGCCCTGACGCCGCTTGGCGCTCAGAAAACTGATCCGGAGATCAAGGGAAACCTGAACTGGGAACACATGATATTCGATGTAACGATCATGCTGGATTTGCAGATGGCGGGAATTAAGCTGCCTGCCGGAAGAGTCCAGGCAGAAACGTTACTGGAAGATAAAATTTCCTTTTTTATTGAATCTTTTATTATGGATGTTCAGGCCGATTCCTCCACTACTCTGGGAGACCTGGTAAACCGGGGGGAATTAGCGGCAGGCTCCTTTGCCCGGAATACCCGCTACTCCCCCTCCGCCCTCTCCACGGATCTTTCTGCCATTACAGAACGGGTAGCGGTAAACCTTACCGGCATAGCGGCGGAACTGATCCGCCATTCACGGCCCCGGACTATTAACCCTCCGCTTATCCCCCTTCCCGTACGGGACTACACAGGGATCGTCATCATTGCAGATGAAAGCCTTCCCGTTCACGGGCGTTATTCATCCGCCCTGGCAGTGCCCTGCCTTTTCCCCAAAATCTGGGACAGCGAAATGAACCTGCTATACGGGCGGGACGTGATAGACCCTCAACTTGGCAAAGAAACCGCCGTTGTCCGTTATGTCAGCCGGGAAAGCATTATGCGCGCCGTTCCCTCCGCCCTGGACGACGACCTTATCACCAGGGTGGGAGAAAACCCCCTGCGGATCATGGCACGGGGAATTTTTGGCGCTTCCCCCACCGATCCGGTAATTGACCGGGAAGACGCCCTCCTGATCCTTTCCACAGAGAATAACCGCCGGCTCCTCCGTGAAGGGCGTATCGCCATAGTGCTGGATAAAAAACAGCTAACCAGAAATATTCCATAAAGTGCCCCGCAAATATACCCGCTATCGAACAAACGCTCCGGCCTTTTACCCTGCTTCACCAACAACCGGGTGTTTCTGATTTTTGGGGGAGGCGCACTACAAAATAATGGTGGGGCCTGTCTCTTACATACGCACCCTAAGGTTTTAGGGCACGTATGCAAGAGACACCCACTTCCGCTTTTATTCTATGTGCGCTTCCTACTATCCCCGGAAACACCCGGCAATTAACCGAAAGGGTAAAAGGCCGGAGCTTCCGTATAATACGGGTATTTTTGCGTTTAAGAGCGGGCATTTGCTGGTGAGCGTTACATTTATTTTCATTGCTTTAGCCGACATGGGAACAAACAATAGCGCCCGTAGGGCGTTGACCCGCAATTGTATCACGTTCCGGCGCAGGATAACTGAACCGCATTCAATAACACTAGGCTGGATTTATCCAGCCATACGCGCCGCGGTAGGCGGTGCAAAAGTACTTTAGGCGGAGTTTTTGCGTAGTAAAAACGACAAGCCCAAATCCGGCATGGAAGCCGGATTTGGGCGGGGGTTAAGAGTGGGCATTTGCTGGTGGGCGTTACATTTATTTTCATTGCTTTAGGCGGCAAGGGAACAAACAACAGCGCCCATAGGGCGTTGACACGCGTCATTTTTATACGCTAATAGCCTAAATATACCGCTTTCAATCGGCTAAAAGACGTATATAATATACCCTTGAATAAAAATCCCCTCCGGCGCTATCATTACCCTATGGTTCATAACGGAAAAAGCCAATGGCCCTGTTATGCTTTTACGGCATATCTTGCGCTTGCTTTAATAGGAACCTTTACCTTTTCAACGGCAGAAAACCTCCGTTTTGAAGAGCCGGGGAAAAACCAACTGAGTTCCGGCGGTTCTTTTACCGCCGCAAGCCATACCTTTGACTGGCTGATTGAAGACCCAAAAACTGCCGGTAAGGCTTACGGGCATCAAAATTCCCTCCTGCGTAACGGCATACTGCGGGTGTTCCTGTCTGAGGAAATACAAACCTCGGCCCTTTACCCTGCCGGACTATTGCTGCAGACAGTCAGGAACAATCCGCCCCCAATAGAAACAACCGCCGTTCCCCTGAAACTCCGAATTTAGCCCATCCTCAATTTTACTTTTTAATTTTCTCGGTACAAAATTTAACTTAAAAGTCATCAGGAGTATATTCATGAGGATGTTATTGAATGAAATTTTTATCCCTCAAACAATTAAGCTGAATCTTGAGGGTACGACAAAAGAGGCCGCCTTTATTGAACTGGTTGATAAAATGGCGGAAGCCCATCCCGAATGTGACGGCGCCGCCCTGCTTGCGGCTATTCAGGAACGGGAACGCAAAATGAGTACGGGGTACACTTCCGGCATTGCCATACCCCACGCCTTTTGCGGCGGAATTGAAGACATGATCGGCGCAATAGGCGTATCGCAAAGGGGGATTGACTACGGCACTCCGGACGACAAGCCGGTTCATGTGGTGTTTATGCTGGCAATGGGCGAACATGCACGGGAAAACCATCTGCATATTTTGAACCAGATTCTACGGCTGGCCCAGTCTGACGCGCTTATGATGGTACGGAATGCCATCAATGCCCAGGTTGCCTACAATATTTTGACCGGCTTTCAGTGAACCGGCACTGTACGGCAAACCAACAAACAAGGAGGCTTTTTCAAAAACTGAAATTGTGAAAAAGCCTAAAGGAGTATTCTATGAAAAGAGGAAGTATCATTTATTGGGTCATACTTATTGGCCTTACAATTGCCCTGATCGTGTTGTATAAGGTGCGGTTTTGACAACATAGGCGCGGAAAACAATTTTCAACGGTGAGAGAAAATGGGGGATGGGGCTAAAGCATTTCTGCAACCGCATCCCTGCGGTCTAAAGCAGGGAGTAGGGCGCTCCCTGAGCTTGTCGAAGGGAGGGGGGATAGTTGTTCGTTATCTAAACGTGTTGATTGCGTTCCGGCGGCAAGGGTTGTTCGTTAATGATCATGCCTATGACTTCCCGAAGTTTGTAAATATTCATACGGCGTTTTTCCATCAGCTTGAGTTGTTTTCTGAAAGGCTTTGTAAAGGTTGGTTT
>JAITCP010000086.1 GCA_031283025.1 Spirochaetaceae bacterium | reverse complement strand
TGTCGGTTTTGGGCTTGTCGTTTTTGCTATGCAAAAACTCTAACTAAAGCATTAGAAACAGCGGCGTCCTGCCAATTATGGACTTGTCGTTCTTGCTACGCAAAAACACCCCCTAAAGCATTAGAAACAGCGGCGTCCTGCCGCCTAAAGCACCGCAAATTCCCGCTCTTAAACCCGCCAAAATACCCCTGCACAAACCCGGCTTCCTTGCCGGTTTTGTGCTTGAGAGTTTTTGCTATGCAAAAACTCCGCCTAAAGCATTTCCGCACCGCCGTCCCTGGCGGCTAAAGCACCGGAAGCTCCGGCCTTTTACCCTGCTGAACCATTCGGCATGGGACAGGAAATGCGACGCCAAAGCGTCCGTAAACTAATGCCATGACCGCACATGGTGAAGCAGGGGAAAAGGCCGGAGCGTTTGTTTGATGGCGGGTATATTTGCGGGGAGCCTTTCCTTTGCAACTTTTTGGCCTTTGCCCAAGTCAAATATAGACGGAGGTGTTTTTTCGGGTTATGATGGAGATAATAGTACTGTCAGGAGGAAACCGGATTTTATGTTCAAATCTAGCGCAGCTCAAGTAATCATTGCCGTTATCCCAATTGTAGGCATATTCATGGGTTCGGTGGTGGTGTTCTTTTACCTGCTTTGGAACCATCGGCGCAAGGTTCTTTTGATTAAGACCGGGCAGGACCTTAAATCCGAATTTAACCTTCTGTCGTTCAGCCTGCTTACCGGGCTCCTCCTCCTTAGCGTAGGATCAAGCCTTACGATCTTTTTTATCATCATCGGAAACACCGGGCATGGTCTTCTGGGAGGCATCATCCCCCTGTCCATTGGAATTGGTCTTCTGGCGTACTATTTAATTAAGCGCGGCGACAAGCGTACATGACAGAAGGAGAGGGAAGATATCCTGAAAAACAGCGCATTCCGGCTGATTTTAACGAACCCCTGCTTGTTGAAGAAATCCTTGGCGGAAGAAAGGAACTGTTCCGGCTGCTGGTGGAGCGTTATCAGCAGAAGGTACACGCCATGGGCTTAAGTTTCTTTCACAACCAGGAGGATGCGGCGGACTTTACCCAGGATGTGTTTATCCGATCATACCGGAGTCTTGCCACATTCCGGGGGCAGTCGCGGTTTTCTACCTGGCTGTACCGCATTGCCTACAACACGGCGGTAAACAGCATTAACCGCCGCAAAGAGTACCACAGTCTGGCGGAGGAACCGGTAACGGAAGATGAAAGCCCGGAACTGCATATATTGCGGGTTGCCGCACAGGAAGCGGTTCGTTCTGCGGTTGCGGAACTGCCGGAAAAGTATCGGGTTTGCGTAGACCTGTATTTTTTTTACGATTGTTCGATCAGGGAGATTGGAGAAATTACCGGCTTTCCGGAGAACACAATAAAGTCCCATGTGTTCAGGGGGAAAAAGCTGCTCCGGGAAAAGCTGGCCGATGAACAGTAAGTCCGGTATGTATAAAGAGGAGAGAAAAATGAAATGTGAAGATGCCCTTGATACGGTTTATGAAATAGAGGATTTACCTTCCCTGTGGAGGCGGTTTGGCCTGGCGTTCCACATTATTGCCTGCGGCAAGTGTGCGGCCCAATTAGAAACCTATGAAAAAACCCGCTTCCTGCTGCAGACCAGCTTCTTTCCCCCCTCCCCGGATTTTAGCGGCGCTATCATGAACCGCATTTACAGTGAAGCCTATGATGAGGAAACGGGTGATGAGCCGGTTTTTGAGGCCGGCGGATTTTCTACCAGAGGCTGGGTAATTGCCGGGCTTGTCATGCTTCTTTCCCTGGCAACCACGTTTTTCGGGAAAGATTTTGCCAGCGTCGCGCGGGATCAGGGTTCTTCCTTTCTTCTGCCCCTGGGGATCATCACAGGAGCCGTTATTACCGCATACGGGGCGATTTTTATCGGCAGCCACCTCAAGGAATTATCGGAACGGTTTAAGCTGTAACAGACAGCCGGGTATTTCTGCCCCTGGGGGAAGCCAAAGTAATGTATCAGGATGTACACGCAACGTTGTCAACCTAAATCACATCCAAAAAGCTCCGTATACACAACGGCACTTTTCTTCTCTGCCGCCGGTAGATGCTGAGACTGCATTAAGCTTAAACGATTAACCGGAACGGCGATGTTTTCCGTATTAAAAGGCCACAGTTCGCTGCGAATTTCCCGCCCAAGCGTAATGTGGGCTGTGAAGGGTTTATTATCAAAAACAAAATTCCTGGCAAGCAGTTCCGAGGTAAGATTTTTCTGCAAGTTTTCCAGTCTGTCGTTTTTGGTATCCGTCCCCAGCCACCACAGTTCTTTGCCGCCCCGCTTAAAAAACCCCGCTTTGGAAAAAGAAAATTCAAAGGCGGAAACCGGTTTTCCGCCTGTAGAAGCGGCCTGTATCATGGCCTCCTTGATTGCCGGCAGCCGTTCCTCCGGGGTTTCGCCAAGAAACACCAGGGTAATGTGGAAATTTTCCTTTGGGGGAAATTTCCCCCTATTTACTTCTTTTCTGATCCGGTCCTGTACTTCCAGAATACGGCGTTTTATTTCTTGATCGACGTTAACCGCAATAAAGAGTCTCATAACCCATCCTGATTTATAATACAACTGATACAAAAAATAATCTGTGCTCGCTCCTATTTATTGTACCAGCAGCAGAACAACAGACGGGAGCATCGTATTGTCTGCGGGGATATTTACGCCAGAAACGCCGTGCCCTGCCCGGTACCTGCGGCAAGGGTTTCAAGCGCCCGCTTACGTCCGCCGTGGGCGAGGATCATGGGGATGCCGTAGGACACAACCTGTTCCGCCGCATCCAGCTTGGTAACAATGCCCCCCGTACCGAATTCCCCGGCACCGCCGTCATTTCCGGCAGTACTTACCGATTGCCGGGCGGCGGCTATGTCACGGACTTCACTCACAAGTTTTGCATCGGAATATTGTTTGGGGTTTCTGTCGTAAAGGCCGTCAATATCGCTGAACATCACCAGAAGATCGGCGCTCCACAAAATTGCCGACTGGGCTGCCAAAGTGTCGTTATCGCCTATCTTGATTTCTTCTACGCTAACCGTGTCGTTCTCATTGATGATCGGCACAATCCCCTCATCTACCAGGGTAAAAAGAGTGTTCCGCATATTAAGGGTGCGGGTGTTGTCGGCAAAGTCATCCCTGGTAAGCAGTATCTGGGCGATTTGAATTCCCTGCGGAGAAAAAGCCCGTTCCCACGCATGCATTAGTTTTACCTGCCCAACCGCGCACAGGGCCTGCCTGTAGTGAAGGTCGCGCTTGCGTTCCCACCTGTCCATGGCGGAAAGCCCCGCCACTTGAGCGCCGGAAGAAACAATGACGATTTGCTTGCCCTGTTTTATGAGCGCCGCCGCCTGTTCGGCAAATTCCGCCAGCAGTGCATCGTTGATCCTTCCGTTCACGCCTGCCAGAGTATTGGAGCCAAACTTAATGACAATTTTACGGGCTTTTTCAATAAGCTGCGGTATCATATTGTTCCGGTTTATTTACGGACATGGCCGTTCCCTGTAATACGGTACTTGATCGCCGTTAAGGCTTCAAGACCCATGGGCCCCCGCGCGTGGAATTTCTGGGTGCTGATCCCCAGTTCCGCCCCCATGCCGAACTCACCTCCGTCGGTAAAGCGGGTGGACGCGTTCACATATACGCAGGCGGCGTCTACCTTGCGGCAAAATTCTTCCGCCGCCGCCAGATTTCCGGTAAGGATCGCCTCCGAATGTTGCGTGCCGTAACGGTTGATGTGGACGATTGCTTCTTCAAGGGAATCCACCGTTTTAACGGCCAGAATATAATCAAGGAATTCCGCCGCCCAGTCTTCCTCTGTTGCGTCTTTGATCACAAGAGCGGGATGGGAAGCAGCGCCGCTGCTATTTACAGCGCCGCCGCTATTTGCGCCAGCAGCGTCAATCGCCGCCTTTGATGCAGCATCGCAGCGGAGTTCCGCCTTACCGGCAAGGCAGGCGGCCAGGGTGGGCATAAGGGCCGGCAGGGCGGAACGGTGAACCAGCAGGGTTTCCGCCGCATTGCAGGCGCCGGGTTTTTGCAGTTTTGCGTTTTCGATGATCCGCACAGCCGCGTCTATATCGGCACTTTCATCCACATAGATATGGCAGTTTCCCTCTCCGGTTTCAATGACAGGAATACGGGCATTCTCCACCACGCGGCGTATCAGATCATGGCCGCCACGGGGCAGAACCACGTCGATAAATCCCCGCGCTGTAAGGATTTCATCCACATCGCCGCGGCTGCCTGAATCTGCCAGGGCCACAGCGTCGGCAATCCCGCCCCCGGCGGCCAGCCCTTTTTTAATGGCGGCAACCAGCGCCCGGTTGGATTCCAAAGCCGCTGAAGAACCCCGGAGCAATACCGCACAGCCCGCCTTGTAGGCAAGGCTTGCCGCATCGGCGCTTACATTGGGGCGGGATTCATAGATGATCGCCGCTACTCCCAGGGGCACGGTAATCTGTTCAATAAAAAGACCGTCAGGGGTTTCCCATCCGGCCTTGACCCGCCCAATCGGATCATCAAGACGTGCCACCGTTTCTATGCCGGAAATAATGTCATCAATGCGCTTGTCGTTAAGGAGGAGGCGGTCTATCAGCGCTTCTTTCATTCCGGCGGCCCCGGCCTTTTCCGTGTCTTTCGCATTGGCCGCCAGGATCGCCCGGCGGTTTTCGTTTATGGCTCCCGCCGCCGCAGTAAGAGCCGCGTCTTTCCGGGCGCGGTTGTGCAGGGCCAGGAGTGTTTGAGCTTCTTTAAGAGAGGTAAAAATAGGGGTAAGAGATGCCATGATTGTCTATTAGAATATCACGGACCGGGGCTATCCGGCAATATCTACCAGGGCGGCGCTTTCGCTTGAATAGGCGGAATGGTGTATGGCGTAGGGATTGGCCCGCAGAGCTTTCATTTCCTGCCGGATTTCCTCCATGCGGCTGGCAAGGAGTTCCCGGTTACGCGTGGAACGGAGTACTGCCTCTAAACGGAGTTCCTCCAACGCTGTCCGCAGGCCTGGAACTTCTGATTGTGCTTCCGCCGGAATTCCTTGTGCTTCACCGGAAAAGGCGCCGGCGGGCAAAATACCGGCGGGCCCGGTGGGGAAACTTGCCCGGTACATTGCTTCCATCGGATCGATCACTTTTTGTATGGCAAAAATATCTCCTATGATTTGTTCTTCCAGTTCTACATGGGCCATAAGGGCATCTGCATTGCCTTTTTCGATTACATCCTTTTGCTTGTCCAGTACAGTCAAATACTGCCGGAAACGATCCCGCTGCTGGGAAAGCAGTTCCCGGAATCGTTTAATGGTCGCCACCCTGCGTTTTAGTTCATCAGGGCTGATATTTTTCTGTACGGCTTCATTTTTCAATACTGTTTACCCTGCTATATTAACGCCCTCAACCGGGCGGCCTTCCGCGCTGGTTTTTGCGCTGGTTTCAATCCATGCGCCCCGCAGTTCGTTTACCATATTCCTGACCACGGTAATCCGGGCAGCGTCCACGCTCATGTGGGCTTCCATCAATTCCTTGTTGAACCAGGTGTAGAGGGCAAAAAGGTTCTGGGCTATTTCCCCTCCCTGATCAAAATCCAGAGATACCATAAGCTCGGTAACAATGTCCCGTGCCTTGATAATGGCCTTGCCGATAACCTCGATCCTGGAAGGATCCCGCTTGCCGGAATTGTTCAGCCCCAGCAGTTCCAGCGCCTTGTCCAACTGCTTTACCGCCTCGTCATAAAGCATGACGATAAGCTGGCCCTGACTGGCAGTCCTAATCCGGGTTTCTTTATAAGCTGATAGCGCGTTATATGCCATAATCTCCCTCCCCAGTAACGATATATATACCGTTCTAATATCGGCGGGTAAAGCTAAAACTTAAGCGTTTTTTCAATTAAATTCCAGAGCGATTCCAGCCCCTCCCGGTTTATGGCGGAAACCATCGCGGAATCACTTACTTGCAGGGCCGCTCTTTCCTCTTGGCCAAGCAAATCCGCCTTGTTGAGGGCCGTGATAAGGGGAATTTCCCCAGCGCCCAAGGCACGCAGGGTCTCCATGACCGCAGAGCGGTGTTCCTCCCGTGCAGGATCGGCGGCATCCAGTACGTGGATGAGCAAGTCCGCCTGGGCTGCTTCTTCAAGGGTAGCGCGGAAAGCGTCCACCAAATTGTGGGGCAGCCGGCGGATAAATCCCACGGTATCAACAAAGATAACCGCTTTCCGCACTCCGGAAGAGCCCAGGCGGCTTACCCGGCGGGCGGTGGGGTCCAGTGTGGCAAAGAGCTTGTCCTCCACAAGCACGTCCGAACCGGTCAGCGCCCGGTGAAGGGACGATTTTCCCGCATTGGTATACCCTACCAGGGCGCAGACCGGCGTTCCCTGTTTTTCCCGCTGCCTGCGCTGAACCGCCCTGTTCCGGCGTACCGTTTCTATTTCCCCCTTTAGCAGGGTTATCCGCTGGCGGATTTGCCGCCTGTCCGTTTCCAGCCGGGTTTCCCCTGCCCCCCGTGTGCCGTAAGAACCGCCCCGCTGGCGGGACAGATCAATGTATTTATGGGAAAGCCGGGGCAGGGCGTAGAGGAGTTCGGCCAATTCGGCCTGAAGTTCCGCCTCTTTGGTTCGGGCCCGGCTGGCAAATATACGAATAATCAGTTCCTGCCTGTCCAGGACGGAAAGGCCGGAAAGCTCCTCCCAATTCCGCTGTTGGGAAGGGCTTATTTCCCGGTCAAAAATGATACATTCCGCACCGGAGGCAAGGGCTTTTTCCGCCACTTCCCGGGCCTTTCCGCTGCCCATACCGTAACGGGGGTTCTGTTCCCTTATGTTAAAGGTTTCTTTTCCCACTATGTTCAGGCTTAAGGTATCAGCCAGCCCTGCCAATTCTACAGTGAATTTTTCCGCTTCATCACGGGGAACCCCGCCGGATTGGCAAATGCCCGCTAAAAATACCCGCGGCGGTTCCGGCTGGACAGGGTAAGTCTTCACATCTTCCGGTATAGCATAAATAAACCCGGTAGAATACACTTATAAATAAGAGCATGAATTATTCCGATATATATAAAGAAAGAAACGTGGGAATCACTAAAAACTTCAGTTTTTAGTGATTTACCGCTTAAAAACGCACGTTTCGCAGCCCAAAGGGCGAGAAACTGCAAAGGAAGCTCTAAAAACAACCGGTTTTTAGAGCTTCCCATGATCTTTTTCCAGGGTAGGAATCGGTGACAACTTCGCTAAAAGCCGCACTCAGCCTCCTTATTTCGGTAGTCCTTGTAGCAGGTTTTTCTGCGCTTGCATTTACCGGGTTTCTCAATCTGGTGGAAACCCGTTTTTATAATCCTTCAATTACCAATTTCCAAAATAAGGAAGTCCGGCGCGATACGGATACCATTCAGAATTATTTTGAGGAAATGAAGAAAAAATTTTCAGAAATCCTGAGAAACGACGCAGTACAACAGAGCTTTATTCCTACTCAGTCGGGCCAGGACATTTTTGAACGGGCCAGACTTTATGGCCAGCTTATGGAATCGGAAAAAGGGCTCCAATCGGTACGCTTTATTGATGCCGGAGGTCTGCGGATTCATTTTTCTACTTCCCCTACGGACATTTTAAATCAAACCAATAATTCCATTACCTACAAAAATTATAATGATGTTACCCCCTTTACTCCTTATGCAGAACTGGCGGTTCCTCAGGGAGAACCGGATAAAATTACCTGTAAAATTACCATGGATCAGCGAAATGAACGTATCATCTTTTCCTTTCCGTTTATGGATTCCCTTGACATATACCGGGGTACGGCAATGTACTCCCTTTCGGTACGGGCTTTGGAAGACCAGCTTATCATGGAAGGCCGAATCAAGGCAGGTGAAAATCTTTCTATTATATCCGTTCCTCCGGGAATAGTATCGGGATTGCCCAATACCGGCAGGGAAGCGCTTCTTTCTGTTATATCCTCTGTTTGGCAGGAAGGAATTTATCAGCATACCAGCCTGAACTCTCAGGGTTCAACAGTAGTGCTGTTTTCAGCAAGAACAAATCAAGAGTTTATTGTTGGCCGGGTGGTTAGTGAATCGCTTTTTGACTTCCCTCAAATAATGAAAACCATCATTCTACTTTCTGTCTTTTTAACGATCTTTCTTACAGTTTTCCTGATTTTTAATTTGCGTCCAGACACAATAACGGTTGTTCAAACCCAGCTTAAAAGGCTCCAGCTTTCCCTTATCAGGGATTACTACGAACGCAAGGGGGAAATAGACTGGAACCTTTGGCGGCATGAGCTGGAACAGCGCAGGGAGGATGTGCGCACCGAGCTAAAACGGGGTATAAAAAATAAGCCCACGCCGCTGCTAAAAGACATTGATATTCTTATTGACAAATCCTGGGATGAAATTCTTGACGCTATAGGAAACAGGCGGGAAACCAGACTGGCTATTGATGAGGATAAACTACAGAACATACTAAGCCGTATGCTCCTGGCGGCAGGCAGTCTCCCGGCGGCCCAGTCGGCGGCTCAGTTGACAATTCAATCATCTGCGGAAGAAGACCCGGAAGAATTGGAAGAATTGGAAGAATTATCGGGTGATGACAATGAACCGGAAGAATTAGCCGAAGAAGAACTAGACGGAACACTGGAAGAAGATGAAGAATTAGAAGAACTGGCTGAAGTAGAAGAGTTTGCCGAAGCTGAAGAATTGGAAGAATTGAACGATGCGGATGAAGTTTCTGAATTGCCCTCCGGACTGTTTGATTTAGGAATTGAATTAGGCGTTGATGTAGAAGAATTAACCTTAGACGATTTGAAAAGCGATGAAGCGCCGCACGCCACGGCAAATTATGAGGATATTGATGCATCTGCCTTTTCACCTTCTGTCAGTTCAGTACCTATAGCCGATAAAGCAAGTGAAATTGAATTTGACGTTTTCAAGGAACAAAATAACTCACTGAATAAAGAAGATTCACTGCGGGATATTGCTACAGATGTTGAAATTGTTTCCCCCCTTTCTGAAATGCTTTCCCCTTTTGAAGAAAAGAACAATTTTTATGCGGATGACGATGGCGGCGGTGGGGAAACAAAAACCTCAGGCCGACTTGAAGAACTAAGTTCCGATTTTACCATGTCTTTGGTTTACAAGCCTTTCCAAAATGAGGGCGCCGGAGAAATCCAGGAATTGCCCCCGGCAGGAACCGGAGTGATCAGGCAGAAAAACGGCGTTCACTATGTAAATAAAGATGTAAAAAGCCCCAATGTTGAAACGGTCAAAACCCTTGACCCGGGCCTGAAAAACCTGGTTGATTCAGTACTCGGAAAGAAGTAGAATTCATCCATGCAGAAGAAACTTTTCTCTTATATTGACAATGCTGAAACACTGGCGGTAGAACTGGAAACAGAGCTATGCAAGTATCCCGCCATTGCTCCTGAATCAGGGGGCCAGGGGGAATTGGACAAAACGCTTTGGCTGGAAGGCTGGCTCACAAAGCGGGGCTTTCCCTTTAGGCGAATTGATATAAAAGATGAAAAAGCCAAAGAAGGAATCCGGCCCAATCTGGTTGTGGATGTAAACGCCGCCTGTAATTCGGGCGCCGCTTCCCACGGCCCGGCGGACGGCGCATTGTGGATTATGAGCCACACTGATGTAGTGCCGCCGGGTGAAATGAGCCTTTGGGAAAGCGATCCCTGGAGCGTGATCCGCAGAGATGATCCTCCTGGGCCGCGGCTTATCGGAAGGGGCGTGGAAGATAACCAGCAGGGCCTTGTATCGTCCCTTATTGCCGCAGTTGCTTTTATGGAAACCGGGCTTGCTCCGGGACTGCCGGTAAAACTCCTCCTCTGTGCCGATGAGGAATGCGGCAGCGCTTATGGTGTGGCGGCGCTGCTTAGGGAACATTCTGATCTTTTTGGAAAATCGGACCTTATCCTTATCCCCGATGGCGGAGACAGCAACGGCGAAACAATCGAGATTGCGGAGAAAAATCTTCTGTGGCTGGAATTTACCACCCTGGGAAAACAAGCCCACGGCTCCCGTCCGGACCTGGGAGCCAACGCCCACCTGGCCGGGGCGGAACTGGCCATCCGCCTCCACAGCGAACTGGGAACAATGTTTAATGACCGCGACCCGCTCTTTGAGCCGGATTATTCCACCTTCCAGCCCACCAAAAAAACTTCCAATGTGCCGAACATCAACACCATCCCCGGAGAAGACCGTTTCTGCATGGATATGAGGATACTCCCCCGGTATCCGGTGGACACGATTCTTTCTGCGATAGACCGGCTCAAAGCAGAAATAGAAAAAAAGCACAAGGTTACGATCAACTATATTGTTCACCAGCGGGTAGAATCACAGGCAACTCCGGCGGACTCCCCCCTGGTTACCATGTTGTCCGGTGCGGTGGAAACCGTGTACGGTGTAAAAACACGGCCCATCGGCATAGGCGGCGGTACCGTGGGAGCGTTCTTCCGCAACAGGGGCATCCACTGCGCCGTCTGGAGCCGCATGGACAACACCGCTCATCAGCCCAATGAATACGCCCTTATCTCCAACATACTGGGGGATGCCAAGGTGATGGCGTTATTGATGGCGGGAAGGGAGTGAAGGTTTTAGTGAATAGTGCTGTGTAAATGGCGGGGTCATTCATTAGATAAAGTCATGTTTATAATAAAATATGCCAAGAAAACTGTGGAACACGAATAGGAGATTACCATGAAGAAAATTTTTTCATTACTCATGATGGTTATTCTGACAACGATGATCACGGCTTGTTCGTCCGGATCGCTAAAACCTAAAACCGTGCCGAAAGACGATAATGCGAACATCTACGTGGAGGCTGTACCCAATCTGCCCAAAGGTTTTATGTTCGGCGTGGACATATCCAGCGTCATTGCACTGGAAAACAGCGGTGTAAAATTTTACAGTTTTGACGGCAAAGAACAGGATATTTTTAAGACACTGGCCGAAGCAGGCGTAAATTATATACGGGTGCGTATCTGGAACGACCCTTATGATGCCGAGGGAAGGAGTTACGGAGGCGGCAACTGCGACATCAAAAACGCCGCCGTGATTGCCGCGCGCGCAAAAGCGTACGGGTTGAAATTGTTTGTCGATTTCCATTACTCCGATTTTTGGGCCGACCCGGCCAAACAGATGTCGCCCAAGGCATGGGCTGACATGGAAATCGAACAGAAAGCCATTGCGCTGGAACAGTTTACCATCGACACGCTGAAGGAGATCGGGAAGGGCGGAGTCATCGGTATGGTGCAGTTGGGTAATGAAACCAACAACGCCATGAGCGGCGAAAATAAATGGATCAACATTTCCGTACTGATGAATGCGGGGGCGAGGGCCGTTCGTAAATATGACAAAAACATTAAAATTGCAGTTCATTTTACCGACCCCCATCAAGGGCGTTATGTGAATTTCGCCCAGTATTTAAAGAACTTTGAGGTGGACTATGATGTATTCGCCAGTTCGTACTATCCCTATTGGCATGGGACGCTGAAAAACCTGACAGCCCAGCTGCTCTTGATCAAAGAACGTTATGGAAAAGAGGCGCTGATCGCCGAAACAGCATACGCCTACACTGAGGAAGACGGCGATGCGTTCGGCAATACCATATCCGACTCACGCGGTCAGGCGTACCCGTTTTCGGTTTACGGTCAGGCGCGGTCCCTGCGGAATGTTATCGCGGCAGCTTCGGATGCCGGCGCCATCGGCGTGTTTTACTGGGAACCCGCGTGGATACCCGTAGGCACGGACTATAACGCCAACTTCGCGAAATGGGAACAGTTCGGCAGCGGCTGGGCATCCAGCCACGCTTCCGAATACGACCCCAAGGATGCCGGTATGTGGTACGGCGGCAGCGCAGTAGATAATCAGGCGCTGTTTGATTTCAACGGTTACCCTTTGCCGTCCTTGAACGTGTTTAAGTACGCCAAAAACGGCGCGGCCATGCGGGAGAATTTTATAGATGCGATACCCGATATTGAACTCACACAATTGCTGAGCGCGCCAAGAGCCCTGCCGGAAACAGTCAGCGCGGTATACGCGGACGGCAGCGAACAGGCTGTACCGGCAGCATGGAACCATGCGCAGTTAGATGCGGTGAATGCGTTGGGCGATTATGTCATTGACGGCATGGCCGGCGGCACAGCGATCAAATGTTATCTGAGTATCGAGGATAAAAATTACATTGTCAACGGCGATTTTGAAGACGTGAATATGCGAATGTGGAATGTCTCCGGTTCCGTTAGCGTCAGCGGCCATATTGAACGGCGCACGACAGACCCCCGATCCGGCGAAGCCAGCTTCCACTTTTGGGACAGTGAGCCGCTGAATTTCACGGTAACACAGAACATTACCGGACTGCCGCCGGGTATATATATGCTGGCGGCCTATCTGCACGGAGATAAAGGCGGCCCCGACGCGGAATGTTTTATTTTTGCACAAGCCGGGCAGGTTTATGAGCGTGCAGACATAAGGCTGGAGGGTTATAAAAACTTTCAGCAGGCTATAATTCATTTTGAAGCAGGCGAATCTGGTTCTATAACCGTTGGCTTTACTGTCAAATGCGCGGCTGGCGGTTGGGGCGGCTGGGACGATTTCAAGCTGTTCAAGGTGGGATAATGCGTTTGCCTTGAGTCAGGTTTTATGGAATCCATATTCCCCGTCAGTATTTGACACAGTTTCACTTGATAATGTTAGGGAACCTTTAAAAACCGGTTGTTTTCAGAGGTTCCCGTTATATTGAATTTTTCTCACTTTCCACTTACAATGTCTTCAAGCCGCTGGCTTTAGCGGCGCAGGATTTCCGGAGGAGCGCATGACTGAATTTGTCCATCTCCATGTCCATTCGGATAACTCCCTCCAGGATGCCGCCGTATCGGTGATGGCGCTGGCGGACCGGGCGGAGGAACTGGGGATGGAGTACCTGGCTCTGACCGATCACGGCAATATGTTCGGCGCCATGGAATTTATTGCTGCCTGCGGGGAAACGGTAGATGCTAAAGGAAAGCACATTCGCCGGAAAAAACCCATCCACCCCATCGTAGGCTGCGAGGCATACGTTGCCCCTGGTTCCCGTCTGGTAAAAACCGGCTCCGAAGGGGAAAACAAGTATTTCCACCTGATACTGCTGGCTTCCAACCTGGAAGGGTACTCCAATCTGGTCAAGTTGTGTTCCTATGCCTATACGGAAGGTTTTTATTACCGGCCACGGATCGATGACGAGCTTCTTTCCCAATACAAAAGGGGGCTTATCGCCCTTTCAGGCTGTGTTTCCGGGGAGATACCCTGGCTTATCCAGGTAGGTAAAATTGAAGAAGCGGAAAAAAAGGCCCTTTTTTACCGGGACCTTTTTGGGAATGATCAATCGGGGAATCCCAACTTTTACCTGGAAATTCAGGATCACGGCATACCCGCCGGGGTTCTGAAAGGAGCGTCTATTTCCCAGCGCCAGATAAACGACGAAGTTATCGCAATTTCACGGAAAACCGGCATTCCCCTGGCAGCCACCAACGACATTCATTACCTTAACCAGGAAGATTCAGCGGCCCATGATATACTGCTCTGCATCGGTACGGGAAAAACCCGGACGGAAGAAAAACGAAAAAAATATTACGGCGATCAGTTTTACTTCAAGAGCGCGGAAGAAATGGCCGCCCTTTTTTCCGCCTGGCCGGAAGCATTGTCCAACACCCTTGCCATTGCCCGGCGCTGTTCGGCCAATATCCCAAAGGTAAAAACCAAGGACCTTCCCCGTTACCTGCCTGAATTTGAAATTCCCTCAGGCTTTACCAACACCGATGACTATCTATGGCATTTGACAGTAGAGGGCTTATACCGGCGCTACCGCAGCGAAAAGGAAAATGCCGGTCAAAGCGCTAAGGCGGCGTCTGTCTGGGAAGCTCTCCAACAAAGAACCCAATACGAACTGGATGTAATTATCCAGATGGGTTATACCGGTTATTTTTTGATCGTAGCTGATTTTATCAACTGGGCCAAAGACAGGGGTATAGACGTGGGGCCGGGACGCGGTTCCGGCGCCGGTTCCATTGTGGCCTACGCGCTGCGGATCACCGACATTGAGCCCGTCAAGTACGGCCTTCTTTTTGAACGCTTTCTTAATCCTGAACGCATCTCCATGCCGGATTTTGACATAGATTTTTGCAATGAAAGGCGGGAAGAAGTTATTGCCTATGTAACAGAAAAATACGGCAAGGAACGGGTAGGCCAGATTATCACCTTTGGAACCCTGGGGGCCAAAGCGGTGATCAAAGATGTGGCACGGGCGCTTTCAATCAGTATTCCTGAATCGGATGCGATTTCCAAATTGATCCCTTTCGGCCCCAAGGTAACGCTGGCAACGGCATTTAAAGATGAGCCAAAACTCAAGGAGATGGAAAAAAATTCCCGCTATACGGAACTTTTTGCCCTGGCCCGGAAACTGGAAGGGCTCAAGCGCCATTCCAGCATTCATGCCGCGGGAATTGTAATAGGCAAAAACGATCTTACCAATTATGTGCCGCTCTACCGTGATCACAAGACCGGGGGCATTGCCACCCAGTATACCATGAACTATCTGGAAGATTGCGGCTTGGTAAAGATGGATTTTCTGGGCCTCAAAACACTGGACGTAATAAAACACACGGAAGAGCTTATCCGCCGCCGGGGCCCGGAATACGCGGATTTCAGCGCTGCCGCCGTTCCGGAAGATGACGAGGCAGTCTTTGCCATGCTGGGAGAGGGAAAAAGTTTTGGGGTTTTCCAGTTTGAATCTGAAGGAATGCAAAACACCCTGCGGCAGGCAAAGCCGGGAAAGATAGAAGACCTAATCGCCCTTAATGCATTGTACCGTCCCGGCCCCATGGCAAATATTAATCAGTACATCGAATCAAAAAACGGCAAACGTAAAATAAGCTACCCCCTTCCAAGTTTGGAAAATGTCCTAAAGGAAACCTACGGCGTTATTGTTTATCAGGAACAGGTCATGCAGGCAGCGCGGATTGTCGCCGGTTATTCCATGGGGCAGGCGGATCTTCTCCGCCGGGCCATGGGAAAGAAAAAAAAGGAAATCATCGAAAAAGAAAAAATCCCCTTCTTGGCCGGAGCGGCAAAGCAGGGTTATTCGGCGGCGGACGCTGGCCGAATCTACGATATGCTGATCCCCTTTGCCGATTACGGTTTTAACAAAAGCCATGCTGCGGCCTATTCGGTGATAGCCTACCGCACCGCCTACCTCAAGGTAAATTTTCCCGCAGAATTTATGGCCGCCAATCTTTCCAATGAAATTCACAGCGCCAACAAAGACAAACTTTCCGAGTGCATCGGTGAAGGGCGCAAGATGGGGCTTGCCATCGATCCGCCGGACATCAACAGATCGGACACATTATTTGCCGTTGTGGGTGGGCGCATTGTTTTTGGCTTTTTGGGAATCAAGGGTGTCGGTTCCGCTCCGGCAGAAGAGATCATCCAAAAACGGCAGGACGGGCCCTACAAAAGTTTTATGGATTTTCTGGACCGGGTTACGCTGCAAACCAGCCAGGCCAATCAGCATATTGTAAGCCGCAAGGTGATAGAGCTGCTAATCAAGACCGGGGCCTTTGACGGGTTTGGCATAAACCGGCCTACCCTGCTGACCAGTATGGAAGCAGCCATTGAACATGCTCAAAATAAAAAGAATGAAACCAGATTCGGCCAGGTAAGCCTTTTTGGAGATATAGGGGAAGAAACCATTCCCGATTTTGTATTTCCCCAAATGCCGGAAATGGACAGAACGGAGCAGCTTACCATTGAAAGGGAGCTTATCGGTTTTTATTTTTCCGGCCATCCCCTTGATACTTACCGGGAACTTTGGGAACATCACGTTAAACTTGACACCTCCGATTTGGATAATGTCGCGCCGGGTAACTATGTTCTTATCGGCATCCTTAAATCCCTGAAATCCCTTACCGACAAAACCGGAAAGACAATGGCTTTTGGATCGCTGGAAGATTACCGTGGTGAAATTGACCTTGCCTTTTTTGGCGATGCCTGGGGTACAAACCGGGACAAGCTTAGTCTAAATGACATTATCGCCGTCAAAGGCAGAGTGGACCTCCGGCGCGGAGGCAAGGCAAGCCTCCAGGCTGTTACTGTTCTTTCTTCCGCCGAACTCAATGAAAAAAGGATGGCGGAACTGGCCGCTTCCGGACAAGGCCCGAACAGCGCTGTAACAAAAACTCCGGATGTGCTGGACAAATACCGGGAAGTTTGGGAACAAAACATGACGCTGGATTTATCCGCCCCTGAGAGGACACCTCAAGGGGGAGCGGAAAATCATATTCTTGTCGGCGTTCTTTCAAGCCTCAGGACTCATCTGACAAAGAACCAAAAGGAAATGGCCTTTGGAACATTGGAAGATTACCGGGGACGTATAGATTTGGTGTTTTTTGATCGATGCTGGGAGATGAACCGTGATAAACTTATTGAAAAAACCTGCATCGCCCTTAAAGGGAAACTCGACCTTTCCAGAGACAGGCCCAGCTTCCTTGTCAGCTCGGTGCAGGATTTGGGGAAGATGCGGCGGGCAGTCAAGGCAGAAGCGCCGGCTGCACAGATAGCGCCAACTGCGCAAATAGCGGCAGCATCTGAGGGAAGGCCGGGCGCGCAAAGTCCCGCGGCTCTGCCGGGAAAAATTTCTCCAGCCGGGCCGGCGGCAGCGCGGGAAGTACATATCCGGCTGTGCCGCGGCGCCATGGAAAATGAAAAATCCCTTTACCCCCTTAGAGATTACCTGATCGAACATCCGGGCGCTGCACCGGTGTTTATTCATGTACCGGCGGTACATATGCCGGCGGCAAACGGAAACAATGCGGAAACGATAATCCGCACCGCAGTACAGTTAAGCATTGCGGCGAATCAGGAACAGCTTGCAATGCTGGGAAAAAATCCCATTGTGGAGGAAGTGTGGGTAGCATAATTGTCTTGATTATAAATGTTCTGGCAGGGATCACCAGCGTTTACATGGTCCTCATTTTTATCCGCATCCTCCTTACATGGTTTACCGGCCCGGACTTTGCCCATTTCGGCAGGTCCAATTCACTGTATGCTTTTTTGTGCGGCATCTGCGATCCCTACATCAATTGGTTCCGCCGCTTCCGGTTTCTTAAAACCAGCGCCATCGACTTTTCTCCACTCGTCGCTCTGGCGGTTCTTTCTTTTGTTCACAATATTTTTCTTTTCTGGGGGCAGATGGGAAGAATCAGCCTCGCCCTGGTATTGGTTCTGTTCCTCCGGGCCATCTGGTCCATTCTTTCCTGGGTGCTGGG
>JAITCP010000056.1 GCA_031283025.1 Spirochaetaceae bacterium | reverse complement strand
GCAAGGATCACCTCCCGTATTTCTTCCCGCCGTACCCGTGCAAGCAGTTCCCCGATGGTGAGGTTTTCCGGGTTCACCCCTTCCAGCGGAGCGATGACTCCCCCCAGCACATGAAAGCGCCCCCGGAATTCGCGGGACTCCTCGATAACCCGCACATCTTGGGCGCGCTCCACTACGCAGATCACCGGTTCCCGTCCGGAGTCGGCGCAAATGGGGCAAGGGTCAGATTCTGTGTAGGAGCCGCAGCGGGTACAGCGTTTGATTGCTTGGTGAAAGGAGAGGAGTTCTTCTCCCAGCGCCCGCGCGTAGGACGGGTCTGTATCCAGAATATGGTACACAAGGCGGCCCGCGCTTTTTTTTCCCAAGCCCGGCAGTCTGGAGAAAAGCGCGGTAAGCCGGTCTATGGCATTTAGGGCTTGGGGCCGTATTTGAGGCTGTAGCCGTGACTGGAACTGTTGCTGTGGCTGCAACTGTTGCTGTGGCTGTAACTGTTGTTGCTGCGGGAGGAGCCCGTTTGGTAAATCCATCACGTTTGGCCGAAAAGGCCCGGCAGGGGAATTCCCATCCCGCCTGTCATGGAACTGATTTCACCTGCAATCTCTTCCCGGACTTTTTCCTGGGCATTCGTCATGGCGGCGGTGATTAGGTCTTCAAGCATGGCGACATCTGAGGGATCAACCGCCTCCGGTTTGATCCGAACCGCCAGGACTTCCATCTTTCCCGAGATTTCGATTTCCACCATGCCGCCCCCGGCAGAGCCAAGGGCGTGAATGGAGCCAAGTTTATCCTGAACGGAACCGAATTGTTCCTGCATTTTCTGGAAGTTTTTCATAAACTCAAGGGGATTGATGTTCATTGATCGGGCGTCTCCTGATTGACATACGTTCCACGGAAAACCCGCCGTACTGTTTCCGCATCTTCGTTTACCGGCGTTTCCTGTTTTTGTTCCTGACGCTGGGCAAGAAATTGTTTGAAGCCTTCCGTAAATGCGCCGGGCCTGTCCAAAAAGGTTCCCGGGGAATTGCTTCCCTCCGCATTGCCGGTTGGCGTTACACGCGAAGCCCCATGATCAGCGCCTTGCGGAAAATTTCCGGGAATCGATCCGCCGGAAGCAGACGATCTGCCGAATGCAGGCTGCCCGTCAAGTACGGACCTGGCCGCTTCCACCGCCGCACGGAGTTCAACGGGAGACACCCACTTATCCAGCCAGCACAACTTTGACACCGCCGTTTCAAGTTCAAAGCGGGGAGAAAGGGAGTACCGTATGTCCCGGTAAAGGTTGAGGAGTACGGAGAGACCTTGTTCCAATTGGGAGAGGGTTGATCTTTCCCAAATGCGGGAAAAACGATCTGCCCCGTATCCCAAAAGGGATTCTTTGGTGATCCCCGCTTTAATCAGTAAAAGGCTCCGGTAATAACCGGCCAGATCGATGACAAACTGTTCTATGGCGATCCCCGCTTCAAGGATGCGATCAATCACTTCAAAGGCGGCGGCGGGGGAGTTGGCGGCGCAAGCTTCCGCCAACGCATTAAGATCATCAAGGCCCACCAGCCCCAGCTTTTCCTTGATCAGCGCGGCCCGGATATTCCCGCCGGAAAAAGAAGTAATTTGATCAAAGAGGGTGTACGCATCCCTCATGCTCCCCGTCGCCTCACGGGCAATCCAGAACAGGGCCTCGTCCTCCGCCTCTATCTGCATTTCCGTACAGGTTTCCCGGAGTATGCGCTGAATCGTTTCTATTGGAATGGACTTAAAGGCAAACTGCTGACACCTGCTCTTAATCGTGGCGGGCACTTTGTGAAGTTCCGTTGTGGCAAAAATAAAAATGATATACGGCGGCGGCTCCTCTATGGTTTTAAGGAGCGCGTTAAAAGCGCTGTTGGAAAGCATGTGTACTTCGTCAATGATATAAACTTTGTACTTTCCCGAATTGGGGGGAAAGAGCACCTCGTCCTTGATCTGCCGGACATCGTTGACGGAAGTATTGGACGCTCCGTCTATTTCTATGATGTCCAGGCTTGCCCCACGGGTAATCTCCTGACAGGCCGGGCAAACCCCGCAGGGCGTTGGGGTGGGCCCCTTCTCGCAGTTCAGCGCCCGTGCCAGAATGCGGGCGGCGCTGGTTTTGCCGCAGCCGCGGGGGCCGGAAAAAAGGTAGGCATGGGCGATACTCCCCTGTTCAAGGGAACTTTTCAGGGTAGAGCTGACAAATTCCTGCCCCGCCAGTTCGCTAAATGTTTTGGGACGGCGGCGGGTGGCGGTAACTTCATAGGCCATGAAAGAAGTATATCTGATTCCGGCAAAAAGCAAAAGCCCCGCGCCAAGAGGGCCACGGCGCCGGAATCAACCGCTTGCCGCTGCTTCCTTCCGGACCTGACGGGGTTGGGCGGCGATCCCCCGCATGGTTCCTGGCGGCAGGGCATTCTTATTGTACAGCGCGGGGCGGAAGCCGTCAACTGCTGGAATTTTCCGGGTTTCTTTCTTACAGGGAACGGAGGTTCACGAAGATCACAAAGTAATAGGGAATAGGCACGGAAATCAATTTTCAACCACCTGCCTGAAGCCTGCCTGAAGCCTGCCTGAAGCCTGCCTGAAGCAGACAGGCAGACAGGCAGACAGGCAGACAAGTGGTAAAATTCAAACATATTGGATGTCTCTAATTTTCCCTAAAAATACCGCTTGAGCAGGCCCTTGAAACCGGCGCAGTGGCGGGCTTCATCACGCGCCATTTCATGGACGGAGTCGTGGATGGCATCCAGCCCTTTTTCCTTGGCTCTTTTGGCAATGTCGGTCTTTCCGGCGCAGGCTCCGAATTCGGCTTCTATCCGTAATTCAAGATTTTTCTTCGTGCTGTCCGTTATAACCTCGCCAAGCATTTCCGCAAAGAGCGAGGCGTGATCCGCCTCTTCGTAGGCATAGCGTTTGTAGGCTTCTGAAATTTCGGGATAACCTTCACGCTCGGCGACACGCGCCATTGCCAGATACATTCCCACTTCATGACATTCGCCGTTAAAGTGCGCCTGCAAATCTTTTACAATGTCCGCGTCTACGCCCTTTGCAACGCCGACTATATGCTCGGAAGCATAAGCGCCACCCAAAACCTGTTCCTTAAACTTTTCCGCCGGGGCTTTGCACTGGGGGCATTGCTCCGGGGGCTGATCGCCTGTATGTACATATCCGCAAACTGAACAAACCCATTTTTTCATAGTGTCCTCCTTAAAACCATTATAAACCTTTTAATTCTGCTGTCAATACGTACGGATGCCGTTATAAATAATATTCAGGCTCTCTGAACCGCGTAAAATAATAGGGCGATTCTTGCAATATTTCAATAAAAATCTCTGCAATGTCCGGATCGAATTGTATTCCTTTATTCCGCTCAAGTTCGGATAACGCCGTCCTGAACGAAAGCGCCTTCCGGTACGATCTGCTTGATGTCATTGCATCAAAAGTATCGGCAATGGCAATAATTCGTGCGTGCAGGGGAATTGCCGTACCTTTAACGCCTTCCGGATATCCTTCGCCGTCAAACCGTTCATGGTGATGATAAACTGCCGGCACTAAATCTTTAAAAGATTTTATGTATTTTAAAATTGCGGCTCCTGTTTCAGGATGTGATTTGATTATTGCATATTCCTCGCCGGTTAGTTTTGTTTGTTTTTTAAGAATAATATCGGGTATTCCTATTTTTCCGATGTCATGCAATAACGCGGATCTTCTAAGGTCTTCAATCTCTTGTTTGTCTAATTTCATGCGCTGTCCTATGCTTTTGGAATATTCCATAACCCGGCGCGAGTGTCCGGCGGTATACTGGTCTCTGGCTTCCAGCGCTTCGGAAAAAGCCATAATCGTTTCAAAATGCGTCTTTTCAAGCAGATCGGCAATATCAAGCGGCTCTTTCTGTGATTTTTTATAGTTGGT
This sequence comes from Spirochaetaceae bacterium, assembly GCA_031283025.1. GTDB lineage: Bacteria > Spirochaetota > Spirochaetia > Treponematales > Breznakiellaceae > WRIV01. The sequence goes on along the minus strand of JAITCP010000056.1, from coordinate 1,122 downwards.
TCTTTTGTCGTATGTACGTCCCATATTTTTTTGTTTATAAAACAAACTCCTTAATAACTTTTGTTCCTATTAAAATTGCAAAATACGCAGTATTTTGCTTAACTTGTTCAAGAACCAACCATGTTCTTGAACAAGTCTATTACTTAATTTTACGTAACATGAGTTAATAGTTGAGCCATTTCCAAAACTCGGTTAGTTTTGGAAATGGCTTAAGAAAAACCGGCCAATTTTTCAATTAAATCTAAGGTAGCTTTTCCAAAAACTGAAGTTTTGGAAAAGCCTCAGTTTATATTTTTTCTGCAGCATACCGCGCAGGTTTTCGGTGGTAAATCCCATGGGGCAGAACGTACACCATGAGCGCGGCGTAAAAAGAATCCCAAAAAGGACTGCCAAAGCCGTGGCAGTTTCCATAAAAACCAGAATGGTAAAACCAATTTGATCGATGCCGCCTTTTGGAATGATCCAAATCATCAATCCGGTAAAAGACCCCATCATCAGCGCCCATAAGCAGCATTTAAAGCCCCTTTTTTTGAAAAAGCCAGGACGTTTGAGCGAGAAAAAGGCAAATGGCCGGGTTACAAGCCCGATAAAGGAGCCTCGCGGGCATATCCTGGCGCAGCTCATTTTCCCGCGCCCCGATAAAGCGATGATGATGGGTGTAAACATACACACCAGCCCATAAAAGCCAAAAGGATGCCAAAAATTGGCAATGGTCATCCATGCTATGGTAATTATCCACGACCAGCCCTGCCATGAGGCGGGCCAGCGCTTGCCGTCTACCACTTTTGAGGGGATTTTACGTGCTAAAACTGTCATAATTATCTCCTTTTTGCATTCTTTCAATCTTATTAAACATATATGATTGATATGTATTATAGGACAAGGAGTATTGCCGTGTCAACAATGAACTATATTGACATTCAAAACCCGACCAAATCCTTTACCGTCAGAGAGGAGGGATCGATGCTTATTTCACCTTTGCGGACAGACACAACTAGCAGTATGTAAAAACTAAAACTTTACAAAGGGATCAAAATGTAGTATCATAATAATGGGAGGAGATACTACATGAGAAAAAAACCTATAAAACTAACGGTAAAGGAACGTGACAAGCTTGAAAGA
>JAITCP010000025.1 GCA_031283025.1 Spirochaetaceae bacterium | reverse complement strand
AGTTCCTTTAGTTTGCGCTGTTCAATCTGGGAACCGGGTATTTTTACCACACGGGATTGTTCGTAAAGGCCGTTTATCTGGTTAAAGGTATAGGTAACCTCGATCTGGTCCATTATATTGGCCGATTCATAATCTCTGCCGTAGGCGGCGATGGAAAGGCTTCTGCCTCTGGGGTTTCTGCTGGAACTCAGCTCTTCCACCGCAATGGAACCTTCGATAAGGAATTCGGCGATTTTGCTGAACGGTTCAAGCTGGGGATCGTCGGCTTTCCGGAATATTGTCAGGGTTTGTTCCCCCGCTCCGTTCATCCCGGAAATCAAAATGCAAATTCCCCCGTCTCCTATTAAGTCTTCGCTGTACAGGAACACCGTGCCGGGTCTGGTGGTGGCGGTAGACGCTTCCCAGGCACGATAGTAAGTGTCCCTGGATTCATCATATCTCACATAGGTAATAAAGATCGGCGTGTCAATTTCCTGAAGCCGGCGGTAGGCAATAACCTGTTCTTCGTAGGAATTCCCCTCATAATCCCGGGTTAGAACCGCTACCGCCGCTTCCCCCTCTTCCAGGTTGACCAAGAGGCTCTGGGTTTCATCGCTCCGTCGGGGGGCATTGAGGGATTCTCCCCCCGCCCCGACAGTCTGCGGGATAACTACCCGTGTTTGCTGGACTTCCCGCTCCCCGGAAGAGAAAAAATCCCCCGGCAGGAACACCAAAGCCCCTATAATTCCAGCGGTAAGGAGAAAAACAATTATGGTAAATACCTTAAAATGCCCTCTGGTCATTGTCGGTTCATGTAATACGCAGAAGCCCGCTGCACCTTGGCGTCAAAATCGAACCCAACGGTGAGCACCCTCCAACCGGAAAAGTGGTCTACACGGGAATACCGGAGCAGACCCGCCGATTCCGCTTCCCGCGAGGGGGGATCCTTAGCCTGGGAACCGCTGACCAGAAGTGTATAGGCAACCCGTCCGCTGCCGCCCCTGACCTTGGCCCGCACTTCCCGTAAAGAACCCCGGTAATCGGCGGTTTCACCCCCAAAGCGGATGGAACGAATGGCTTTTTTGGCCGCTTCTTTATCTGCCCCTAAATCATCGGAATAAATAAGCTCCGGTTTTTCTCCGGCTGTCCAAATCTTAATGGTATCCCCCTGTTGAAGGATACCGTCCACTACAGTAGTGCAAAGCCAAGTAAAAGCGGCTTCCTTTTCCCGTTCCATAGCGGAAGAACTGTCTATAATCAGGTATAGGTCAATGGGGGCTGTACGGGCATCCCCCCCCCAAAGACGGGCTGTGGAGGCCGCCAACAGGCAAAAAAACCCCCAAGTAATCATTTTTTTCCCCATCATGGGCTATTTTATCATACTTTTTGAAATTTGTGCACAATATTTCGTAAAAAAACAAGAATTTATAAAAAAAATTAAAAAGGGCTTTACACAATCGATAAAAAGAGGTATAATAATTGGTAACTGTGATTTGAATAATCTTAGATTAATTTTAAATTTGGAGGAAACAAGATTATGGGAGCTATAGACCTGCCCAAGAGTCCTAATGTATTTCACCCGGAAAAGCCCAGTGCCGTTGGGTCACGGAACTCACTTGCCCAGGAATACCGGGATCAACAGAACGAAGTAAACCAGCTTTTGGAGGAAGAAACCAATAAGGTTATCCACCATATCAATTCTAAACTGCCTAAAGATGTCCTGGAACGCCTGGATGTTATGGGTGGGGTTAAGGAAAAGCTGTATAACTACTTCAACCAGAATTACCAGAATATGTTCAATCGTTACATGGTAACGAGTGAAGATGAAATGGTCAAAAAAGTCCGGAATTTTATCGACAAGGAAGAAACAAAAGTTCTTTCCCGGTATACGCCCAAGGAAGTGGCCGATCTTCTTGACGCGGTTGGCGGCGCCGATAAGTTCAATACCGGTGAAATTGAAAAATCTATGGTCAATATGTACGGCCACCTGCAGGGCCATATCCAGCGGGGTGTCAATGACCTGGAAAACCTGACCAACAGCCTGCTCCGGCAAAAGACCGATACCGGTGCCTTTATCCGGGGTGAAAACGCGTATTCTATCGTTAAATGCGCTTTTAAGGACAACATTATTAAGCCCAAAACGGTAACCGATGTAAAACTTTCGGTTAACATCCTTGATGCGGAGCTGATCAGCCCGATTTTCCACTATCAGGTAACGGTGGAATACCTTATCAAAGATCTCCTTTCCAAGCACATTATTGATACTATTGATAAGGAAATTGAAAAACTGAAAGATCAGCGCATTGATCAGGGGCTGGAAGAGCTTTCTGACTCTGAAATCATTTTTAGTAAAATGGTAAGGGTCGAGGGTTATACCGATGACGATGCCGAAAATCTTAAATCCAAGCGGTACAGCATCATTGGCAAGCATCTAATGGAGCGGATCCAGGACCTCCGGGCAGAAATTGATCCCGAATCCTTCGATCAACTCAATATCCGTGAAAATCTAAAAAAGATCATCGACATGGAAAATATCCGGAACCGGGGTTTCAATACGGCGATCAATTCCATTACTTCCATTCTGGATACCTCCAAAATGGGATACCAGTACATCGAAAACCTCAAGAATGCCAGGGAACTCCTTATTCGGGAATATGAAGATACCGATGTGGCGAACCTTCCTGACGAGCGCTATCAGGTCCGGATGCGGTACTATGACAATGCGCAGTTAATTGAGGAACGGAAATCCTTCGATGTGCAGATGAAGAGTTTCGAAGCGGAAGTCCAGCATCTCTGGGACGTTCTTGAGGTAATCTACCAGGGCAACAAACCGGCCTTTAAGGTAACCGACTTTGACGACTTGGCAGCCAAGCAGAAGAACCGCATCCGTAAGCAAATCAAGGCAAAGACGGGCGATCCCCTCTATGAAGACATTGCCAAGGTTTGGGACGAGATTTCCTTTGTTAAACCGGCTGAAACCGAAGTAGAACGGATGAACCGGACTTACATTTATGAAAAAGACAAGATCCGCCAGAAGATCATCATTATGCGAAACAGAATGAAGAGCATGTATGACTACCAATACCCGGTGGAACGGCGGGTTATGGAAGACAGGCTTGCTTTCCTGGAACGGGAATACAACAGGTTTGATTACATGATCAACCCGTACCACATACAGCCCGGGCTTCTTTTGGATGTTGACATTACTTCCATTAAACGGAAGAAAGCCACTCTGGATGCTATGGCCAATGTGCTTAACGAATTCCTCCACGGCGTGTCCAAGGGCTTCCAGGATGCCGCCTTTGCATCCTTCAGCCGCAGACGGTCCACGGTACGTGAAGACATCAACCAGTCCTTTGCGGACACTCCGGCGGCGGAAGCGCCCAAGGCGGAAACGTCCGGACAGGCATACCTGGATATGTTGAATACCAGTCCTGCTCCTGCTTCGGCTCCTGCCATTGCCGCTCCCAAGGCTGGTCGGCGGGGTTCAAGTCGGAAAGCAGGCGCTGCGGAAGCGCGTCCTGCCAGGGCACGGCGCGGCGGCGGACGCAGCTCCGGCGGCGGAATGAGGGAAATATAGGAGCTTTTTTCGGTTACACGTAAAACCGAGGCGCCCCCGCGTGCGGGGGCGTTTTTTTGGAGTATATATGGCAAACGAATTGGCAAATCTTGAATTCCTTTCTACCAGGGCCGGTTTTAATTCGGCGGTCCGGCATATCAAAAGGACTATCGCTATCATGGAAGATGCCGAGGGTAATAATAACCTGGCGGATCTGCTTTACCGGATAGAAGATGAGGAAATGTCCGGCGAACGGTCTGCCCTTGTTTTAAACATACTCTTGGTGGACAAGATGGGGTACACGACGGTTTCCGACAATTTGAAATCAACGGTAGCAGATATTTCTTCCCTTTCCAAAGAATTTGAAAAATGGAAGGGCATTGATCTTGTAGTAGCCTACCATCATCCTGAACTGGGACTCCTGGTGGCAAACCCCAAAATACCGGAGGAATTAGCCGCTTTTGGTTCCCTGCGCAAAAGGGAACTTCTGGTGATTTATGCCGGCAAGGGTGATGCAGGGGCGGATGATGACTGCCGGAAAGCCGCGGAATTGGCGTTAAACCTTTTTGAAGGTTCCCGTGCAAAGGCCCCCGCTTCATTCTTGCAGGGCAAGTTTGTAGCAAAAGCTTCCAAGGTAAAGGCCGCTCCCAAGGTAAAAGCCGCTCCCAAGGCTCCCAAGGCTAAAGGGGTGCCCAGGACAGCGGTAAAAGCCAAAACGGCAAGCGGGCGTGTTTCCGCCGCTAAACCGGCGCCGGAAGCCCAACGGGTGGCCCCTCCGGTGGTTACCGCGGCGGCTCCTCCCGCGGCAGCTCCTACCGGGCCGGTAAAAATGACTCCGCGGTATGCCGTGGTAGTGCAGAACGAACTTTTCCACAACGGAAACGTGGAGGCGTGGAAACGTATTGTAGCCAGCTACAATGCCGCTTATCCCGCCCTCCAGGTTTACATTTACTACGACGGTGAACGGATACTGGACATTAACTCTCTTTTCAAGTGGGGAAAGGTTAAGCACGGCAGCGCCATAGAATTTGCCGTAGCGGGAAACGAAATAAAGGATGTGGCAAAGCTGCAGCGGTACCTTGCCCAGGGGGCAAGCCATCAGTTTGAGGCTTTCCTTCGGGGGCCGATTAATAACGTGCTCAAGCTATTCTAAAAGGAAAAAGTCATGGATAAAAGAATACATTTTTTCAGCCAGAAAGAGGTAATTAAAAATGTACCCCCGGAATTTTTGGGGATTCGGGGCCGGCAGGCCAACGAATTTGCGGAACTTAAATTCCCCATACTGCCGGGCTTTATTATTGATACCAGTTTGGCGTCAAAAATTGATACAAAAGCCGTAAAAAAAGACATTTCGGAAATGCTGCGTAAAACAGCTTCTCTTGTTGGTAAGGGTTATGGTGATCCTGATAACCCCATGCTCCTTAAAGTGGTTGTTTCCACCAACCTGGCGATCAGCAACTATCCGGCCCTGCATAACTTTGGATTGGCAAAACCAACCATCCAGGGTTTTGTTAAATGGGTGGGGAAAGACTTTGCCGCCCATGAGGTGCTTTTCCTGATCCGCGGTATGCTTAAGATAGAGGAACGGATCAGTGAACTACAGGCTAATTCCAAACTTCAGCAGGAAATTGGCGCCCAGCTTAAAATGCTGGGCAGGGCTTTGGGCATCCACAGGCCTTCCAATGAACTGGATAAAGGTAAACCTGAAGAAAAACCGGTTGCAATCGACCGGAGCGCCGAATTTTACATGGATTTTTACGCCAAGTATTTCCCCAAGGGCTTTTTTGACAGCGCGGAAGAACAGTTGCTTCTTACCTTGAGTGAAATCTCCAAGATGTTCCAGATGGACGATCAAAACGACAACGATACAGCCCTCTTGATCGCTCCCATGGTTTACGGAAACTATGGCAAGGATTCCTGTTCCGGCGATTACTTTAGCCGTAATGTGGTTACCGGTGAAAAAGTCCTCCAGGGTAGTTTTTTCCGGCAAAAATTTAATGAAAGCGATTCCGCCGGGCAGCCTATCAACAAGATGGATCCCATCCACCTTAAGGAGCTCCAGCGCATCGCCTGGACTTTGGAAGACCGGTTCAAGGAAATTCGCCAAATCCGCTTTACCGTAGAGAACGGGAAGCTCTGGCTTATTGAACAGCGTCTTGTGGATCAGAAGTCTACCCAGGCGGATATAAGGCTCCTTTTGGATTTGGCAAAACGGAAGATAATCGACAACGCGGCGGTAATTAAATCCATAGATCCCCTGCGGCTCAACGAAATACTCCATCCGGTAATCGATCCGGAAAGCGTAATGGGGTTGAAGGGATGGAAGGGCGGCATAGCCGGCGCTCCCGGCGCGGCCTTAGGCCGGGCCTATTTTAGTACCGATGCCCTGCTGGAAGCCCTGAAAACAGCCCAACAAAAGGGGGAGGACACCCGGTTTATTCTGGTTGTGGAATCGTCTTTTGCGGAAGATGTTAAGGCAATAGAAGTTAGCACCGGCGTTCTTACTGCGGAAGGCGGCTATTCGGCCCATGCGTCGGTTGTAGCGCGCCAGTACGGTAAAGTGTCACTTGTGGCCCTGGGGATGAAGATCAAGGGCAAGACAGCCACGCTGGGGAACATTAGCTTTAAGGAAGGGGACTATATTACCTTACAGGTGCCCTTCTACGGTGAGTCAAATGTGTACTTGGGGACTGCCAAACTGATCGAACCCAATCCGCAGGAATCCGGTTTGTTAGACTTTGTCGACCTTTCAAAAACCTTCCTCAAAAAGTTCCATGTCCGCTGTAATGCAGATACGCCTAGGGATGCCGCTTTGGCCCTTAGTTTTGGCGCGGACGGAGTGGGGCTCTGCCGTACCGAGCATATGTTCTTCCAGGGGGACCGGATCAATGTGTTCAGGGAAATGCTCCTTTCCACGGATTCCAAAGACCGGGCCAAGGCTTTGACAAAACTTCAGGTTATGCAGCGGGATGACTTCTATGGAATCCTTAAAGTAATGGCCGGTAAAGAAGTAACAATCCGCCTTCTGGATTCGCCGCTCCATGAATTTATGCCTCATAATGATGATGAAATCCAGAACCTGATCAACCATATGCAAACGGTCAAGGGTGTAAAGATTTCCAGGGCGGAAATTCTTGCAAGCGTGGATGCCCTCCATGAATTTAACCCCATGCTGGGCCACCGGGGCTGCCGTATCGCCGTGTCGTACCCTGAAATTTACGCCATGCAGGTTAAGGCGATTTTTGAAGCGGCCTACAAACTCCGTGCGGAAAAGATCGATGCCCGTCCGGAGATCATGATCCCCATTGTCATGAGCGCTTCTGAACTAAAGCTTATTGCCTATGGTAAAAAAATTGAAGGCAAATCTTATGCCGGCATTGTGGACATTGAAGAAGAACTGCGGACGGCAAAAAAGGCGGGGCCTGTGGATTACAAGATTGGCACGATGATCGAGCTTCCAGCCGCTGCCCTGAGTGCCGGGGAAATTGCCAAGTATGGCCGTTTCTTCAGCTTTGGGACCAACGACCTTACCCAGACTACGCTGGGTATTTCCCGTGATGACTTTACCGCCTTTATGCCGGATTATACTCTCTTTGACCTGATTGTAGGGAATCCCTTTAGTACGCTGGACACAAGAGTCAAGGAGCTGATTGCCATAGCCGCGGAACGGGGCAGGCTTACCAGGCCCGATTTGATTTGCGGTCTTTGTGGTGAACACGGCGCCAATCCGGCCAATGTGCGCTTCTGTATGGACGCGGGGCTTGATTACGTTTCCTGCTCACCCTATTCAGTTCCCATTGCCTTATTGGCAGTGGCCCAAGCTGAAGTGGAACGGGCAACAGGCAGTTAAGAAAAGCGGGGAGTGTCGAAAAGAGTTGCTGTAATCCCGCAAATATACCCGCTATCGAACAAACGCTCCGGCCTTTTACCCTGCTGAAACAACAGCCGGGTGTTTTTGATTATTGGGGGAGGCGCACCTACGGCAAATATCACTGAAAAAACGGACGCTTTATGTGTTTTTGTTGTGCCCACGCTGAACTTGCCGTTTTAGACCAGAGCTTATAAGGTGGTATACAAAAGTCCAGGAGGGAAACATGGACAAAAGAAAAAGGTATACTGCCGAAGAAAAAGTAAAGATTCTCAGAGAATT
>JAITCP010000141.1 GCA_031283025.1 Spirochaetaceae bacterium | reverse complement strand
GTGTTTCTGAAGGCATGGCTAAAGTATACCCGCCATTCGGCAATTCCCCGGCTGCGGAGGCTGGTAATATACGGCTGCCCCAGCTGATCCAGCATCGTCGCCCTAATCATCCGCAAGGTCCCGCCGATTCCTCCCAAAAACGAAGCAAGTAGCGGAAGGAAGATATGATGGGCGTAGGAAAAAACAAAACGCCCCGGCGCTTCCGCAAAGGGAAACGGCGGATAAGCCGTAACGGGAAAGAGCCCCGTAAGCGATGCAAAAAGCTGGAGCAGTATAAGGAGGAGTATCCCCGGAAAGGCGTGAAGCACCAGCGCAAAAAAACTTACCGCCAGGTCTACCCCGGTTCCCGCTTTGGCGGAAAAGTACACTCCCAGGATAAACGAAACAATCGTGATCAGTATAAGAGAGATAACATTAAGGAGTATCGAGTTGGGGAGCCGCGACGCTATCAAAAAAGAAACCGGCGCGCGGGAAATAAGGCTTACCCCCAAATCGCCATGAAGAAACACCCGGTTAAGCCATTTAAAGTACTGAACATAAAATGGCTGATCCAGCCCCAGCGCCTTGCGTTGGGCCTCCAGTTGATCCTTCCTAAGCCCTTCCCGGTTGATATTCATCCGCCCCTGGTTCTCCGTGAAAAGCTGCTGCATCATCACCTGATCCACAATGTCGCCGGGGGCCAGCGCCATAAGGCCAAAGACGGCAAAGCCCAGAATAAACAGCATCAGCGCCATAGTACAAAAACGGCTTACGATATAAGCGGCCAGAGGAAAGCGGCGCTTAAAAGCATAGAAGGGGGAAAAAATCCTCAGGATCAATTCCCCGGCGGATACGGTAAAACTGCTCATTGTTTTAGATAAATATATTCTACCTCCGCTCCGCGAAGATTATCAAAGTAAACATTGGACAAATCCCAGCGGTTGTTCAAGGCAAAGAATCCACGGGAACGGAAAAGGGAAATTACAGGGCACTGTTCCATGATGATGCTTTGGTATTCATCCCATATAACATGGGCCTTCCGGCGGTCTATGGTATAGCAGCCTTCGTTATAAAGGTAATCTACGCGTGTCTCCCAATCCGTGGCGGGAAATGGCTGGTTTGGATACCACATATGGAGATTCCCCGATGAAGGCCAGACGTTAGACCCTTGAGAGGGAAAAATGTTGGAACCGGAAAGGCCAATAATCATCGAATCCCATTCAAACGTGGTAAACAGGGCTTCCACCATTTTTTGAAAATCAACCACCCGGATATTGACCTTGATTCCCACTTTGGAAAGTTCATCCATGATGATCGAAGCGATGTCATTGTTCACCGAGCTTTCTGAACGGATTGTAAGATCGAATTCAACGGGATTGTCATGGGAATCTACCAGGCCGCCTTTTTTGGTTCTGAAGCCCGCTGATTTTAACAAGTCCATTGCCCGCTTGGGGTTGTAAAGGTACGAATTGGTGATGGCGGGATTGTAAAAAGCGTTCGGTTCGGGGAAAAAATCCAGCTTTGGTTCGGCCAGCCCCCGGTATACCTGGGCTATAATCCGGTTCCGGTTAAGAAGACAACTCATGGCCTGGCGGAATTCCTTGCCGGTAAACCAGGAGTACTTGGGGTTGTCATTCCATATGGGATTTTGATTAAAGGTCCAGAATGCCGCCGAAAGACTGCCGTCTGAATTAAAGATCGTATAGTCCGGGTTTTCCCGGTTCACAAGCTCGTCAAGGTCTTCTGGCCGGGGGCTGTAGTCTTCTGTCTCTCCGTTCTTGAACAAAAGAAACTGGGTGTTTTCTTCCGGAATAATCCGTACAATTCTTTCCTCAAAAAACGGAATGGAAAGATTGTTCGTATCTTTTTTCCAGTAATTGGGATTGCGTTTATAAACCAGCCGCTGCCCCGCGCTGTATTCCGTCAGAAACCACTTTCCCATGGAAGGGATTAGCTTGGGATCAGTATCCACACTGTGCAGTTTCCGCAGCCCTTCAACTCCGTTGTCTTTCTTTGCCGGTTCGTAAATGTGCCGGGGGCCAAAATCCATATTGGTTGCAAGAATGGGTTCGGCGACGATCCGGGGAAAGTGGAAGACAAAGCGGAGATCATCGATCTTTTCAATATCTACATGGGCTTCACTGCCGTCTTCCATGGTAAGGAACTGCTGGTAGTAGCCGGAGCTTTGACATTCGGGGTCTCCTGAAATTTCGTCATACCAGAAAACCACATCATCACTGGTTACTTTGACCCTCCGGTTGGAATTGTAGTAACTCCAGTAAAGATCGTCCCTAAGGGTATAGATCACATCCAGCGTTCCGGTATCTTCGTAGACTTTTATTTCTGCGGAAGCAATATGGGGTTCCCATTCCCTGGTCAGGGGGTTGTAGTCGGTAAGGTAATCCAAAAAGCCGTTAACGACGGCGCTCGTGGCGGAGTCCTGTTCGGCAACCAGAAAGTTAAAACTCTTTGGGTCGCTGTTGATTGCGGAAACCCACCTTCCCCCAAGTATGCCCGGAACAAAATCCTCGCCTTTGTAGGGTTTGGCCCGGGTCTTTGCAAGCAGGGCTTCCAATCCCTCCGCGGCGGATGCGTCGTATTCGTCAAGGGATACTTCATCACGGGAACAGGAAAAAAAGATCGCCGCAAAAAACAAAGCTAAAAAAGTTAATTTTACCCTTGTTATATTAATCCTTGTTGTTTTTATTTTCATAGAGAAAGTATAGCGAACTTTTCGGTTTATTGCTATAATACAATAATGCAAAAAATTGCCGCCCGGGTTTTTTGCCTGCTTTCCCTTTTTTTGGCTTGCGGAATTCTTCCGGCGCAGAGCCGCAGAAGCCGGCCTCCGGAAAATCCCTCTGACCCGGAATACCGCCGCCGGACAGAGTACCTTCAACAAGCCGCCCTGCTTGCCGCTTCCATGAGCAGAAAAACCCTTTGTGCCCAGGTACTGCTTACCGGGGTGGACGGGCGGGAGGCGGTCTCCGAAAGAACCCGGCGGCTCCTCTCAGATGTACCCGCCGGGGGAATTGCTTTATTTGCCTACAATATAAGTTCCGATCCGGAAAAAACCCGTGTTTTAATAGAAGAACTGTCCCGTTGTATAAGCGGCGTTTCCCTCCCGCCTTTTATCGCGGCGGATCAGGAAGGGGGAGCGGTTCAGCGCATACGCGGAAAGGCGGCGCTGCCCCCGCCCCTGTCCTATTGGGAAAAATTTTCTACCATGCCGGAAACAGCGGTGGCGGCGATATTTGCCGCCGTGGAGCAGGAGGCTGCCGGGGCGGGGCGGGAACTGCGGCGCATCGGCATTACCCTGAATTTAGCCCCGGTGGCGGAAGTGTTGACGGCGGGAAACCAGCCCTTTCTTAAAAACCGGTCTTACGGCCCCGATGCGGTATTTGCTGTAAGCGCGGCAGCCGCCTTTATCCGGGGTATGGAAAGCGCCGGGGTGGCGTCGAGCTTAAAGCATTTCCCCGGTAATTCCGCCGCCGATCCTCACCGGAACAAGACTGTCCTCAATATGTCCGGGGCGGAACTGGAAACGCTGACGGCCCCATTCGGGGAATTGATACACGGTGAAGCGCCGGCTGCGGTAATGGTTTCTCATGTGATAGTTCCGGCCTGGGATTCAAAGCCCTGCAGCCTTTCGCCCGCTGCGGTTAGGCGGCTGAGGGAAATGGGTTTTACCGGAATAATCATAGCGGACGATTTTACTATGGCCGCAGCGGGCTCTCCGCCGGAAATTTGCGCCGTAGAAGCCCTGGCCGCCGGGGTTGATATGATCATAACCTGGCCGGGAAGCCTGCAGAAATTTCATCAGGCGATTCTCTCCGCCATTGAGGCGGGAAAACTTTCTGAAAAACAAATCCGGGAAGCGGCGGAGCGGATTATTTATCAGAAACTGCGCTACGGGGTAATATTAGACTTGTTCAAGAACCCGGTTGCTTCTTGAACAAGTTAAGCAAAATACTGTGTATTTTGCAGTTTTATAGGAAGTTTTTGAACAACTCTATTGTAAATTACGGGGATGAATACTTTAGGCGGCAGGGTAATAGTAAAAATTTTTAGGAAATTACCGTTACTTTCCCTGGAGGCCCTTTACCCAATCTGCAATCTGCCGCTTTACTTCCGCGCTGTTTTTACGCGCATTGACAAAATCCGCCTCGGCAATTATTTCATTGCCTGCCAGCAGGTTCTTTAATGTGCCAAGGGCGTTTCCCTTGCCCCCGCCGTGGCAGACAAAAAGGGCGATTTTTTTGCCGCTCATGCCGGATTCGGAAAGAAAGGTTTGTATGGGCGGAGCGGGGGAACCTGCCCAAACCGGCGCGCCGATGACGATTAATTCATACGCCGCCGGATCAAAGGCATAGGGCTTGAGCGGGGGCTTTTTGTGCGCAAAAACCATTCCGCCGCCCCAGAAATATTTAGCAAAACCGCGGCGTTTTTTTTCATCTTTTGTTTGCAGCCGGATCAGCTCCGCATTGAACAGACTTTTAACTTCTTCCGCGACAAAAGCGCAGTTCCCGTCAAGGGAATAATATACCACAGCAGTTTTCATAGTTTCTCCTTACCACTTCAGTATACCACCCACCGGCATTGTTGAATAGCCGGCGTTCTGTCTAATATGGGTTATAAGCCCGCTCTGTGAATGGCTGCGTTAGGCCGCTTGCCAAAAAGCACGAAATAAAGATACAATATAACCGTAATGGAACTGTGCCCCAAAAGGAAAACATTGCTCCTCATCCTGGCGGCCTGTATTGCCTTTTCGGCCCTTTCCGCCGAAACCTTGATCGCCCGTGAGCATGATCATGGCTGCACAGGGGAAAGCTGCCTTGTTTGTTTGCACATCGAAGCCTTTAAATGTTTTATTAGAACCTTCAAGCTGGCCGGGCTTGCTGTCTTTTTTGCCGTCTGTCATACATTCTTTGCCCGGGTTTTCCATATATATAACGAATTTGCTTATTACATTCTTACCCCCATAAGGCTTAAAGTTCGTTTCAATTCATGAAGATCATTTACTTAAATTTTTTAAGCCTACGCGCATTTTCACAGAGTATTGTCTCCGCAATGCGGAGGTTTTGATCAGCTAACCTGGCCGCTTACAAATGGTCAGCCTTAAATACGGAGATTATTTTGAAAAGAACAATTTTATTACTATTAACGTTTGCCGCAATCCTTTACGGAATCATCAGTTGTAAACAGAACAAAAACGCCGCCCTGCGCAATGCAGACGGAAAGATAAACATAACCGCAACGATTTTCCCGCCCTACGATTTTGTCCGGCAAATCGCGGGTGACAGGGTAAACCTGGTCATGCTGCTCCCGCCGGGGGCGGAAAGCCACTCCTTTGAGCCTTCACCCAGGGATATAATCACCATCCAAAACAGCGATTTTTTTATCTATGGAGGCGGTGAAACAGACAAGTGGGTTGACCGGATTCTCCAATCCATGAGCACGGAGAAAATGAGAATCCTTGCCATGATTGACGCAGTTGACGCTGTTGAGGAGGAAATTGTTGAAGGCATGGAAGAAGAAGGCGAAGAAGAGGGAATAGCCTATGACGAGCACGTCTGGACTTCCCCCCGCAATGCGCTGCTGATTGTCAGGGCAATATCCGGCTTACTGTGTGAAACTGACCCTGCCAACGCGGATTTTTACCGGCAAAACGCAGCCGCCTGCATAGAAGCCCTGACGGAACTTGACGCTGCTTTTAGCGATGTAACTGCCGGGGCAAAACGGAACACCATTGTTTTTGCCGACCGTTTCCCCTTCCGGTACTTTACCGATGCCTACGGCTTGTCCTACTTTGCCGCTTTCCCCGGCTGTTCCACCGAAACCGAGCCGAGCGCGGCAACCGTTGCCTTTTTGATAAACAAAATCAGGGCGGAGAAAATCCCCGTAGTGTTTCACATCGAGCTTTCCAACGAACGCATGGCCGATACCATCAGCGATGAGACTGGCGCAAAAAAACTCCTCCTGCACTCCTGCCACAACATTACCAAACGTGATTTTGACGCGGGGCGGGGCTATCTTGATTTTATGCGGCAAAACGTTGATAATTTACGAGAGGCGCTGTATTAAATGGAGCAAATGAACTGTCAGAACCTGGCGTTTGGCTATGATGGGCATATTGCTGTCTCCGGCTTGAGCTTTTCCGTACAGGTCGGGGATTTTCTCCTGATTGCCGGGGAAAACGGCTCCGGCAAGTCCACCCTGATTAAGGGCCTTTTGCGCCTCCTGCCCCCAATGGAAGGAACAATCAATTTTAGCCCGGAATTTGCCCGGAAGCGAACCGGATACCTTTCCCAACAGACCGCCGCAAAACA
>JAITCP010000109.1 GCA_031283025.1 Spirochaetaceae bacterium | reverse complement strand
GCCTCTTAACGCCGCTTTCATCCTATGGATGTCTTCTTCCTGTATTTCCATATTCCCCCTCCCGATGGTTAATATGGCTTATTATATCTCAAAATAGAGTAAGTGCTGTTGCCCTGCTGATTTCATTCGGAAGTCTGGTTTAATACCCTGCCCTGTCAGGGCGGAGTAGTTCATTGACACCAGCCTTTTTAAGGGGGTAAAATTAGGTGGGGAGCTGGATATGAAAACAAGGGCATACCGGAATAACTGCGGATTAAAATATGGGTTTTTTGGTATTTTGGGTTTGGGCCTGATATTTTTGGCTTGTTCAAATGATGCAGCGCCTTCAGTATCCATACTGGCGGTTACCGGCGTAACGGTAAATCCCTCAAGCGCGAGTGTACTCAAAGGCGGAAACAAGCAATTTACTGCGGGAATTACCGGAATCAATAGTCCGGCACAGACTGTTACTTGGACAGTAGAGGGCGGAGGAGCGGGAACCAGTATCAGCAATGGTAAACTGATCGTAGCTGCTAATGAAACCGCGGCAAGCCTGACCGTTCGGGCAACTTCTACAGCCGACACCGGCAAATCCGGCACGGCAATAGTTACCGTTATTGCCGGTACGCTTCCCCCATTAACCGGTTCAGTAAGCATTACCGGAACCGCACAGGCAGGATTGGTTTTGACCGCAAATACTGCCAGCCTTGAGGGAAGCGGAACAATCAGTTATCAATGGACGCGTGGAGATTCATCATCAGGCACGTTTAATAACATTTTTGGCGCAGCTTCATCAACCTATACGTTAGTTACAGATGACGCTGGTAAATATATAAAAGTAACCGTTACCCGAACCGGATATAGCGGCAGCATAACCAGTGCTGCGGTTGGAGCGGTTCTGCCGGCGCAGGCTGAAACGCCTACGGTTACGAGTGTAACTTTAGACCCGGCAAATGCGAGTGTGCTCAAAGGCGAAACACAGCGGTTTACCGCAACGGTAACCGGGGAGAACAGTCCGGCGCAGACTGTTACCTGGAGTGTAACGGGCGGAATATCGGAAACGATTATTGCCGAGGACGGCACTTTGACCGTAGCCTCCGGGGAAACCGCAGAAAGCCTGACCGTTCGGGCGACATCTACCGTTGATACCGGCAAATCCGGCACGGCGACAGTTACCGTTATTGCCGTTATGCTTCCCCCATTAACCGGTTCAGTGAGCATTACCGGAACCGCACAGGCAGGATTGGTTTTGACCGCAAATACCGGCAGTCTTGAGGGAAGCGGAACAATCAGTTATCAATGGTTACGCGGCGATTCATCATCAGGCACGTTTAATAACATTTTTGGCGCAGCTTCATCAACCTATACACTGGTTGCGGATGATGTTGGCAAATACATAAAAGTAACCGTTACCCGAAGCGGAAATACCGGCAGTGTAGACAGTTCTGCAACTGCTCAGGTTACATTTCCCGCGTTAACCGGTTCGGTAACCATTAGCGGAACCACAACTGTAGGACAAACCTTGACTGCGAATACCAACAGTCTTGGGGGAAGCGGAACAATCAGCTATCAATGGAAACGGGGAGATTCGTCAGGAGCCGCGGGTACGGACATTTCAGGCGCAGTTTCATCAACTTATAAATTAGTTACGGCTGATGCCGGCAAATATATAAAGGTAACCGTTACCAGAGCCGAAAATACCGGCAGCGTAAACAGTAATACGCTTGGCGCGATTCAATCTGCTGAAGGGCCGCCAACCATAACAACTACTCCATTAGACCCTAACGCATCCGGTGTACAAACATATACCTCTAATAGCGGCGGAAATAAGTCTCTTCCCGGTTCTCCCTATGGTTACGAAATGTGGACCGAGGGTGGGAATAATAATAAACTGATATGGTACGGACCAAATCAGGGGGGCGGTGCGGCATTCAGGGCGGAATGGAACAACCCCAATGATTTCCTGGGCCGCGTTGGTTATTACTGGGGCAAGGGCGGACCGTTCACTCAATACAAAAATATGTACGCGGATTTTAACTATACAAGGTCTGGCAGAAACACCGCCGGAAATTATTCCTATATAGGGATTTACGGTTGGGCAAGAAACCCGGATGCCGCAGATCCTAATGAGCGATTGATAGAATACTATATTGTAGAAGACTGGTTTGGCAATCAATGGCAGGCAGACACCACTCCCATGGGAACCGGTACGACAGGCGGGTCAGTAGTGGGCAGTTATACGCTGGATGGAGCGACGTATAGCGTCATTAAGAATGTGAGGGTTAATAAGCCTTCAATAGACGGAGACACAACATTCACCCAGTATTTTAGCATACGCCAAACGCTCCGCAAGACCGGAACCATTTCCATTACCGAACATTTCAAGAAATGGGATGGAATGAATATGAAACTTGGCAATATGTACGAGGTGAAGTTTCTTGTTGAAGCGGGCGGCGGTACGGGCTGGCTGGAATTTACTTACCTTAAATTATCGCAGGAAGATAATCCCAGATAGAGCAAAAGGTTCCTATGGCAATAATCATTGACGGAAAAACAATAGCCGGAAAAAAGCGGGAAGAGGCGGCATCCCGGACGGCAGCCCTAAAAAAGAAGGGCGTAACCCCCTGTCTGGCGGTTGTTTTGGCGGGGGAGGACCCGGCCAGCGTTTCCTATGTAACGGCAAAGGAAAAGGCCCTGCTGGAAGCGGGGATGGAAAGCCGGGACATTAGGCTGCCGGCTGCAGTTTCTGAAGAAGAACTCCTGGCCCTTGTTAACAGCCTGAACAGAGACGTTTCAGTTCACGGCATACTCGTCCAGCTTCCCCTGCCCGCTCATATAAGGGAAGACCGGGTGATTACCGCCATAGACCCGGCAAAGGATGTGGACGGCTTCCATCCTGTTTCTGTCGGGAACCTTATCCTGGGCCGTCCTGGTTTTATTCCCTGTACTCCCAACGGCGTACTGGCATTGCTTGAAGAAATGCGCATCCCCACAGCAGGCGCCCATGCGGTGGTGGTGGGGCGTTCCAACATTGTGGGCCGGCCCCTGGCGAATCTTCTTGTCCGCAAAGAGATAAACGCCACCGTTACGGTTTGCCATACGGGGAGCGGAGACCTGGGATTATACACCCGTCAGGCGGACATACTAATTGCAGCCGCAGGAAAGCCGGGCCTGATTACCGCGGACATGGTTAAGGAAGGGGCGGCAGTCATTGATGTGGGAGTAAACCGCGTTCCCGATACATCCGCTAAAAAAGGTTTCCGCCTTAAAGGGGATGCGGACTTTGACACAGTGGCGGAGAAAGCGTCATACATTACCCCCGTACCCGGCGGCGTAGGCCCCATGACCATCGCCATGCTTCTGCTTAACGTAGTTTCCGCGGCGGAAAATTCCGTTTAATTTCACGCAAAGAACGTACTCCGTGAGAAAAAAATCGAGTAAAATCTCCGTGAGAAAAAATTGGAGTTATTTTAACTCATCGGGGCGGAGTATGTTCTGGATGGAGCAGTAACTTTTAACCCGCAAGGAAGGAAAAGGGTCCGCCTTTGGGGTTGCCTTAAAATCGGTAAGAGTTTTTTCATAGAGAGCGTGGGGGATGCGCATTACGGCAACTTCATTTTTTTTAATGCCGTGGATGTGGAATTCCAGGCCGTTTTCTGTTTTGCTATGGTACCAGACGATTAGGTTTTCTTCCGGGTAGCTTTCGTCGGCTTTTACATAAAGATAATACTTGATCGATTCTACCGCTTCCACGGTAAGCCCTTCCTTGACCATGGCGATCCGTTCAGCCAGTTCAGGGTAAGAGATCACCGTTTCCCGGGAGTTTTTGCTTTTATCCTCTTTACGGCGGTAAAATTCTCCGCGGTCAAGTTCGGGGAGCACTTCCAGGGTAAGGCCTTTGCCCTGCCATTTGACGGTAAGGGGAAATTCCGGCTTGTGCCGTTTGCCGCAGCTTGTACAGGTGAAATTCATAAAATTTCCCGCCAGAATGTCTTCTACATATTGAGGGTCAGTATCCAGATTGATTTCTTCCGGTACGTCTACTATAAAAGTATTGTCGCAGTAACAAGGTATTTTGTGCTGCATTTTCCATTCCTCCTGTCAATATGTTATCGTCCGATAAAGAAAAGAACGTCGCTAAAAGCCGCAAAAATCATAAGGCCGAATATTATCACCATTCCCGCAGTCTGAAAGACAGACACAGCCTTTGGATGGATGGGCCCCCGTTTAATCATTTCCACTAAATAGAGGATGATCATGCCGCCGTCAAGGATGGGGAGGGGCAGGAGGTTCATCAGGCACAGGGCAATGGAAATAAGGGCGAGAAAATTAAGGGCATAAACAAAACCGGTAGCGGCATCCTTCGCAAAGCCGTCGACGGCATAATTCCCCAGCATATAGGTAATCCGGGCAGGGCCGGAAACCGCCTGGATGTGATCGATGTTTTTTTTGAAAAGAAGCCCAAGGCTCTTTGCGGAAATGGCAAAGGTTTTTACCGCCTCCCTGCATCCGGCTGCCACGGCGGCGGGGAAGGAAAGGGCGGGAGTCTTAAAACGGACGGAGGGATATTCTATTCCCAGATCAGGCTGGCCCGAAATAAACGTTATGTTCCGGAATTCCGCCGTTTGTGTTATTCCTTCCCGTTCAAAAATCAGGGAAAAATTCTCCGGCTGCTTGTCCTTGAATATACGCAAAAAAGCTACCGTATAGGGCAATTCCTCATAGGCAATTTCTTCACCGGCAAGCGTTTCTTGAGATGTAAAGTCATCGCTATCACCAAGAAGCGTTTCCTGAGATGTAGCTTCATCGCTGCCACCAAGAAGCGCTTCCTGAGATGCAACTTCATCGCTATCACCAAGAAGCATTTCTTGAGATGTAAAGTCATCGCTGTCGCCAAGAAGCGTTTCCTGAGATGCAGCTTCATCGCTGCCGCCAACAGGTGTTTGTTGTTGTATCCCCAGGATGCGATCCCCCGGCTGTAGGAGGGCCTTTTCCGCCGGGCTGCCGGCTCGGACTGCCTGAACCGTCGGCGTTACCCAAGGATAAACGCCGATTTTGCCGGCCCCGCTTTTATCCAGTGTGGGGCGGATGGCTAGATCATGCTGCCGGCTATCCCGCAGCACGGTAAGGGAAAGGTCTTTATCGGGGTTAAGAGCAATGTTTTCCTGCATATCCCGGTAATTGTTGATTTGCTTTCCGTTGATTGTTATGATCCTGTCTCCGGTCAACAGGCCGCTTTTGTCGGAAGGGTAGCTCTGCCCGTCTATGTCGGCCACAAGCACAATCCGGTTTTCCAGCGTTTCTACTTCTTTGCCCCTTCCCCAAATAACCGATAACGCTAAAATCGCAAAGAAAAAATTAAAAAGAGGCCCCGCAAAGGCGGCGATTATCCGTTTCCATGGTTTGGCGGCAAAAAAGGTGCCCGGCTCCGGTTCAATGCCGTTTTTTTTGTTGTCCCAAATTACCTTGTAATCACTCTCTCCCCTCATTTTGCAGTAGCCCCCCAGGGGGAAAAGACCCAGCCGGTATTCAACGGTTCCGATCTTCTTTTTTAGAATAGGTTTGCCCCAGCCTATGGAAAAAGCTTCCACATCTATGCCGGCCAGGCGGGCCGCTATAAAATGGCCCAGCTCGTGAACAAAAACTACTATTCCAAGGCCTATTAACCCTAAGATTATTTTTAAACCGGTCATTTACATCAACTCCTTGCAAAAAAACTTGTTCTAAAAAAAGAACCGGTACAGCACGTAAAAGAGCGGCGCTGTTAACGCTATGGAATCGGTGGAATCCAATGCCCCCCCCCTTCCCGGAACGATAAAGCCTGAATCCTTAAAGCCGCTGCCCCGCTTTATTGCAGATTCCGCCAGATCACCCAAAATTACCGCTATGCCGGAAAAAAATCCCAATAATACAGCGGAAGGCAGTTTTGCAATTTGATCAGGTATAAAAGATTCAGGAAACGCATAAGCAAAGATACAACATACGGCTATGGAAGCGGCCATACCGCCTGCATATCCGGCAATGCTTTTATTGGGGCTCACGGAAAAAATCCCCTTGTTGTTTTTGCCAAAGAGCATTCCCGTTACCCAGGCCAAAGAATCGTTAGCCATGACGGTAAGGAAAAAGGCCATGATCACACAGGTTGAATGGGCAAGCGTAGACATGGTGATAATCCAACCAAGAAGAAGGCCCGGATAGATCATCACGGAAAATGCCGCGGAAAGCCGGTTCACGACCAGTGAAAAATCCGCCCTGGATTTGTGATAAAATATTTCAGAGATCAAAACCCATGAAGCGCCAAGTATAAAAAGATACTGTGTTATTTCATTGTTGGTATCAAAGCTGACAATAAAAGTGGCGGTTAAGGGATACAGGGAACCGAGTATTGCCGCTTCCACCGGATATACGGGGAACCCCTTGGCTTTAAGCATAAGGGCAAATTCCACAGCCCCCACGGAACTAAACAGAATCACCAGAATGTTCAGGCCCAGATGATTTAACTGTGGAAAGAAAACAACCAGCGCCGCTATTCCCGG
>JAITCP010000006.1 GCA_031283025.1 Spirochaetaceae bacterium | reverse complement strand
GATGATGAAAAAAAGGCCGCCGCCCTCCGGTGGATTCGCGGGGAATACGCCACCCGGACAGAAGCAAAGCGGCTCCTTCCGGTGGGAGAAATCGTTACCGATGACTCCTGGTACGATTACGTTAAACTTTTTGCCGCCTTCTGCGTCCGCATCGGTTACCGGGGGCTTTTGGTTTTTATTGACGAAGGAGTAAACCTCTACAAAATCGCCAACCGCCGTTCACGGGAAAACAACTATGAAAAACTCCTTTCCATTTTTAACGATGTTATGCAAGGCAAGGCCGGCTGGCTGGGCTTTTATATGGGGGGAACTCCGCAGTTTCTGGAAGACGAGCGCCGGGGTCTGGCCGGCTATCCCGCCCTGAGAAGCCGGCTTGAAGAAAGCCGCTTTGCCCGTTCCGGCCATGTGGATTCAGGAAGCCCGGTGCTCCGCCTTTCTCCGCTTTCCAATGAAGAAGTGTTTATACTGCTGGAACGCCTTACGGAAATTCACGCCCTCCATTACGGTTACGAACCCTGGATCGGGCAAGAAGAAATGACCGCCTTTCTGGAACTGGCACTGTCCTCCCCCGGCGCGGCGGAATTTATAACCCCTCGTGAAATCACCCGCGACTACCTGGGGCTCCTCAACATCCTCAAGGACGAACCGGACGAGGACTTCTACGATCTTCTGCGCCGGGAAGACCGGCGGGTAAAAGCGGCAAGCCCGGAAGAAGTATACGCAAACTTTAGGGTGTAGGGGATAGGGGATAGGGGATATGGAAGGTTAATGCAAATGGGACCACGAATTCACACGGATAAAGACAGATTCACGCGGATATTTTATCAAGTATTATTATCCGTGCAATCCGTTCTTATCCGTGCTATCTGCGGTTAAAAACGATAATTTCAGATTGACGGAGGCGGAGGAATAGAATGATATTAAAAAGTTTTGAATACTCTGAGATTCAAAATACTGAAAAGTATTGGGTTATAAAAGATTTTACGCTTGAAAAAATTAATCTCTTTACGGCAAAAAATGCAACGGGAAAATCACGTACAATAGATGCAATAAATTGGTTAAGTGTATTGATCCTGGATAAGGGATTCAAAAGTAACGCAAGTTATACCGTAGAATTTTCTGATGAATCTGAAAATTATCATTATTTTTTGAAAATTGAAGAAAAAAAGGTAAGTTCTGAAAAACTCATCTGTAATAATAAAACATTATTATCACGCGATGAGTCAGGAAAAGGAAAAATCTACACGGCGCAGATTGGAGATATTGAATTTCAATCACCGGAAAATAAATTGGCAATATCACGCAGAGACAAGATACAATATCCTTATTTGGAAAAAATTCACGAATGGGCCAATAATCTGCATTTTTATTCCTTTGGGTCCACAATGAATCAAGAATACGGAAAACGGCTGGAAGGGAAAAATGCATCTCTTGGAGGGGATTCCGATATTCCTGTCGAAGTTTTTGTTGTTGGAAATTTTGAATTTGATAAAAAATACAAGAAAGCAATCTTATCATCAATGCGTAAAATAGGATATAAGTTATCGGATATAGACGCCGAACGCTGGCTTTATCTTGACAGAAATGTTCGTTCAGAAGATTATACTCTTTTTATCACTGAAAAGGATATAAAAGGCCTTATCCTGCAAAAAGAAATATCACAAGGAATGTTTCGTGCCATGTCTATTATAATTCATCTTATTTATTATGCCATGATGAAAATACCGGTAACTATTCTTATAGACGACATCGGTGAAGGGCTTGACTTTGAACGATCATCAAAACTTATCAAACTGCTTATAGAATTAGCGGAAAAAAATAAAAACATACAACTGATTATGTCAACCAATGATCGTTTTGTTATGAACAATGTCCCGCTTGAGTATTGGCAGGTTATTCAACGTTCGGGAGGCAAATGCCGGGTCTTTAACTGCCGGAACAGTAAAGAAAAATTTGATGAATTCCAATATATGGGATTAAATAATTTTGATTTTTTGGCGACTGATTATATTAGTTCCAAATGGAAAAAAACATGAAAAAAGTTGCGGTTTTTGTCGAAGGTCAGACAGAACAGGTTTTTGCCGATGAATTGGTAAGAAATATTTTTGGTCATTCCAAAGTTGACGTTGAAGAACTGCAATTTTCAGGCAGAGAAGGTTCACGACGGATTCGCACAATCCGCTCTGTAAATATAATATCTTCTACAGACTATTTGTTCAGAATTTACGATTGTCACGGGGGCGGGGAAAATTCCACTGTTAAATCGGATATAATAGAGCAATTTGACCAGTTAAAAAAAGAATCATTCTCACATATCATTGGCATTCGTGACGTTTACCCTTTATCAGATATTAAAAGGCTGCAAACTTTGATGTTGAAAGGCTTGCCAAGCACCTTGGTTCTTCCGGTGAATATTATCCTCGCTGTTCATGAAATCGAATCATGGTTTTTGGCGGAAGAAAATCATTATCCTCTTATAGATGAATCATTAACTATTTCCCGCGTCAATGCAATAGTCGGATTTGATATAGCTGCTTCATCAACTGAAACTATAGATCATCCTTCTCTGACCCTAAAAAAAATATATCAAAGTGTTGGGAAAGATTATAAAAAGAAGAAATGGGAAGTTGAGCGGACGGTATATGTTTTGGATTATAATAATCTTTATATTGCGGTTCGTAATCGCAATAATAGCCTGAACGAATTATTAACCTGTCTGGACGGACTTATACCATGAAGATGACTAAAGGCTTCTTCCCCCGCCGTCCGGCATCCAGCCCGTCAATATATGCCCATGAATAAGCCCTCCGCATATGAACGATTTGCCCCGTTTATCCGCGAATACATCTACCGGGAAAAGTGGAGCGCCCTGCACAGCATACAGGAAGAGGCGGCAAATGAAATCTTTGACGGCAAGGATCATCTGCTTATTGCAGCGGGGACTGCTTCCGGCAAAACGGAGGCGGCGTTCTTTCCGGTTCTTTCCGTGCTGGAAACAATTTTCCGTTCGGGGGGGAAGCCGCTTGTTTTGTACGTCAGCCCCCTCAAGGCGCTGATCAACGATCAGGCGCAGCGGCTGGGACGGCTCCTCCGGGCGGGCAGGGATTCTGAAGAAACGGCAATACCGGTTACGCGCTGGCACGGGGATGTGGACGTAAACAGCAAAAGCCGTTTTCTGGAGGAGCCCTGGGGGGTGCTGCTTATCACCCCGGAATCACTGGAAGCCCTGCTCCTCCGCCGTCCGCGGGAATTGGGGCGTATCTTTAAGGAGCTTCTTTTTACCGTGATTGACGAAGTTCACGTCTTTATGGGCAGCGACCGCGGTTCCCAGCTTATCTGCCAGCTTGCCCGCATTGAAAAAGCTGTAACGGAGCGTACACAGGCGACTGTAAAGGAGAGTGCGCCGGTTCCATCCATCCGGCGAATCGGCCTTTCGGCAACGCTGGGGGATTACGACGGAGGGCGGCGCTGGCTGTCCCAGGGGACAAACCTTTCAACCGCACTTGCAGGCGGCGGCGATTCCGGCAAGGAACTCAGCCTGGCCCTGGATTACCACGACATACCGGCGGGCAAGGACAAGGGGGAAGCGTTTTACCGTTCCCTCTACGGCCAGTGCCGGAACAAGCGGGTTATCATCTTTACCAACAGCCGGCTGGAAGCGGAAGAATGTGCCGCATCCCTCAATAACCTCTCTCACACTCCGGGAGCGCCGTGTTTTTTTCAGATACATCATGGGAGCGTTTCCGCCCTGCTCCGGGACGAGGCGGAGGAACAGCTTAAATCGGGTGAAGGCCCAAAAGCGATCTGCGCCACCGCCACATTGGAACTGGGAATCGACATAGGCGATTTGGACCGGATTATCCAACTGGGGCCGCCGTGGTCGGTGTCGGCCTTTGTGCAGCGGCTGGGCCGTTCGGGGCGGCGGAGCGGCAGGGCGGAAATGTACTTTAGCGTAACCGGCCCTCCGGCGGCGGAAGGGAGCCCTGCTGCACGTACCGAAACACACGCTTCAACACGCGCCGAAACACGCGCTACAACATTCACCGCCGCACTATGCGTTCCCTGGGAACTTCTGCGAACCATGGCGGTGATTCAACTCTATCTGGAAGAAAAATGGATAGAGCCGCCGGAAGAAAAGCCCCTTCCCTTCAGCCTCCTTATCCATCAGACATTCAGCATACTCGCTTCACTGGGTGAACACAGCCCTGCCGCCCTGGCCCTGCGTGTTCTTGCGCTCCCCCCATTCAAGAACATTTCCCCAGAAGATTTTTTCACGCTTACCGCTCATCTTACGGATTGCGGCTGCATAGGAACCACTGATGAAGGAACGCTTATCCTGGGGCTTGAGGGGGAGCGTATTGTCAACCGCCACAGTTTTTACCCGGTTTTTCCCGGGGATGAAACATTCCGGGTTATGCTTGACGGGCGGGAAATAGGCACGGTCAACTTTGCCCCCGATCCCCTCTCCGTGCTTGCCGTGGGGGGGCGGCGATGGACGGTAAAAAGCATCGATCCGGGAAGGCGGGAAATCTGGGTAGCCGAAACCGGGGACGAAGGCGGCGAACGGCTTTGGCGCGGCAGGGGCGGAGGAACGCACCCGCGTATCGCGGAAACCATAAAGCGCATTTTGACAGAGCCGGGCGGCACGGCGGAATACGCGTACCTCAGCGCTCCGGCACGAAGAGCCCTGGAAAACGGGCGCAACGCCGCCCGAATTCCGGAAATCGGAGATAATCCGTTGATCTCCTGCAAAGAAGATACGGTAACGGACGCGGAAACAAATCCTGAAGCAAATTTTGGAACAGATATCGGAACGAATAGCAGAACCGATACCGAAACGGATGTCGTGTTACTCTTTCCCTGGACGGGAAGCGCCGGAATGAGGACTATCGCCGCAGTTCTTGGGAATGAAGAAAATAAAAAACAACTTAAAATCGTTAATCTTGAGGAAGAAGCGGAACTGTACTTCCGCATTGCCACAAAACTCCCCCTGGAGGAATTCCGTCCTGTTCTCATTGAAGCGTGCCGCCGGGCGCTCGGCACGCTCACCGGCCTAATCCGCATGGAAGAAACCCCCTATACGGATAAATACGATTACCTCCTGCCCCCTCCCCTGCTGGCAAAACAGTACGCTGCCAATATGCTGGACGGGAAAGCGCTGGAGAAGCTGCTGGCAAGGTTGGAAAATTTTTCCAACAATTACAACGCAGCTACGGAGCCCTAACCTTTAACGGCCCCGGCGGTAAGCCCTTTGATAAACTGCTTGCTCATTAAAAGGTACAGCATGATTACCGGAATAGCGGAAAGGGTAAGAACGGCCAAAACTTTTGACCAATCGGTTTGATACTGGCCAAACAGCCGGGTTACCCCCAAAAGAAGCGTTTTTGACCTGTCATCGGTGATGAAGATCAGGGGAAACCAAAGATCGTTCCAAAAAGGAACCAGATTATAAATTGCCACGGTGGCAAGAGCGGGCCGCATCAGAGGCGTTATGATACGGATCAGAATTACAAAACGGCCTGCGCCGTCTATGGTTCCCGCTTCTATAAGTTCACGGGGAATTTGGCGGATAAATTCGGTTAATACAAAAATCGCTACCGGTATGCCCATGGCGACATAAATGGGGACAAGCGCCCAAATGGTATTAAGCAGACCCAGAGCGCGAATCAATTCCAGAATTCTGATTGAAGCAATTTTTATGGGAAGCATCATTCCGGCAATACAGAAAAAGTATATAACCCGTGAAATCCTGCTCCGCCAACTAGACAGGGCATAGGCCGCAAGGGAACCAACTACGAGGAGAACTGCAAGAGACAAGACTACAACAACGAAGCTGTTACGGAAATAACCCAGGAAAGCGCCGCTGCCAAGAATTTCCCCATAGTTGGAAAAATTCCATTTCTGGGGAAGCCCAAAGGGGTTTTGATAAATGGACAAGCGGTCTTTGAAAGAATTAACAATCATCACCCAAAGGGGAAAGATAACTATTAAAGACCAAAGAATTAAAACAACATGAGAAAA
>JAITCP010000061.1 GCA_031283025.1 Spirochaetaceae bacterium | reverse complement strand
CCGCAGTCAACCGAACAGGCTCAATATTTATTTGAACAAGACCCTTTCCAATTTCAACACTGGGCAATTGAAAAAACAGGCGGGTTTTGTTCAAACAAAAAAACAGGAGACAGAGGTATTGACGGAAAAATTTACTTTGAAGTAAATGGGAAACTATGCAGTATGGTTTTATCAGTAAAGGGAGGAAATATTAAGCCTGGCGATATACGGGACCTGCGGGGTGTTTTGGAACGTGAAGACGATGTAGAAATGGCAGGTTTTATTTCATTGCAAGTTCCGACAAAAGCGATGATAAAAGAAGCCGATGAAGCGGGATATTATGAATATCAGGGGGAAAAATATCCAAGAATTCAGTTGTTAACCATCCAGGATATTTTCGATGAAAAAAAATGGCATTGTCCGTCAATTGTAAAAACAAAACGGAAAGATTTAGGGCAAACATATTTATCCCTTTAATGACTTTCGGGAACCTCTAAAAACCGGTTGTTTTTAGAGGTTCCTTTGCAGTTTCTCGCCCTTTGGGCTGCGAAACGTGCGTTTTTAAGCGGTAAATCTCTAAAAACTGAAGTTTTTAGAGATTTACTTTCTTTAAAACAACGCAGGCAGGGCAGTAAGCCCCGCCGTTTCGTTAAAGCCGCAAATGATGTTCATATTCTGCACCGCCTGGCCCGCCGCGCCTTTTACCATGTTGTCAATGGCCGACTCAACAACCAGTACAGAGCCTGAGTGATCCAGGTGAACCGATATATCGCAGTAGTTTGACTGCCGTACCCGGTTGGTGGCGGCGGTCAAACCTTCGGGGAGAAGGCGGACAAAGGGTTCGTCTTTGTAGAACAAAGCGTACTGCTCCCGGACGGCGGTTTCCTTTTCAGAGACTTCTTTCGTCCGGGCGGGACAGCAGGTAATGTCCGGCACGTTACTTGTCGGCGTGCCTGTTTTCTGTGCGTTACTTTCCCGGGCGGCGGCTTCCAGGGGGAAATACACCGTGGCGAGTATGCCCCTGTTTAAGGGCCCCAGATGGGGAGTGAATACCAGGTGAATGGGATGCCCCGCCATTTTTGCTATGGTACGGTTTATCTCCGGCGTATGGCGGTGGGAACCGACTTTGTAGGGGCTTACCGAATCGGAACATTCGGGAAAGTGATAAGCCCTTCCCGGATCGCGGCCTGCTCCGGTAACGCCGGATATGGCATCCGCAATGATCGTTCCGGCCTTTAACTGCAAGCCGCCGGCGGGGCTTCCTGTGCCGCTGTTCCGGTTTGATCCGGCTACAGCGGGATAGCAGGCAAGGCTTACCGCGGTAGGGTAACAGCCGGGATTGCCGATGATCACCGGGCCGGATGCGGCCAGTTCACTGATCCGGCTCCGGTTCAATTCCGGCAGGCCGTAGACGCAGCGGCGGCGTAGTTCAGGATACAGCCAGGATTTTCCGTACCATGAGCGGTAGCTCTCCTCGTCATCGTCAAAGCGGAAATCCGCAGAAAGGTCGATGTAGGAAATTCCCCGCTCCATGCAGGTTTTTGCATAGGCTTCCCCGGCCCCGGCTGGCAGGGCCCCGAATACCATGTCCGCTTTGGAAACAAGCTCGTCCGGGGCGATAAGTATACCGGAGGTCTTAGCAAAGCGCGCCTCAAGAAAATTGGGGTATATGGAGCTAATGTCTTCACCTTCATGGCTCACCGATGCCAAGACAAGGCCGGTAACTTCCGGATGGGCCTGCAAAAGCCGGACAAGCTCCGCTCCGGCATAACCTGTAGCCCCTATAATCCCTGCAATCATGGTATGGTTATACACTTTTTCCGGGGAGTAATACAATAGAGTTGTTTAGAAACTTCAGTTTCTGAACAACTTCCTATTAAAAATAGCGGAAGGCTTGTTTCCGGGTACTATTCCGGCTTACTCCTCTATTTCTATCCTAACGCCTGAAACGTAAATGCTGCCGCCGTTGCTTAGGGCGATAATGCAGATAAAAGAATTTTCCAGTGTTTCAATTCCTTTGAATTTGCGGTCAACCATATCCCACACGTCAACGTAGGTAACGGCTGTTGCCCTGGTTCCCCGCGCCGCTGTGAGGGGTTCAATAAGAATTTGGGAATCGGTACGCATTGGGGATTGGGCGGCATTTGCGTTATTGTTGTTCAGCATTATCCACATATCGCGTCCCGCGCCGGCGGTCCAGATAATTTCATAGTCAACCGAAATACGGATCATTTTACCTTGCGCCTCCGGTTTAAGGACATAGGCATCTCCCTGTTTTTCGCAAAAGGCATTAAGAAAATTAAAAACCCCGTCAACCATTTTCCCTTCCGCAGTACCATCTCTTTCTTCGATACCAATCGCAATCCTGGTACTGTTGCCGGGAGCGCTTATTGGGTCAGGATTTTTTCCTGAATAATTATTGGATGAATTGAGCTTTAGTCCGTATTGAGTATTGGGAATAACATTCCCCCACGCCGCAACCGGTATAGTGTTCTTTTCACCGCGCCCACTCAGTTTATAGGGAGTTGGGCCGCTGCCTGAAGACGGAAAATTGACATTGGTTGTATTACTGTCCGCATCGCGGGCACGATCCCATGCCCATAAGGGCTGGTTGTCGAGTTTTTTTACCAGAATGACGGCGCTTACCTCCGTATCGTTATCGGGATTTTTTGCCGTTACGCTCAGTTCAATGGGCGGGTCGTCAAAGTGCAGCGGGGTTCCGGTATCTTTATACGCGATGGTACAATTCGCCCCACTGTTGGAGGGTGTCAGCGTAAATTCGTTGTTTACCGGCCAGTTGATTTGGGCGGGAGCGCCGCCTGAAGTTTCAACCTTGAGTTTTACCTGATCATTCGGAGCAAACCAGATTACGTCGGAAACCGGTAAACTTGTTGTAACAGAGTCATTGTCATACTTGACGATGATGCCGGTAACGGGATTTTTTACCGTAACGGTTACTTGCTTTGTTCCGGTAAAGCCGCCCGCTCCAGCGCTGATTACCGCCTGACCGGGCCTTAATCCCTTGATAACGCCGTTTTTTACCGACACCGCGTCGGGATTGTCAGATTCCCAGGTAAAGAAAGTATCGCTTGCCGGTGTTGTTACCGCGCTAAGGGCTATTTCTTCGTAAAGGCCGATTTGTATGGAGCCGTTTGAGACATCAGTTCCAGCTTCGTTCTTAATGGCAAGGCCGCTTAATGTGGGAACGGCTTTAACTGTTATAGCGAACGTTTTTGTCATTCCGCCCACCGCTGACGTGATTGTCGCTGCACCGGCGCTGCCGCCGGTTATCTTTCCACCCGCCAGTGTCAGGTTTACGGGGTCAGACCACATTATATCAAGACTGGCTGCCCATGCGGGAACAAGAGAAGCGCTTAAGGCCAGTTCTTCACCCGCAAAGATGCTCTGCGGTTCGTAAAAGATAATGTCGGTTACAGCGGCACTTTTTATGATAACGGGAATACTTTTTTCTGCCGCGGAATTACCGGATGTCCGCCATGCTTTTACGGTTATTTCGGCGGCAGCGGTTCCGGCAGTTCCCGCATTTATTCCCCTTATGACACATTCCGCGCCCTCGCCTGAACTTATAATTGCGGCGTTCCGGTTATTTATTTCCCATACAATAGAAACATTTTCCATGGAAGGACTGACTTCTACCCGCAGGGTTACGGACTGCCCCTCCTCTACCGTTACGGCACTCTGCTCCGCTCCGTTTACAAAAACAGTGATGCTGTCAGGCTGCGACAAAGGTTCAAAGGCGGGGCAGCCGGAAAGGGCAAAGAAAACAACCGGCAGTATGGAAAATATTCTTTTCATTGCAACGCCTCCTTTTGCGCTAACGCAGCCCCTTGGTTCTGAACGTTACTTGAGCGTTAACGGAAGGGTTCTGTAATGACGTAACGGTAATGATCGCTTCCTTGTTGGGAGTTCTTCCCGAACGAATAAGCCCGGTTTGGGTTACCTCTACCGCGCTGGGGTTATTGCTGGACCATTTAATTTGATGACCGGAAGGGCTTACCGCCCTAAGCTGCTGTACGCGGTTTGTAACGATTTCCCACTTTTTGCCGTTAAGGATTTCTCTGCCTGAGTACAATACAATCCCGTTCAATTCTTCCTGAGTATCGCTGCCGGGTTCCAGGCTGCACCCGGTAAAAAGCACCGCAAGCAAGGCCAGCGTTATAATGAATTTCCGGTACATTTTTGCCCTCCCCTAGAACGTATATTCCAGATACAGGGGAACAGTTATTACCATCTTTTCCTTTATTCCGTTTACCGTTCCCGGAAATTTACAGGCAACTCCGCCTTTGACAAGGCTGCTTTTAGTAAAATTTTTCTGAACAGAAAAGCCCGCTCCAAGCCGGTAACCGCCGTTCAAGGCAGCCGGGCTGCCCTTGCCGACAAGTTCCTCGTTCTTGTTGTATGTTGCTCCGATATATTCAAACCCAACGTCAAGGATAAAACGGCAACCCGAAAAATCCCAGGAAGGCCACAAGTGGATGTTTATTTCAGGAGCAAAGTAAATTTCTTCCGCATGTCCTTTCATGTAACCAAGGAATTTGGCATCTACCCGTCCTGCAATTTCCAGCGCGTCAAGACCGTTTGGCGTAAACTGCAGGCCCAGCGATGCCTGATACGGCGCCTGCCAGATAACTCCTTTTTTGTAGTATTTGTAAATTGCATCCAGCAGGGCTTCATCTTCCTTTTCAAAAATATTGTCCGGCCCCTTGTCCCAATCCTTAAAGGGAAGGGGAAACTTGCCTCCAATGTCTATGGTAAGTCCGGAAATTCCGGTAAAAGCAAAGGCCGCTTCAATTCTGGGGGCGGTAATGGCGAAGGTATCGAACATATACGAATAAAAAATCTGCTCGTTATCATCAAAGAATTCATCGCTTACTCTGGTAATCTCTACCATTGGTTTTGCCCCTACGTACTGTACACGGAAAAGGCCGATGTTTTCTACTGTGTAGCCGACAGCCGCCTGAATACGCCGGAAAGCATTTGCGTTGTCAGAGACATAATCGGGATGGGCGTCAAACAGAGCCGCGGCAGTTGTGCTTGAAGATGAAGCGCTAAACGGCGAAAGATCGTAGATCATCGCTCCAATGAAAAGATTTTCCGGGAGAGTGGTGCTTATCATAAAGCCGCCCTGCCCGAATGACCGGTGCGTTTTGAACCGGGTAAAAATTGCATCCCCATCGTACATACGCACATTGTTGGCGTTTCCCCGTTCATCCAGATCGTTGATCCGCCCCCTAAGCCTGTCATCCAGAAAACGTCCCGCATCAAAACGGAGCCAGGGGAGGGGTTTCCACCACGCCTGCAGATAATCCTCTATGCCTATGCCGTCTGTACGGGCCTGGATGCGGGCGCGCATTCCGATCACATCGTCCTGGGAGGCGCGTACATCAAGCCGCACACGGGGCCCCTGGCCTGAACCGTAGCGTCCCGCTCCGGCGCCCATTATCGCATCTTCCTGATCCGGCGCGCCGGGCATCCTTACTTCGTTAGCATCTTCATTCAGGATATATTGAAAGGGGATAATTTCCATATCCACAACTGCGCCAATGGAAAGTTCGGCGTACAGTGTTCCGATCGGCGTAACCAGAAAAAAAGTAATTAGTAAAAAGGTAAAAATCTTCTTCATGTACATTGCTCCTTCATTTGTCATCGTTTCAATTTATCCATTTCGATGTCTGCATACAGCACAACAACCTCGTTATTTTCCGCCCGGAATTCTGTTACCGGATCATCCATATTGGGAAGTCCAAAGGAGGTCATGTGCAGAATCCGCCGGTAAAAACCGAATTTTGGGCGGATATATGAATTTCCCTTTCTGAACATTACAAAGGGATCAACCTCCTCATAGTGTTCAGGCGAATAGATGTACTCCAAGAGGACTTTAAGATCACGGATACGAACCAGCCGTATTCTGTAGGTTCCGGGATTATCGTAGGTAATGGTTTCTTCCGCATATATCCACTCACCCTTGAATGGGGCAAGGTCAACCTGGCATGGATACCAGTTTACGGAAGGATCGCCGTTGTCCCGTATCGGCCCCCGGTAGATAAGCTGCATTACTTCCCTGCCTGTGCGCAGTTTGCGGGCGGTAAGGGTAAAAGTGGGGTTGCCCGAATCGCCGCCTTCCGGCTTTATCTGGTGAATGTGGGTATATTCGCCGGAGACCCGCAGATCAGCAGGCAGGCGGAATTTCCAGCGGTGGGTAAAGGTGTCGCCGCCGCCGTTACTGTACATCCTGTCATTGTTATTTGCCGCGTTGGGCGGAGTGGTTTCGTCCATGGTTTTAAGTTCCAGCCGCTGCCTGTCGGCGTAACCGCCAACCATATCGCCGTCGTTTTCAAAATGTATGATAAACTTAAAAACTTCCTTGTTAAGGGCAAAGATGTTTTTTTCCGCAAAGTAGTCAGTGTCCTTTGCCATGACAATATGGGGCACAGGGTGAACTTCCCGCCAGCCTGCTACTTCCCGCGGCGAATCAGAGTGTACCATGTCAGGATATTGATTGGTTATGCGGCGGGAAAGCCCGTCCGGGGCTTCGTAATGAAAACCGCTGTCAGTAATCAGGCGGTAGACCGCCAAATCACTTCCCGTATAGGGTTTTGGCCTGGGAGCGGCATATTCGCCGTAAATATTATAATACTTTTCTTTATAGGAAACATTTTCATCATAGGGATAATTAGTCATATCCGCATACAGGCTGTGGCGGTACACTTCGTCCTGTGCCCAGTTGCGGACAAAGACCCGCAGTTCACCGGTTTTTCCCCAGGCGCTAAACCGGATTATTCCCATACCGCCGGGGTTGATTCCGGTAATAAGATAATCGCCGTTACCCTGCCGGGCGCTGACAGAAGCCGAACTAACATGAACGGAAGCGGGTGGATACCCGCCTGTATCCGGATCCATGATGATAACCCGCGCTTCTTCGCCGGGATCAAGATCAAGCGTCCATATTTCCCGGTCGGCCTTTCCCGGAACGGACTGCATAACGCATAGCGTTTTTACTGCTTCCTCAGGGTCAAGCACAGGGCATCCGGCAAGAAACACCCACAACGAAATAAGCAGGACGCCCGGCTTTTTTTTCATCACCACCTCTCCTAATCGGCGCTTTCTATCCGTATGCCGCGGATCAACACTTTTCCGTCCGGCAGGGCCAAAGAGACGAATGAATGGGACAAAACCATTTTAAGTTTTCCCTCATCATCAGAGCCATTAATGGCGGCTTTTTTTGCGAAGTCAAAAAGCGGATCAAACTGCGCCGTGCCGTTTCCACGGAAAATGCCGGAAAGAGTACCGGATGGCGGGGAAGCGGGGCCAAGTTCCGCAACAAGCCAGTTGTCTATGGCGGAGGCAGCGTCACGTTGCAGGGTGTTGTTGTTTACCTGAATCCGCAAAGGAGCGCTTCCGCCGATCATTTCATAATCAACGGAAATTTTGACGCGGTTGTTCCACAGGGGCCAGGGAGTTTTTTTCAGGTTCCCCTGCCCTTCAAGATACTCGTAAGCAGGCCCGCCAAAAAAATCAAATTCGCCGTTTTGGTCATAAACAGGATCATTGGAAAAGGCGGAAGAAGTTGCCGTGGTCATTCCCGAACCGATGATGATCGCCCCCGGCCCTTCCAGAACAAGGCCGCCGTGCGCATCATCCCTCAGAACCGGATTTTCCCCGCTACGGACTATGGTGTCCCGGATTTTCCCGATAAAGACATTCTCATGCGCCCCCACATCCAGCCAGCCGTCTTCCGCAAAATTCCATTTAAAGAAGGAAAACGGAATCACAATAACGGTACATTCCGCTTGCGCGTATACTTCGTTCAGACGGTTACGGGCCAGAAGGCTTATCAGCGCTTTGCCGCCGTTTTGTCCGGTAATCGTAATTTCCGGCCCGGTAAAACTGCTAAGTTCAACAATTCCCCGCCGGGAGCTTTGCCAGTGTATGCCCCCCGCTACCCCATCAGGAAGCAGCCGGGCCGAGAGGATCGCCGCCTTTCCTTCCGGAATCTCAAACGCAGATCTTGGATCAAGCGGCTCCGTCTCCTGATTTTTGAAAATTTCAATGCCGTTCACCGGCGCTTGAGTAACGTTATTTTCAGGAACCGGGCAGGAGGAAAAGAAGAAAACTACCGCAAAGCCGGCTGCCGTCCTCATGCTGAATAGTATTTTCATTCGCCTTTTCTCCATGATTTTTCTCTTCATTCTCCCAAAATTTTGTCCGTATATACGAATAAAATTTATTTGCAATTCGATTAAAATTCCCTGTACATTGTCATTTTGGGGCCGATCTTTGTGTTTGTCAATGAAGGAAAGTGCAAATTTCTTGTTGACAGGGCTAAAAACGGAGTTTATTATGGCATTATGGTAGGAGGAAACTGGTTTCCGGGCAAATTTATCGTTCGTAGGGAGTCAGTTCAACTCACAGATTGTCCGTATATGCGGACAAAATAAGCGTTTTTTGGAGGCATTTGTATGAAAAAGTTAACACAAACACTGGTAGTTTTTGTGTTCATTCTTGCCCTGGTTT
>JAITCP010000054.1 GCA_031283025.1 Spirochaetaceae bacterium | reverse complement strand
GGAATCTCTAAAAACCGGTTGTTTTTAGAGATTCCTTTGCAGTTTCTCGCCCTTTGGGCTGCGAAACGTGCGTTTTTAAGCGGTAAATCTCTAAAAACTGAAGTTTTTAGAGATTCCCTTAAGCAAAATACTGCGTATTTTGCAGTTTTAACAGGAAGTAGTTCAAAAACTGAAGTTTTTGGACAACTCTTTTATAAGGAGGCACATTCTGGCTAACGGTTATTTGATAGTCGGCCTGGATATTGGAACAACAAGAGTACGCGTTGTTATAGGAGAGCGGACGGAAAACGGACGTTTGGAAATTACCGGCGTGGCGGAATTTTCTTCTACAGGACTGCGTAAGGGGACTGTTGTCAATATAGAAGCAACTCTTCGTTCCATAGTGGCTGCCATTGAAGCGGCTGAAATGATGAGCGGACGGGAAGTTCACAGCGTGTGGATAGGCATTGGCGGCAGCCACATTGACGGGCTTAATTCCCGCGGCGTGGTAGCGGTAACCGGAAAGAATTGGGAAACCAGGGAAATAAGCGCGGAAGATATACTGCGGGTGCTAAAAGCGGCCCGTGCGGTAGCGATTCCAATGGACAGGCAGGTTCTGGAATTGATTCCGCAAAACTATACCGTGGACGGGCAAAGAGGCATACGGAATCCCCTTGATATGATGGGAGTAAGACTGGAGGCGGAAGTCCATTTGATCACGTGTTCTGTAACAGGCGCTCAGAACCTTGTTAAGTGCGTCAACCGGGCGGGGTTCCGCGTTGACGGGCTGATACTGCAGTCCCTGGCGGCAGGCCGGGCAGTCCTGACGGAAGAAGAAAAGGAACAGGGAACAGCCTTGATTGATATGGGCGGCGGTACAACGGATATGTTGGTTTATTCGGAAGGAACTCCCTATTCAACCACTACTATTCCCGCAGGAGGAACCCAGGTAACAAGCGATATTTCGATCATAAGAAATATATCTCTTGAAGCTGCGGAAAAGATCAAACTGGAGGCGGGAAGCTGTTGGGAAGGCGCTCATGCCGGTGAAGATGATATTATTGTACCCGGCGTGGGAGGAAGGCCGCCCCAGTCTATACCCCGTTTGGAAATAGAAAAGATTATCCGGCCCCGGCTGGAAGAATTCTTTTTTATGGTTAAGGAAAACCTGGATAAACTTACCTTGTCCCGTCCTTTGGGAGGCGGAGTGGTTTTAACCGGCGGAGCTTCCCAGCTTTTGGGGGCAGCGGAACTGGCGTCTGATATTTTTCAGCTTCCTGTCCGGCTTGGGTCTCCCCTGCCGGTTGGCGGCCTGGTGGAGGAATACCGGAACCCTGCCTATGCTACCGCCGTGGGCCTTGTGCTGGAAGGGAATGACCGGTCAATTATGGAAGGGCAGGAACGGGGCGGAAACAGAAGAACCGACAGGGGGAATAGTTCTGCCATTGGCCGTTTTATTGATTGGGTGCGGAGGGAATTTTTTTAAAAATTCCATAAAAAAAAATAAAGATTTGGGAGGGGAAAATGGATTGTCAAGTCATTAAGGAACATGTGCATTTACCACGTTCCATTGTTATCAAGGTGATAGGAGTTGGCGGCGGCGGATCAAATGGGGTAGACCGTTCAATTGCCTGTGGTCTGGAAGGGATAGAATTCATTGTTACCAATACAGACATTCAGTTTTTGAACCAAAGCATGGCGGTAATCAAGATTGACATCGGATCAAAACTGACATCCGGACTTGGCGCCGGGGGTGATCCGGGAATCGGTGAAAAGGCGGCCATGGAAGACCGGGACAAGATCGCGCAAGCAATCAAAGGCGCCGACATGGTTTTTATCGCCGCCGGCATGGGGGGCGGAACCGGTACCGGCGCCGCTCCGGTAATTGCCCAGGCGGCGCGGGAATCCGGCGCTCTGACTGTGGCGGTAGTTACCAAGCCTTTTAACTTTGAGGGCCGCTACAAGATGCGCCTTGCAGAAGAGGGGATTGCCAAGCTCAGGGGCGCTGTAGATTCCCTCATCGTTATTCAAAATCAAAAGCTTCTTTCCATGGTGGATAAAAAGACTCCCATTAAAGAAACTTTTGCCAAAGCGGATGACATACTCCGCCAGGGAATCCAGAGTATTTCCGATTTAATACTTAAACCGGGACTCATCAATCTGGATTTTGCTGATGTAAAAAATACCATGTTTGAACAGGGAGACGCCCTCATGGGAGTGGGAACAGCTTCCGGGGAAAAGCGGGCGGAACAAGCAGCGCTTCAGGCAGTCGAAAATCCTCTGTTGGAAGATATTACCATTGTGGGAGCCAAGCGTGTCCTGGTTAATATTTCCGGCGATGAATCCCTTTCCCTTTCAGAAATTGAAGAAGTGGTAAAGATCATCACTGAAAAAACTGATCCAGAAGCTCAAATAAAAGCCGGTGCGGTTGTGAACGCGGAGCTGGGGGATGAGCTGCAGGTAACGGTGATTGCCACAGGCTTCAAAGAAAAAGTCCTTGTCATGGATTCCGCGGCATTGGTAAATAATCCCGTTCAAGTTCGGGATGTTTTAACTTATGATGAGTGGAACAATGTTACCAACCGGTCTTCCAGGACAAAATCTGATTATCTGGCCCACCGGAATTATCAGGATGAAAATCTGGACGTTCCCACAGTATACCGTTTTCCGACGGATGAAACGGATACCGGTACCGAATTAAAAGAAAAAGCCGAATGAACAATTTTCTTTCCGGTTACCGCTCCCGGCTGCTTGTCATGGAACGCCGTTCTCCTCTGACGGCGGAAACGTATGGGGGGGAAATACGGCTTTTTCTGGCCTGGCTGCAGCAGGAAGCGATGAACAAAAAGGGCAAAAGCACGGAAGGTTCCGGCGCTGATGCCGGAAACCGCATTGACATGGAAGTACTGCTAAAAAATGTTGATACGCACATTCTTACCGCATACCTGGAAGAACGGCGCAAAAATATCGGCCCCCGCTCGGCTGCCAAGGCTCTTTCCGCCCTCCGGTCTTTTTTCAGGCATCTGTGCGATGAAGGATTGCGGACGGATAATCCTGCAGTTATGATGGAAAGACTTAAGCTGAGTTACCGGCTTCCTGAAGTGCTTTCCCGCCAAAAGATTGAGGTTCTTCTGGAAGCGGCGGATATAAAAAAGCCGTTAGGCCTTAGGAACCGCGCTCTTTATGAATTGATCTATTCCGCGGGGCTCCGGGTGTCTGAGGCGGTACACTTGAATACGGCTGATTTATTTTTTAATGAAGGAATTATCCGGGTAAGAGGCAAGGGAGAAAAAGAACGAATGGCAATTTTTGGCGATGAAGCGGCATTGTGGCTGCGGCGTTACCTGTCAGAGGTTCGGCCCCTCCTTGCAAAGCAGCAGCATCCCAAGGCTCTTTTCTTGAGCCGCGGGGGCAAACGGCTTTCCCGCAAGGGAATGTGGAAAAATTACTGGTTTCTGGCCATGCGTTCCGGAACCAGTTCCCGGCTTCATACCCTGAGGCATAGTTTTGCCACGGCATTATTGGCCGGCGGGGCGGATTTAAGACAGGTGCAGGAATTGCTCGGTCATGCGGATCTGGCTACCACCCAGATTTATACCCATGTGGACGTTTCCCTTCTTAGGGAACACCACCGTAAATTTCTGCCGGTTTTGGGAGTGTAAGGTATGGCAAAGAAAGGGCTCGCTAAATCGATTGTTATTTTGATCATTCTGGCTGCAGGTTTTACCGGCATCTTTGTATATAAAAAGATCGCCGCCCGTAATTCTTTGGCGGCCCGGATAGCCGCATTGAGCCCCAGCGGGGCTCCTCCCCAATCCATAGAAAATTTGCGGCAGGCCATTGACCTTTACGGTAAGAAGATCGACGAACACGTTGCCGATGCCGCCAAAGTCGGAATATACTGGAAAATTCTGGGTTCCCGGCTTATGGACGGGCCCAAGCCTTTGTACGGAGAAGCGTTGGAAGCGTTTGAACAAGCCGCCCGGTACTATCCCGATGATGAGTCAATACATTATCTTATAGGAGTGTCCGCAGGGAACCTGGCCAAGGCCGAGTATTTTTACCCAGGCGAACAGGCGGAGCATTACCGCATTGCAGAGGCCGCGTATCTAAGGGCTGTTGATTTGAACGGACGCTACGGCAAGGCCCTTTACGGTTTGGGGGTTCTCTATGTGTTTGATTTGGAGCGCCCTCCGGAGGCGGTTCCCCTTTTAGAGCGTTATTTGGAAATAAACACCCGCAGTACAGACGGGATGTTTGTCCTGGCAGCCGCCAGATATATGACGGAAAATTATGAGGAGGCCGCAGTTCTGTATGACCGGATTATCGGCCTTACCAAAGACAAGAATATTAGAATGCAGGCGGAACAACTTAAACAGCAGGTGATGGATGAGTGGTATAGATAGGGAAAAACTTTTGAGCATAAACCGGATAGAAAAGGACTCTTCTTTTTATCCGCCCCTTTTACGGGAAATATTTGATCCGCCGCTTTTTCTTTATTGCCGGGGGCCGCTTCCCAATCCGGAAAAACCCGCCGTCGCCCTGGTTGGCACGCGGCGTCCCAGCGCCGCCGCTTCCATGCAGGCTTATGTCCTGGGGCGGGAATTTGCCCGCGCCGGCATTACGGTAATTTCCGGCCTTGCTTTGGGAATAGACGCTTTGGCCCACCGGGGTTGTCTGGAAGGGGGCGGCTGTACGGCGGCGGTGCTGGGTTCCTCGGTAGATGAAGTGTATCCCGCGTCAAACCGGGATTTGGCCCGGCGTATTTTGAAAGCGGGGGGTTCCCTCTTAAGTGAATATGTTCCGGGAACCAGGCCGCGGAAACATTACTACCCCCAGCGAAACCGGATCATCTCCGGCCTTGCCAGGGCGACGGTTATCGTGGAAGCTCCCGCGGCTTCCGGCGCGCTGCATACGGCACGTTTTGCGCTTGATCAGGGCCGTGATCTTTTTGTCGGCTCCTCCGGCCTTGCTTCTCCCTTTGGCGAAGGAACAAGGCGTTTGGCCCAGGAAGGGTGCCCCGTTATTTCCCATGCCGCTGAAATATTGGCTGAATGGGGAATGGCGCCTGATTTGGATGAACAGAACAGCCGGAACGGCGGAAGTCTTGAACCCGTTCCTGAAAAGGGCGGGCAGGAATGGCTTGCGCTTTCACTAAAAAAGGAATTGAGCCTTTAGGCGATAGGTTTGTTCAAGAACCGAAGTTTTTGAACAAACCTAATAAAAAGATATGGAAGTAAAAGCATGAGTGTAAAAACGGTAAAAACAAAAAAAAGGGCGGTAAAAAAAACTGCCGTAAAATCCGGCGGAAAAAGCATGGCCGATAAAAAAACGCTGGTTATCGTTGAATCTCCCGCCAAGGCAAAAACAATAGAAAAATATTTGGGCCCTTCTTATACCGTTAAGGCTTCCATGGGGCATTTGATCGATCTTCCAAAATCCCGAACGGCCGTTGACGTGGATCATGATTTTGAACCGGAGTACATCACCGTCCGGGGAAGGGCAAAAATCCTCAAGGAACTTCAGGGTGATGCAAAAAAATCGGATGAAGTGCTGCTGGCAAGTGATAATGACAGGGAAGGGGAAGCCATAGCCTGGCATTTGCGGAACTCAATCAGCGCAAAAAACAATAAGGTTACCATTAAGCGGATCAGTTTTAATGAAATTACCCCGCAGGCGATCAAAAACGCCGTGGATAATCCTTCCGCTATTGATGAGGCAAAGGTAAACGCGCAGAAGGCCCGGCGGGTTTTGGATCGTCTGGTAGGCTACAACCTTTCGCCCCTGCTGTGGAAAAAAGTAAAGAACGGCCTTTCCGCCGGACGGGTTCAATCGGTTGCCCTGCGGCTTATCTGTGAACGGGAAAAGGAAGTGGAAGCCTTTATCCCTGAAGAATACTGGACCGTAGAGGCGGATTTTAAGACAGGGCGGCACGGAATATTTACCACGCAGCTTGTGTTATGGCAGGGTAAAAAACCGGAACTGAAAACAGAAGCGGAAGTCCGCCGTCTTATTGACGCGGTTAAAAATTCCGCCTGTACGGTGGCGGAGATTCGGGAGACGGAAAAGACAGTCCGCCCCCGGCCTCCTTTTACCACATCCCAGCTTCAACAGGTTGCAGCCAACAGGCTGGGCTTTACCAGCAAAAAGACCATGCAGGTTGCCCAGCAATTATATGAAGGGGTCAGCATTGGCGCGGGCCGGGTTGGGCTTATCACCTATATGCGTACCGATTCGGTGCGCATCTCCGGCCTTGCTCTGGGCGAAGTGCGGGAATGGATAGGCAAACATTATCCGTCGGCCCTGCCTCCTTCCCCTATAGAATATTCGGTGGGGAAAAAAGCGCAGGACGCGCATGAAGCAATACGGCCCACTTATGTAAGCTATACCCCGGAATCGATTAAGGACTCCTTAGACCG
Organism: Spirochaetaceae bacterium; assembly: GCA_031283025.1. Lineage (GTDB taxonomy): Bacteria > Spirochaetota > Spirochaetia > Treponematales > Breznakiellaceae > WRIV01. The sequence goes on along the minus strand of JAITCP010000054.1, from coordinate 5,775 downwards.
GGATCAGCTGCGCCTTTATACGATTATTTGGGAGCGCTTTGTCTCCTGCCAGATGGCGAATGCCAGAACAAAGACGATAAGCATTGACATATCCGCCGCCATTCCCAAATCCTCCGGCGGAGGGGAGGGAATTTTCCGCATTGCCGGTACAAAGATCATTGAAAAGGGTTTTTTACAGGTGATGAAACTTCTTGCTTCCAAAGAAGAAAAGGGAGACGCCATGCCGCCTCTTAAAAAAGGCGATGTTCTTGACGTGGAAAAAATATATCCTGAACAGCACTTTACCCAGGGGCCGCCCCGTTATACTGACGCTTCCATAGTCAAAACCCTGGAAGAAAAAGGCATAGGCCGGCCTTCCACCTACGCTCCGATTATTTCCGTGCTCCTTGAACGGTACTATGTAACCCGTTCCAACAAGCAGTTGGTGCCAACCCTGCTGGGCCGGATGATCAGCGATATGCTGGGCGAGTATTTTCCCAATGTGGTGGACACGGATTTTACCGCTTCCATGGAATTAAAACTGGACCAGGTAGAGGAAAGCAATATACGCTGGCCGGACATGATCAGGGAATTCTGGCATCCCTTTAAGGACAGGGTAGACGAGGTCGGAAAAACCCTGGAATCTTACAAGGGGACGCTTGACGAACCAACCGGTTATGTTTGTGAAAAATGCGGCAGGCCGCTGGTAAAAAAACTGGGCCGCTTTGGGTTTTTTCTGGCCTGCTCCGGTTTCCCCGAATGCAGGACCACCCGGTCTGTTCCGCTTGCAAAATGTCCCAAATGCGGGGGCGACGTTGTAGCCCGGAAAACAAAGGGAAGGGGCAAGGAATTTTACGGCTGCGCCAATTACCCGGACTGTGACTTTTTATGCCACCACAAACCCCTTTCCCAGAATTGTCCCCAATGCGGACAATTTCTTGTAGAGAAGTATGACAAACGGAACGGCAGCCACAAATCCTGCATTAACCCGGACTGCGATTACCTGCACAGCGCGGAGGAGGAAGAAGAAAATGACGGATAGAACGACAATACAACAGTACATCATGTATCTTAAGGCAGTGCGGGGTTTGCCGGAAAGGACGCTGGCCGCTTACGGAAAAGACCTTTCCCGTTTTGAAGCATACTGCATGAACCGGGACATAGGCCCTGAATCGGCGGACTGTAACGGGGTACAACACTTTATCGCCGATCTTTCCGCAGAGGGAATATCTTCGGTAAGCATTAACCGCGCCCTTTCTTCCCTCCGGGGATTTTACCGCTGGCTCATCAGGATGGAAAGACGCAAGGACGATCCTTCCGTTGCCATACGAAACCTTAAAACGCCCAAGACCCTGCCGGTTTTTCTTTGGGAGGGGGAAATGGCGGCCTTTGCGGAACTTCCGGAAAAGGAAGGAATACTCTGGCCTGTCCGGGACAAGGCGCTGATCCTTGCCATGTATTCCGCAGGATTACGAATTTCCGAACTTTTTACGCTTTCGATGAGTGAACTGGAAGATGACTGCCTTTCCGCGCGGGTGATCGGCAAGGGAGACAAGGAACGCTATGTGTTTTTTTCGGAAGAAGCGGGCCGCGCCATAAAGGAATACCTTCCCGCACGTTCCGCCCGGATTAAGGGGGCTTTTCCCACAGGCCGGGTTTTTATCAACCGACGCGGAGGGCCCCTGTCTGTCGCGGGAATACGGTGGATAATTAACCAATACGGAAACAGGTCCGGGCTGGACAAGCATATCCATCCCCACGCCTTACGGCACAGCTTTGCCACCCATCTGGTTAATTCCGGCTGCGATGTCCGCCTGGTGCAGGAACTCCTGGGGCATACCAGCATTACTACCACCCAGCGTTATACTCATGTGGATATGGAACGCCTTAAACAGGCGTACATGAAAGCTCATCCTCATGCGGACTTAAAGAGTGTGATCATACATAATGGGAGTGTATAATGAATGAAGTAAAGATACGATCTACAACCGTTCTTGCGGTACGGCGGAACGGGGAAGTGGCAATGGCCGGAGACGGCCAGGTAACGCTGGGGGAAACAGTGGTAAAGAACAATGCCCGCAAAGTCCGCCGGCTTTGGGACGGCAAAGTTCTTTGCGGTTTTGCTGGAGCTACCGCGGATGCGTTCACCCTGTTTGACCGCTTTGAAAGCAAGCTCAAGGAGTATTCCGGCGACCTGGCCCGGTCTGCGGTGGAACTGGCCAAGGACTGGCGTACAGACCGTACCTTAAGGCGGCTGGAAGCGATGCTCCTTACAGCGGACTTAAGCAAAACCCTCCTTGTTTCCGGCACGGGGGATGTAATTGAACCGGCGGAAGATGCGCTGGCAATAGGTTCCGGGGGCAATTATGCGCTGGCGGCGGCCCTGGCCTTCCTTAACGGAGGCGTCCTTTCCGCCGCGGAAGTTGCAAAGCGGAGCCTTGAAATTGCGGGAAATATTTGTATTTATACCAACAGCCAAATAACACTGGAGGAATTAAAACCATAATGGAAAAAAACCTTGATCGCTTAACTCCGCGTGAAATCGTAACGGAACTGGACAAGTACATCATAGGCCAAAAGAAGGCCAAGCGGGCGGTGGCGGTGGCCCTGCGCAACCGGATCAGGCGGATAAAGCTGGACCCGGAAATGCGGGAAGACATTGCCCCCAAAAATATTCTTATGATAGGCCCCACCGGCGTAGGCAAAACAGAAATCGCCCGCCGCCTGGCAAAGCTGGCCAACTCGCCCTTTATCAAAGTAGAAGCCACCAAGTATACGGAAGTAGGCTATGTCGGACGGGATGTGGAATCCATGATCCGCGATCTTATGGCTGCGGGCATACAAATGGTAAAACAGGAGATGCAGCAGACGGTTAATGCGGAGGCGGAAAAACGGGCGGAAGAAGCCCTGCTGGATTTACTGGTGCCCCGGCCCAGAAAAAAGAACAAAGACCGCGGCCAGCCGCCTTCCGGTCCGGTAATCCGCCCTATGGGCTCCTTTTCCTTTAACAACGATAACGGGCCGGGCATCATGGGAACCGCCATACAGGTAGGCATACCTTTCATGCACGGGCAAGTTCCCGGCGCTGTGCAGGACGGCGATGAATCCCAGGAAACGGAAGAAGCCGGCGAAGCGCCCGCCGATTTGATCGGCGGACAATTTGCGGACGGGGAACCCGCGGATAAACAGTCCGGCATGGACGGTGAACCGGGAACGGAGAAAAAAACCGATCATACCCGTGAAAAATTCCGCGCCTGGCTGCGCGAAGGAAAACTGGAAGACGGAACCGTGGAAATAACCGTAAACCAAAGCCCTCAAATTCCTTCTTTTGAAATGATGGGGGGAAGTTTTGAAGACCTGGAATCCAGCCTTTCAGGAATTGCCGGTTTCTTTGGGGGAAATAAAAAGAAAAAAGTTGTCAGCGTAGCGCGCGCAAGGGAAATCCTTATCGCGGAAGAAGCGGAAAAACTCATTGACCGGGACAGGGTGAGCGATGAAGCCCGCAAGCGGGTGGAAGAAACGGGAATTGTTTTTGTTGACGAGATTGACAAGATCGCCGTCCGTGGTGAACGGAGCGGCGGCCCCGACGTGTCCCGTGAAGGGGTGCAGCGGGACATACTCCCCATCGTGGAAGGGGCCGTGGTGAATACCAAATGGGGGCCGGTGGACACAAGCCACATACTCTTTATTGCCGCCGGGGCCTTTAACGTAAGCAAACCCTCCGATCTGATCCCCGAACTTCAGGGGCGGTTTCCCCTGCGGGTGGAACTGGATTCCCTGGGCAAGGACGAATTCCTGCGTATCCTCACGGAACCGAAAAACGCCCTGACCCGGCAGTACCGGGACCTGCTTTCGACGGAAAAAGTGGAAATCGAGTTCACCGGCGAGGCCGTTCAGCGGCTGGCAGCCCTTGCCGCGGAAGTAAACGCCCGGCTGGAAAATATAGGCGCCCGCCGCCTCCACACAATCATGGAAACCCTGCTGGAAGAGCTTTCCTTTGAAGCGCCGGACATAGCGCCAACCAAGGTTGTCATTACAGAGGGCTATGTAAACGAAAAGCTTTCCGATCTGGCTATGGATCAGGATTTGGGCCGGTACATTCTATAGTGCCGGAATAGTTAAGGAGGAGGGAAAAAAGGCCGATGTTGATAGAGAGAGATTTTGATAATTGAGGTGTATGGATGAACAGTTTTACCAGAACCGTTGATATACTCCACCGGGCAATGAACGTGGGGAACCTCCGCCACGCCGTTTATGCGGACAACCTTGCCAACAAGGATGTACCGCATTTCAAGCGGACAGAGGTTAATTTTGAATCGTCCTTAAAAAAAGCGATTCTTTCTCAAACCCACAAGCCGGAGTTTATCATGGCAAGAAGCGATCCCCGGCACGTGAGCAACTGGACACAGCTTGATTACCGGAATGTTCAGCCCCGGCGGACGCTTGATTTTACAAGCACCTACGACAATAACGGGAATAATGTGGACCCGGAAAAGGAAATGAACAACATTCTGAAAAATCAGATGCGTTATAACTTGTACGCCCATGCGGCGGCGTTTGAATACGGCCAGGTAAGCCTGGTATTAAGGACATAGTATGGGACTTTTTACATCGATTAACATAGCGTCCAGCGGAATGGGCGCCCAGCGGATTCGCGGGGACGTAATTTCCAATAACATGGCAAACGTAACCACAACCAGGACAAACGAAGGCGGCCCTTTCAGAAGGTCGCGGGTTATTATGCGGCCCCGTGTCCAGCAGCCTTACTGGCGCTCGCCTTTTCTGCCCCAGTTTCTTGACAACGGGCCCGGCAACGGCGTGCGGGTAGCAAGGGTGGAAAAGGACAACACTACGGAACTCCGCAAGGTCTATGATCCTACCCACCCGGACAGGATACTTGAAGGGCCGGACAAGGATTATGTTTTGTATCCCAATGTGGATGTTGTTACAGAAATGGTGGACTTAATCGAAGCCAACCGTATGTACGAAGCTAACGCCCAGGTCGTGGAAGGGTATAAATCAATGTTCCAGCGCGCTCTGGAAATAGGCGGGAGGTAATAGATGACCATTCAACCGCAGTATTTTAGCCCGGTGCCCATGCCGGCAGTTCCTTCTTCAATGCCGGACCTGCGGCCCAAAGTTTTGAACGAGGAGTTTTACAATATTTCCGGTTCCGGCATAGCGGAACTTGGCAAAACCATAGGCGCTTCGGATACGACAAAGGACGGCCTTTTTAGCGAGACTATGCTGAAAGCGCTGGACAGGGTAAGCGCTTACCAAAAACACCATGATTATTTGGTAGAGCAGGCGACTATAGACCCTGATTCGGTGAATGTAGAGGATATTTCCATGGCGGAAGCGCAGGCAAATATGTCGTTGAACATAACAAGAACAATCCTGAACCGTATTGTTCAGGCATGGAAGGACATAATAAACACAAGATAACCTGATTATAGGGGGAGGGGAACATGGATTTTTTAAGAAAATTACTCGAACAGGTGAAAAATCTCTGGGGAAGCTGGAGCTTGGTACAGCGGCTGGTACTGTCCGGCATTGTGGTGATACTCCTTGTGGGGCTCATCGCGCTGGTGTCGGTGTCGTCATCGCCCAGCATGGTGCCGGTGATTGACGCGCCCATTACGGACGAAGAAACAAGGGCGAGGATAATTACCCGGATTAACGAGGAAGGATACTCAAGCTCTGTCAGCGCCAACGGCACTGTAATGGTGGCCGACGCCGAAACGGCCAAAAAAATGCGGGGCATCCTTATTCGGGAAGACTTAATCCCCAGGGGAA
>JAITCP010000002.1 GCA_031283025.1 Spirochaetaceae bacterium | reverse complement strand
GGGAGAACCCGCCATTTTAAGGGCAAGGGCGATTTCGCCGTTAACCGATGTTTCCAGCTTGGCCCGTTCAAGTTCCATTGTCTGCGCCAGTTCATATCCGGCGGTGTTATGGAGCATTTGCCACATAGAAAAGCCAAAAGCCGCGCTTCCGCCGATAAAAACAACCAAGAAAAGAACGACGGAGAAAAGAATAAACCGGCCTTTTATGGAAGTCCGGCGTTCCTGTGTTTGCTTTATATTCATTTTTCCCTCTTTATATATAATAACATACTTTATGAAAACTGACAATGAGCAAAGTGAACAATACGGAACGGCTGCCTGTTTTTCAAGCTCCTGCCTTTTCCCAGTCCATGTTTTTTAACCTTTCCAGAGCGTTATGCAATACGGAGCGGGGGCAGGCGGCATTCATGCGCTCAAAGCCCCCCCCGCCTTTTCCAAACGTGTAACCGGCGCTCAGCCACAATTTTCCCTTTTGGGTAATAACTTCGTCCAGTTCTTGCGCGGAAAGTCCGGATTCGCTGCAATCCAGCCATGCAAGATATGTTCCTTCCGGTTCAATTAGTTTGATTTTTGGAATGTGGTTGGTAAGATATGTTTTAAGGAACGAAATATTTCCGGCAAGATACCCTAAAAGCTGCTCCAGCCACTGCGCGCCGTCTTGATATGCCGCTTTACAGGCGGCCAGTCCCATTACTCCCGGCTGGCTTAAACCGGACCTGGCATACTCATCTTTAAATTTTTCACGCAATTCTTTATTGGAAATAAAAATATTGGCGTGAAGTAATCCCGCAAGATTAAACGTTTTTGAGGGAGACGTGCAGGTAACGGTTATATCTGCAAGCTCCTGATTTAGAGCGGCAAATACAAGATGCCGGTGGCCGGGGAAAACAAAATCTTCGTGAATTTCATCAGCGATAACAGTCACGCCGTGGCACAGGCAAAGTTCACCCATGCGAATAAGTTCATCGGCCTTCCAAACACGTCCGACCGGATTGTGCGGATTGCACAAAATGAACAACTTTGCCTGTTTGATTTTTTCCTCAAAATCCTCAAAGTCTATGCTGTAGCGCCCCCCGTCAAGTATAAGTTCATTGACCAGAAGCTGCCGCCCGGTTTTTCTTATGCTTGATTCAAAGGGATAATACACAGGCTGTTGTATAACAATGCCGTCGCCCGGCTCGGTTAATGCGCGGATAGCGATATAAATGGCGTTTACCGTTCCCGGCGTAATCGTGAGCCAATCTCGCTGCGGCGACCAGTTAAAGCGTTCTTCAAACCATTTTTGCGTAACATCACAATACGCCGCGTCCGGTTCGGAGTACCCAAAAATTCCATGTTTGGCGCGGCTGATAAGCGCCTCTTGCACGCAGGGCGGAGAAGCAAAATCCATATCGGCAACCCAAAGGGGCAGTACGTCAGCGGGCTTTCCGCGCCAGGAAGGCTCATATTTAATACTGTAGGAATTGCTCCTGTCTATTACGTTGTCAAAGTCATATTTCACGCAAAACCTCCTATTACGCTGTAATAGATGAACAACTTCCTATTGCCTGTTTCAAATCCGTAATCAAATCATCCGCAGATTCCAATCCAACGGACAGGCGCAATAAACATTCGTCTATGCCCCGCTCGTTCCGCTCGCTTTCCGGAAGGTCGGCGTGGGTTTGCAGCATGGGATAGGTGATCAGGCTTTCAACTCCGCCCAGGCTTTCGGCATATTTTATAATTTTTACGCTTTCCAGTATATGCACCGCTGTTTTTCCGTTCTGCACAGAAAAGGAGAGCATACCGCCAAAACCGTCCGCCTGGCGGCGGGAAATATCATAATCGGGAGCGGCCTGCAAGCCGGGGTAATACGTTTTTTTTACCGTGTTTTGTTCCAAAAGCCAGTGAGCTATTTTCAATGCGCTTTCCTGCTGGCGTTCCATGCGGACGGCAAGCGTTTTGATGCCGCGAATAATCAGGAAACTGTCAAAGGGGGAAAGGCATCCGCCGGTTGTTTTTGCGATAAATCTTAGTTTTTCCGCAAGGCCGCCGTCCTTTACAACCAGCAGCCCCGCCAGGGTATCGTTATGCCCGCCTAAATATTTTGTCCCGCTGTGCAGAACAATATCCGCTCCAAGAGAAAACGGCTTTTGAAAATACGGCGTAAGGAATGTGTTGTCAACGATAAGAAGCGCCTTGTGTTTCCGCGTAATGTCCGCGACCGCCGCAATGTCCGTTACGCGCATCATTGGATTGGAGGGCGTTTCTACAAATACGGCTTTTGTAGATCCGGTTATTGTTTTTTCTATATTTTCCAATGTGGCGGCATAAGAAACTTTTATGCCGTTCTTTTGGGATATGTGCGAAAAAAGGCGGACCGTGCCGCCGTAAAGGTCATCGGAGGCGATGATATGATCACCCGGAGAAAACAGTTCCATCAACGCCGAAACCGCCGCCATGCCGGAAGAAAACGCCACGGCGTCGCTGCCCCCTTCCAGCGCGGCAACGGTTTCTTCCAAATGCACGTTGGTAGGGTTGAGCGAGCGGGAGTAATCAAAGCCGGTGCTCTGCCCCACGCCCGGATGAGCGAACGTAGCCGATGCAAATATCGGAACGGCAACCGCTCCGGTTGAGTCAAACTTCTTTTCACAACCGTGTACGCATATTGTGCTTATATCCATAATACCTTATTTATACCATGGGATTACTATGCTTTTCAAGACCTTTCATTCGTGTATATTGCAAATGTTGTACTGAACATATAGTATATATTAATTATGAAAAACTTACGTCTGTTTATTTTATTTTTATTCTGCACTACGGCAATACCGTCGTTACAGGCTCAAATGTCGTTCCGCCTGAAATCCGCGCCGGCGGATTTGAATGTCTATTTTAATGATGAACTGATAAAGCCCGTATCGGTATCAGGCGCTATCCGCGAATACCGGATTCCCGCCGCGGGAACATTGCGTTTCAGCGCGTCTGGTTACCGCAGCATTGAGTGGAATTCGGCGCGGCTCCCGGTTAAAAAAGGGCAGGCCGAAATCAAGCTGGAAAACGAAAAAGGCGTTTTAAGGTACATAGGCGAATACAATACCGGCAGCCAACCCAAGAGCGCGTATTTTTCACCAAACGGCCAGCGGCTTTTTGTTCCGCTCTTAAATGACAAGGGTATCGACGTGTTCCGCATTGTCGGACAGTATTTACAGTATGAAAAACGGCTTGAAGCCGGCAATAGGCCCGGATTTGTGGAAGCCTTGTGCGATGAACGCCGCCGCGAGCTGTGGGTTTCAAACATGGAGGAAAACAAGGTTCATATTTTTAACCTTGATTCACTTGAGTTAATATCTTCTCATTCAAAGGGCGGAACTTTTCCCAAAGTGATAGTGCAAAGTCCCGACGGCGCTCTTACATTAGTGTCCAACTGGCTCTCTATGGACATAAGCGTTTTTGACTCTGATACCAAAAAATTACTGCGCCGTATCCCCGTTGGCGGAACCCCGCGCGGCATGGCGTTTTCACCTGACGGTTCCCTTGTGTATACCGCCATTTACGACGCGGCGCTTGTCGTGGTGGTTGACATGACAGCCAACAAGGTGATTAAACGCTGGCGTTTTAGCCAGGGTGAAGGAGCAGCGCGGCACATCATTTATCGCGATGATAAACTCTATGTCTCTGATATGTTCCGTGGAACCGTAAACATACTTGACGCCGCAACAGGAGCGCTCCTGCGGTCAGTACGCCTCGGCTTCAACATCAACACCATCATATTATCCCCGGACGGCAAGTACATTTTCGCTTCCTCACGCGGGAAGAATAACCCCGTTGATTACACTCTGCCCGGCCCTGATTTTGGCGCAATTTATATGGTAGATGCGCAGGATTTGACTCTGCTGGAAAAAGTCTGGGGCCGCAATCAGCCTACCGGCCTTGCCGTTTCCCCCGACGGAAAATTTCTGGTATTTACCGATTTCCTGGACGCAAATCTGGAACTGTACCGGATTGAGAGGTGATTAAACTAATGGGAATCTCTAAAAACTGAAGTTTTTAGAGATTCCCTAAATCTCATAATGCCAAAAATCCAGTTGGTCTAATTCCATGTGAGTGGAAATATTACCGCTGCTCTTAAACTGCAATTCAGGATTTTTTACGCTTACTCTTGTTCTTTCCGGGACAGACCGTATCACAAAAGCGTTTCCGCCGATTACCACGCCCTCGCCGATAATGGTGTTTCCGCCCAAAATACTTGCGCCTGAATATATCGTAACATTGTCGCTTATAGTCGGATGACGTTTAACTCCCTTTATGGTCTGGCCTCCCTTTGTGGACAACGCTCCCAGCGTTACTCCCTGATACAATTTTACATTATCCCCGATAATGGCGGTTTCACCTATAACAATGCCCGTGCCGTGGTCTATAAAAAAATATTTACCAATCACCGCTCCCGGATGAATGTCAATGCCGGTAACGCTGTGCGCGTATTCGCTCATAATTCGGGGTATTAGCGGCACAGACAGCAGGTACAGTTCATGCGCTATCCGGTAAACCATTACGGCATAAATTCCGGGATAGGATATGACAATTTCCGCCTTGCTGTACGCGGCAGGATCGCCTGAATATGCCGCTTCAATATCCTTTTCCAAAATTTCTTTGATTTGCGGAATCTTTAATATGAGCTGGCGCGTTATTTCCCACGCCGTCTTGTCAAGCTCGTCCTGTCCGGTGTCTTTGTATCTTATGTCGTAACGCAAAGCAAGCCTTGTCTGAGCGGCTAAATCATGTGAAACTTCTTCCAGCATAACGTTGAGCCGGTTTTTTACCGAGCCGCCGGTTAAAACGCTTTCAAAAATTCCCGGAAACAGAAGATGCTGCAGTTTGCCGATTACCTCGATTATGACCGATTTTACCGGCTGTTTTGCAATATCGCGCTTCTTCTGAAAATCGTTCAGCAATTCCGCGGCGATCTGTTCAATTTCTTGATCAATGAGCAAAGTCGAATTGTCAATTTCCATATTATTCTCCTGTAGGGAGTAGGGAATGGGGAGTAGGGAGTGGGGTTTTTGTTCGTAAGCATTGCGTGTTTCTTTCACGCTAAGATTACATACAACGATCCCTACTCCCCATTCCCCACTCCCCACTCCCTTTACAACGCAAGTTCCCTTACCGCGCATACCAATTTGTCAATTTCTTCCGCCGTGTTGTAGAATGTTATGGTCGGGCGCACGGTCGCTTCCAGCCCGAAGCGGCACAAGATCGGCTGTGCGCAGTGATGTCCGGCGCGCACGGCAATGCCGCGGCTGGCAAGATGTCTGCCGACTTGTTCAACGCCTGCGCCGTCAAGCACAAAGGACAAAACGCTCGCTTTTTCCGCCGCCGTACCGATAAGGCGCAGTCCGTTTATGCGTGTAAGTTCGTGTGTTGCGTAATTAAGCAGTTGATGTTCATACTCGCTGATGTTGGCAATTCCAATGCTTGAAACATAATCCAGAGCCGCGCCGAGACCTACGGCATCGGCAATATTGCCGGTTCCCGCTTCAAACTTAACCGGAGGATCATTGTAGACCGTGCGCTCAAAGGTTACGTCCTTTATCATATTGCCGCCGCCCTGGTACGGCTGGGCTTCTTCCAGAGCGTCCGTCTTTCCGTACAAAGCGCCTATGCCCGTAGGCCCGAATATTTTGTGCCCGGAGAACACAAAAAAATCCGCATCCAGCGCGCTGACATTTATCGGCGTGTGGGCAACCGACTGCGCCCCGTCAACAAGTATGCGAACGCCGTGCGCGTGGGCAATTTGAACCATCTCCCAAACCGGGGTAATGGTTCCCAAAGCGTTTGAAACGTGCGTTACCGAAACAAACTTTGTCCGGCGGCTGAAAAGCTCCGCGTATTTGGACAAAATAATCTGCCCCGTATCGTCAACCGGAGCGACTTTTAACAACGCGCCGGTTTCCTGCGCTATCATCTGCCACGGTACTATGTTGGCGTGATGTTCAAGATGGGTGAGTATTATTTCATCGCCGACGGAGAGCAGCGGTTTTACGAAACTAAAGGCTGCAAGATTAATGCCTTCCGTTGTTCCGCGCACAAACACGATATTGTCCTTTGACGGCGCTCCCAAAAATTTTGCCGTTGTTTCCCGCGCCGCTTCGTAAGCGTCGGTGGAACGGGCGGCCAGCTCATGCGCGCCCCGGTGGACATTTGAATTTTCGTGCCTGTAAAAATACGAAATACGGTCTATTACCGCGTTAGGTTTTTGCGTTGTCGCACCGTTGTCAAGCCAGACAAGGGGTTTGCCGCCCGAGACCTTTTCGTTCAGGAGGGGAAAATCCTGCCGAATACGGTTTACGTCAAACCTGTCAGCGCCCAAAGACGCGTCTTTGTAAGACGGGCCTTTATAGGGCGCTTGCGTATTCGGCGGATCTTTATAAGACGCAACAACGGGAGAATACGCGGCCTGGGCGTCGTTTGTTTTATTTTCCTGAAATTCGGGAAAATAGGGCGACGCCCATTGTTCAAGTTCCTTTGGATCAGGCAGCCCGTAATCGTTAGGCGTAATCATAATAGTTACCCACTTCCACATCCTCAAGGACGGCAATAGCGTCCTCGGAAAGAATTGCGGCTGAGCAATACAGCGAGAGGAGATACGATGCAAGGCCTTTGTTGTCCACTCCCCTGAAACGCACGGAAAGTCCCCTTGATTGTTCGTTCTGCATTCCTGTCTGGTACAAACCGATAACTCCGCGTTTTGCTTCGCCGGTGCGCACCAAAAGAATGTTGGTCTTGCCTGTTTTGCTCTTGGGGTTTTTCAGTCCGTCCACAAACAATTTATCCGTAGGCACAATCGGAATACCGCGCCACAGAATAAAGGTGCCGCCAAAAAGGGATGCGGCAGCGGGAGGAACGCCCCTGCGCGTACATTCCCGCTGAAAAGCGGCAACAGCCCTTGGATGCGCCAAAAAGAATGCCGGTTCTTTCCACACTTTTGCAATCAATTCATCCAGATCATCGGGCATGGGAGAGCCCGCTCTGTTTCCGGGGGTTATGCGCTGGCTGTCGGGAACATTTTTCAACAGGCCGTAATCATCGTTATTGATAATCTGGCTCTCCTGCCGCTCACGCAAACTTTCAACCGCCAAATGCAACTGCTCTTTTGTCTGGTCGTATGGCGAAGAAAACACATCCTCCACGGCGGTATCCACATTGATAATGGTAGAAATCGAATTGAGCGTATATTCCCGCGGCTTTTGCTGATAATTTACGTATCCTTCAGGAATCTCCGCGCTCTTTTTTTCCGATGAGCATAAAACATCAAGCGGCGTTTCCCCCTCAACCACTTTGTTGACACGGTAAATACCCGCGTCCAGCCCTTTGAATTCCAGGAACCGTGTCAGCCAGCGCGGCGTAATCGCGCCGAATTGCGGCGGGGTTTTGGTAATGTCCGCCAGTTGATACGCCTGCGCCTTATTCAGCGCGTTTAGTTCAGTTGTTGCCATAAATTCTCCTATTCCTCCCAGAGCCAAGTTGACAGATAACGTTCGCCGGTGTCCGGCAATATGGCTACTATGGTCTTGCCGTTGTTTTCCGGCCTTTTGGCGACAGTCAGTGCCGCTTCAAGAACGGAGCCGGACGAAATGCCCACGATGATGCCTTCTTCCTTTGCAAGACGGCGCGCCGTGTTTCCGGCTTTGCCCTCATCGGTCTGGTAAATTTCGTCGATAACGGACGGATCATACACTTGAGGCTGGAATCCCGCTCCGATACCCTGAATTTTATGAGGGCCCGGCTGTCCGCCCGAAAGCACCGGAGAAGCGGCAGGCTCCACGGCGACAATTTTGACGCTCGATTTTTTCGACTTCAGAAACCTTCCCGCTCCGGTCAAGGTTCCGCCTGTTCCCACTCCGCCGACCACAATATCAACCTGACCGTCGGTATCGTCCCAGATTTCCGGGCCGGTGGTTTTTTCGTGTACCAACGGATTGGCGGGGTTATTGAACTGCTGGGGAACGAACGAATTGGGGGTAGCCGCGGCCAGTTCTTCCGCCCTGGCGATTGCCCCTTTCATGCCCTTGGCCCCCTCGGTAAGCTCCAACTCGGCTCCCAGCGCTTTGAGCAGTTTGCGGCGTTCAATGCTCATGGTTTCCGGCATGGTCAGAATTATCCGGTAGCCCTTGACCGCCGCCACATAAGCCAGCCCTATGCCGGTGTTGCCGCTTGTCGGCTCAATAATGACCGTTCCCGCCTTCAATTTGCCTTCTTTTTCGGCGGCCTCAATCATCGAAAGAGCTATGCGGTCCTTGACGCTGTGCAGGGGGTTAAAGCTCTCCAATTTGACATACACCGTCGCTCCGCCCTCGTTGAGCTTGTTGATTTTGACCAGCGGCGTATTCCCGATAAGATCGGTGATTTTTTCTACTCTTGCCATAATTTTCTCCTCTCACAATAAAATAAGTAAACATATATGATTACTATGTATAGAATGGCCTATAATTCTTTTTTTGTCAATAGGCTATCTGGTTTTTCATTGAAATTTTGCGCCTTTTTCTACCGCCTCCCAAAGGCCTAAAATGTAGGCGATCCCCAGGGCGCGGTCGTAGAGGCCGTAACCGGGCATGGAGGCTTCACCCCAGATAGTCCGCCCGTGATCCGGCCGTATGGGGCCGTCGAAACCCGAATCGTACAGGGCTTTTACGATTTCATACATATCCAGGGAACCGTCCGATGAAAGATGGGCCGCTTCCTCAAAATCCCCCGGCCCGTTATGCCGCAGGTTCCTAAGATGCACAAAATGGATACGTTCTCCACTAATAGCCCTTATTATGGAAGGAATATCGTTACGGGGATTGGTTCCAAGGCTCCCGGTACATAGCGCAACCCCATTCAAGGGATGATCGACCAATTTTAAGAGACGGAGCAGGGTTTCCTTGCCCGTCATTATCCGGGGAAGGCCAAAAACAGACCATGCCGGATCATCCGGGTGAATGGCCATCTTGATCCCGTATTTTTCGCAGACCGGCATAATCGCTTCCAAAAAATATTGGAGATGCGCGAAAAGTTTATCCTCGCCTATATTGCTGTACAAGGCAAAGAGTTCTTTCAGCTTTTCCAGCCGCTCAGGTTCCCAGCCCGGCAGGGCATAGCCGTTGGATTGCGCGTTCATGGCGCTTGATATGTCATGGGGATCGATTTTGTCAATAATTGCCTGATCGTAGGCCATTACCGCCGCCCCGTCGGGCCTCCTCTTGGCCAGATCCGACCGCGTCCAGTCGAAGACGGCCATAAAATTGTAGCAGACCATGTTGATCCCCGCCTGGCCCAGATTTTCCAGAGTAGTACAATAATTGGCGATGTAAGCGTTACGTTCCGGGGAACCTGTCTTGATGGAATCATGGATGTTGACACTTTCAATTCCGGCGATTGAAAGCCCGCTGTCCTCCACGGTTTTTTTAAGGCCGGAAATTTCTTCCCTGCTCCAAACCTCGCCTGGTTGTTTTCCGTACAGGGTGGTGATAACGCCCTGTACGCCGGGAATTTGCCGGATGTTCTGCAATGTAACAGAATCATAGCCCGTACCGAACCAGCGCATAGTCATTTGCATGTATCTGCTCCTGTTGTTTCATATGAACAATGAAATTGCACAGTATAATAACAGTATTGCCATTATTATATCCAATAATTTTTTATGTTTGTTAAACATAACACTGAATAATGAGCCAAATAACGCCCAGCATATTGTTGAGATAAATGACATTAATGATAATAAGAAAACAAATATTACTAATATTGGTATTTCTTTATAATATGGTAGTATATACGATGACATTACCGTTATTCCGTAAAGTATCATTTTTGGATTTATGAATTGCAATAACGCTCCAATTATAAAACTTCCGGGAACCTCTAAAAACCGGTTGTTTTTAGAGGTTCCTTTGCAGTTTCTCGCCCTTTGGGCTACGAAACGTGCGTTTTTAAGCGGTAAATCTCTAAAAACTTCAGTTTTTAGAGATTCCCTTCCGTTATTACTTGCCGTTTCATGTTCTTTTGAAGGAACGATTGTTTTTACAATTAAAAAAACCAAATATGCCGCTCCCAATATTTTCATTGGAAATTGTACTTTTGGGACCAAATTATATAAAACGGAAGAAAACGCCAAACACAATCCCATTATAAAAAGACAACCAACAAGTATGCCAAAATTAAATTTGAGCCCTTCCTTAAAACCCGCATTTTTTGCGTTATTCATTGACATAATATTATTTGGCCCTGGAGTAAATGACATAATAATGGCATATAAGAGAATAGAAATCATGAATTCCGCACTAATTAAAAAGATTTAGAATAAATTAGCAGTATTTTTATTTTTTGTCAATGAACCTCCTCAGACTGTATTTGGGCCAGCCGCATTTACTTTTCAGTGGAAATGATAGAATAAGCACAGTATCCGAGGGAATGAATTCCTGGAGGGAACTTCTTCGGGATGGATGGATGGATAGTATGTAAAATTAATGATTACCGGACATTCCCGTAGCGCGCCATGTTTCCGGGTGTTTCGTAGACATCTACGGCGTGGAGGAGCGGCGCAGCCGCCGGGGGGAGAGCCCGCGAGGCTTCTTCAAAAATATGGCGGGCAATACGTTCCGCGCTGGGATTGTTATCAAACAGGGGGTTATCGTTCAGGTTGGTATGATCCAGCGTTTTGCAGATTTGGCGGAGCGTGTCTTTAAGAAGGGCAAAATC
>JAITCP010000187.1 GCA_031283025.1 Spirochaetaceae bacterium | reverse complement strand
GTCCTTTATTCCGTCCAGGCTTTTCTCAAGCCCGATCACTTCATTGTCAGAGATTTTCACGTTTCCCCTCCCAAGGTACTCCATTATATCACTTTTTTATTTTAAATGACGTTGCCCTGTGCCTAATCTATCCCCGCTGCCTTGCGGAAGCGTTTTACCACCCCTGCCGCTATGGGCCGGGCTTTTTCTGCCCCGGCTGCAAGTATGCGGTCAAGCCCTTCCGGGTCGGAAATAATCGCGTTAAAGCGCTCCCGTATGGGGCCCAGTTCCCGGTTTACCACCCGGAACAGCTCCTCTTTGGCTTCGCCCCAGCCCATACCCCCGGCGCGGTACCGGGCGGCCAGGGCGGCCTGCTCTTCCTGCGAGGCAAAGAGCCTATACAACAAAAAAATCTGGCTGGAATCGGGGTCTTTGGGCGCCTCCACCCCCTGGGAATTGGTAACAATCCGCATAATGCACTTATGGAGCTGGTTTTCCGGCGCAAACAGGGGGACAGTATTGCCGTAACTTTTGCTCATCTTGCGGCCATCCAGGCCCGGAACCACCGCCGTGTCTTCACTTGTAACCGCCTGGGGTACCTTAAGGACTTGCTGTTTATAGTTGGCGTTTACCGCCTGGGCAATATCCTGAGCCATTTCGATATGCTGAACCTGATCCTTCCCCACGGGAACCACGTCGGAATCAAAAAGAATGATGTCCGCCGCCATCAGTACGGGATACGTAAAAAGCCCCATGTTGATCCCCGCATCGGGATCGTCCCCTTTTTCGTTATTTTCCGCTACACTGGCTTTGTAGGCGTGGGCACGGTTCATAAGGCCCTTGGCGGTAAAGGCCATAATCATCGTTGTAAGCTCGAACACTTCCGGGATGGAAGACTGGCGGTAAAAGATCACCCGCTCCGGGTCCAATCCCCCCGCCAGCCAGCCGGCGGCAACTTCCCGAATGGAAGCGTGAAGCCCTGCCGGTTCCTTCATGGAATTAAGAGCATGGTAATCGGCAATAAAATACCGGGCATCGTAGGTTTTTGACAACTCAAGCGCCGGCTTAATCGCCCCAAAGTAATTGCCTATATGAAGGTTACCCGTGGGTTTAATGCCGGTCAGGGAAATTTTTCTGTCCACGGGAATATTGTGCCATAAAATGGGGAACTGTTCAATGAACCGCGCCGTCAGCCGGATGGCGGCTATACTTCTGTATCAGTCCCAGGGAAATTCCCCCGGCCGCGCTTGGGGGATTGCTTCCAGTGCCCGTTCAGCGAATTCCCAGATAAAAACATCGGGTTTTACCGGCATATCAATTAAATATTGTATGTTTCTTTTCTCGGGCTGAGTCCAAACGTATTCCGCTTTTGAAAACATAGAAGAAATAAACGGTTCAAGATCGACAAAATACGAATCCCGCATGATAAGAGCGGTGGGCAGGCTTTGGTCCTTGTTTTCGGTTATGATACCGTATTTTCCTTTTTTTGCATTAGCTCCGGTTACCGTGTTGTAAATATTTTCCTGCACATTTTCACATACCACATATTTATAGTGTTTCTCCCATCCGCCAACCGGCTCCACATTCATCATAACCAAAGACCTGCCGAATTTTTCAATGCCCCACCACAGTCTGGCGTAATTATCCTCGCCAGGATCAACATACGGGGAAAATCTGAATTGTATTTCCGGAAGATTGGGAAAAGCGGGCTTTAGCTTTTTATTAAGCAGCTCGTAGGCGTAATAACACGACAGCTTTGTCCAGTGCAGGCCGTTGTTATAATAAAGCGGGAAAGGGCTTTCCTGTTTCTTCTCAAGAAAATAGTCCAGGGGAAAAATCGTTTTTTCCCGTATGCTTTTGGGCAGGGCCGCCAGTATCTGGTCGATGCGCGATATTCCTTTTGGCCTGGGATAGGGAACCATTTCCGGGTACACAGTACTTGTTGTCGGAACAATAAGAAAGACAAACTGAACATTGTTTTTTTCACAGGCATCGTTAACCAGAGATAACTGCCTGAGGAATGCCTGCATCTGCGTACTGTCATACAAATTTGTTTTTTTAAAATTTCCAAACTCATCGCCAAGAGTTTTATCAATATAAAACAGCCATCTGTCTTTCCCGACCAGCAGCTTATGATCATGGCTTCTGCCCAGCACAAAAAAATCAACTGTTTTTATAAAAGTAATCATTTTACTTCTGAAAGCGAAACGATCGGTAATATACCCGTCTATCTGCCTGGGCAGGGTTTCCAGGAGTTTGGCGTCAAATTTGCCGTTGGCAAGAATCCGGGGCGGCTTTGGCAGTACGCGCCGTTCCAGCATGGACACCGGAGATTTCCGGTCAAGCAAAAGCAGCGGTATGGTTATGCCGGCAATGAACAAAAATATATAAAGAATTCTGACAACTTTCATAAAACCTCCCTCAGAACCGGAAGTAGATAAAAGGATTATAGGCGTCTGATGTCAGCGTGCCAAACGACAAAACAAACAAGCCAAGAAGTACAATGTACTTTATGCTTACGGTCAACGTGTTGTTGGGTATTTTCAGTTTGCGCCACCAGGGGAAGGTGAATGCAAGCGCGCATACCAGCATGATGTAAAAGCGCGTGTCGGTCAGAAGAAGCACGTCTGTCGGGACAGGGACTTTACGGCCAAAGCTGTACAAATTAGAATAAAATGCCAGACAGTTATGCATATCAAGCCGGAAAAACATAAACAGGCTAAACCGTATAAAGCTGTTAATACAAAGAGCCAATATTGTTTTAAGGGCAAATACAGCCTGATTCTTGCCGCTTAACAGGCGGTTAATTCCGGCGGCAAACGGTTTTTCAAGTATTAACGCCAGACCGACAGCAAAACCAAAAAAGACAAAATTGTATGAAGCGCCGTGCCACAGCCCAACCAAGGTAAATACTACGAGCGTATTTATAATCTGCCGGGCAGGCCCCTTCCGGCTGCCCCCCAGCGGAATATAAAGATAATCCCGAAACCATGTCTGAAGCGATATGTGCCAGCGCCTCCAGAAATCCACTGAATTTGTAGCGATAAGGGGATAATCAAAGTTTTCCATTATCTTAAAACCAAACATCCGTCCAAGGCCGATTGCCATATCCGAATAACCGGAAAAATCATAATACAACTGTAATTGCGCGGCTACTACCACAAGAATCAAATACCCGGACGGTATATCGTTAGGCGGTAATTTAAGTATTCCGTCCACAACTTCCGCAAGGGTGTTTGCCAACAGGACTTTTTTCGCCAGTCCGACGATAAACCGCTCAATCCCCTGGGCGAACATATCAAGACTATGGTTTCGCTTTTTGATCTGTTCACAAATATCATGGTAGCGGACAATTGGCCCGGCAATTAATTGCGGGAAAAACGAAATGAACAGGCCCAAATCAAGAATATTCCGTTGTACCATTTCCGGTTTCCGGTAAACATCGATCAGATATGACATTGACTGAAACGTGTAAAATGAAATGCCCAAAGGCAGAATAAACCTATGTATTGCAAGCTCCGAACCTGACAGGTGAAATACGCTGATCAACGAATTCAGTATTTCCGTAAAAAAACCCAGATATTTGAATAAGAATAACACCGAAAGGTTTGTTATTACCCCCAGCACAAGGGATATTTTCCTTTTTGAATCCGCAAAACCCGCATTTCCGATTAACAGCCCAATACCGTAATTCGCAACTATGGAGCAGAGCATTATCAATACAAAACGCGGCTCGCCCCATGCGTAGAACAACAGGCTGGCAAGCAGAAGAATAATATTCCTGCCCTTTATAAAAGGACAGATATAATAAAGCAGCAGCGTTACAGGTAGAAACAAAATTATAAACGGTATAGAACTGAATAACATTTTCGTTTTAGCCTTATAAGACGATCCCTTTTTCTTTAAGCATTTTCATGCCCATTTGGCTGAGCATAAATTTCTGCACTTTCCCGTTCCCCGAAAGCGGAAACGACTCAACAAAAAACACATACTGAGGCGCCTTGAAAAAGCTGATCCTTTCCCTGCAAAAGTTAATAATTTCGTCTTCAGCGGCCGTCTGGCCCGGTTTTAGAATAACAAAGGCCGCTACTTCTTCACCGTATTTTTCTGACGGAATACCCGCCACCTGCGCGTCATGAATACCCGGCATGGTAAGCAATAAATTTTCCACTTCCTTGGGGTAAACATTCTCGCCGCCCCGGATAATTATCTCTTTTTTCCGCCCGCCGATCATCAGATACCCGTCTTCAATCAAATGCCCCAAATCGCCGGTGTGCAGCCAGCCGTCCGCGTCTATCACTTCTCTGGTGGCTTCTTCCATTTTATAGTAGCCTTTCATCACTCCGTGTCCCCGGACGCATATTTCCCCTTCTACGTTTAACGGGCACTCGTTGTTATCATTATTCCGTATACTCACCTCTACGCCGGGCAGGGGATTCCCAACCGAGGCAGCCTTTGTATCCGAAGGATCTTTGAGCACATAATCGGTGATAAAGGGCGATAGCTCGGTCAAGCCGTATACATGGTACAGGCTTTCCAGTTTCATCTTAACCAGCACATTCTTTAACAATTCCGCCGGACAATTGGTTCCGCCTATGCAAATATGCTTTACCTTGCCAAGGTCAAATTCATCGTACCTGGGCTGTCCTATTAAAGCCATAAACACCGACGGTACGCCGAATATCCAGGTACAATTTTCCTTCCGGATAAATTCCAGGCTTAATATTGGATCAAACACTTCTATTCCGACTATTTTATAACCAAATATCAATCCTCCAAGCAAACCTTCGGAAAGTGCCGTTATATAAAAATAAGGCAGGGGATTAAACACAATCGCATTTTCATCCGGCATTGCGCCCGGACGATACGCCAAATAGGCGCTGTTTAACATACCCCTGTGGGTCAGCATCGCCCCTTTGGGGAAACCGGTTGTACCGGAAGTATACATAATCGCGACAATGTCCGTATTGGCAACCTCCGCTTCCGCTTTCTGCAGTGCCGCAGCGTCTATGGAGCTTCCCATATTGGCAATGTCTTCCAGCGTATACATCCCCTCATAACCGGAGATTCCCATGTTTGCAACCAGTTTCAGGAAGGGAAACTGCGCCGACTGTAACGCGCCGGGAGTTGAATTTTTAAGCTCGGGAATTACCTCATACAATATTTGTGCAAGATCGGTTCCGCGGTACTTATCGATAAAGAAAAGCCCTTTTATGTCCGCATGACCAATGATATAGGCAATCTCTTTATGTTTGCAGTTAACGTTGACAGGAACTGTAACAAAACCTGCGCGCGCTATAGCGTAAAACAACGGCGCCCATTCAGGAATATTGTGCGCCCAGATGCCGATGTGATCGCCTTTTTTGAATCCTGCGGCAAGCAGCCCTTTGGCAAGAACGTCTGCCTTTTTATCAATATCGCCGAAAGTATAGCGAATACCCGAATTGGGGAAAACGATAAATTCTTTATCGCTATTCTTTGCCGCCCGATCCCTTAATGCCTGACTGACGGTGATTTCCAGTAACTTTTCCATAAAAAACCCTCCTGGATTATTAAAAATCCGGCTGTGTCAGTATTTTAAATTCAGGCTTTTTTACCCTGGTTAAGGTTATATTGAGCCCTTCCTGTTTGATGGTTATGGTATCGTCCTTTAATTCAAACGCTACCGGTTCTTCCTCACCAAGAATAATTTTACCATCATCTGTAATCGAATATTTCATGAATATCTCGTTGTTTACATTGAGGTCTTCGTGATTCAAAAAGGTAAAATAAAATTCCTTCCCGTCCAGTTTCCAGGTTCCCAATAATTTCTTTTCCGGCCCGGCGCATCCGGAAAAGAAGATTAAGATTAATGACAAAAACAAAAAAAACTTTTTCATTGCTAAATTCCTTTCAGTTTTTTATAGGAAGTTGTCCGGAAACTGAAGTTTCTGAACAACTCTATTAGTCAACCGTTATTTTGTGGTAGACTTCATACAGTTTTGAAGCCGGGCTATTCCCGGAAAAATACGTAACCGCCCACGGCCACAACGGGATGGACGGAAATACTTTATAAACGAGTTCTTTGCCCCCGTTTTCGTCTCCAACCGCGCCAAATCCCTTTGGGAACAACTCTTTAAGATACGCGGTATTTACCTCAAAAGAATATTTCCTGAACGGCGCCCGGTACAGTGTTCCGTTTACCGTAAGTTCCTCTCTGGTATTTCCGTCGGTGAACCGCGCCGTTACCGGGGAATATTTGCCGGTATACATGGGTGTATAGGCATTCTGGTAGTCCTCATACCATTCAATTTTGTAAAGGCTGGGAGCCGTACCGCCCAACTCCGTAGTAAACAGATTTGTCAGGGTAAACGCCCCGGGCGTAAAAAATCTTGACACATTTACGCCGTATATTCTGTTTCTTCTGACTTCCAGCGGATTCGCATCGCCAATCAGTACGCCGTCGTAAATATCGGGATGGTATTCGCCCGAACCGGCGTTCGGCCATGAAGAACCGGGCAGGGAACGCGGGAACCATGATGTGAAGTAAAATATGCCGTTATTGCGGCCTTCCAGGGCATCCTTTGCCTGCGCCCATGCCTGCCTTGCCCATAACCGTTTGTCTTTTGCGTCCGCTGTAAAACGCGCAGTATCGCCCGAAGAACCATACCAGTAGTTCATGGCGTAATTGGTCATCTCCAATGCCTGGGTAATGCTGTCTTTGGCTTTGGAAATGCCCCGCGCGTCGCGAATCCTGAGAAAGTTATTTTTTAACGGCAGCATTTTGGCGACAGTACCCGGCTCCCTCCACAAATTTTTGTGGCTTGGGTGAGTTTGCAGGTCAAACATTTGCCGCAGTATCTCGTTTAAGCCGTGATCCCAATACACATAATCCATCAGCCAGTTCCGCAAGTCTGCGGATAAATCATATGCGGAAAGATAATCAAATACGGCACGGACCGCCAAAAGGTTTCCAAAAATATAATCCAGTTCCGGTTTTCCGATATAGTAGTCGCCGTTACCGTCCGGGGCGTAAATGTCATCCAGGCCAAACCTGTCCAGAAGGCGGGGATTCAACCTTACCTTTGCGGCGGCGGGAAGGGTTTGTGCACGCGCAAGCGCCTCATCGAATTTTTTCCCAAACACATAGCGGTTAACCTTTTCTATAAGCGGATTAAAACCGCTGCGGTATGAGCTTATCAGCGCCCAGAAAATATAATTGCTGAATTTTTCCCGCGTATCCCTTCTATCCAGCGGAACCAGATGATCCCTGCCGGGTTCCTGGGATATGGGAGAATCACCAAAGGGTTTTATAAAACCGGAAAACCGGTTATAGAATTGGGGAAGGTTGGCGTCTTTTGGGGTATAAATTGTTGCGGCATAGTCCTTATACCATTTGTTGGTTCCCGTCCAGTACGCGTTATCGCATACCCAATCATTTATCGTGCCCGGTACGGGGCTAAAGTACAGCGAACCATAGCCAAGCAAGGCGCGTACGTCGTAGTCAGTCAGTAAAGCTCCCAAAAGGCCGAATGTGCTGTATAAAATCAATTCAGGATCGTTTTTATCCAGTTTCCACGCGGCTTCATATAACTCCGCCGCCGTGTCATACTCCCCCACTTCCAGATATTTCCATGCCCTTTCTTTCAGGTCCTGAGGCTGTAATTTTTCAAAGCGTGCCTCTACCAGCACATCCTCGCCGGGAAGGGTAAAAATATAGGGCATTTCGGCGCTTACGCTCACTGCGGTTCCGCTTGCTACTCCCGTTACTTTCAGGGAACCTCCCGCAATATCCAGGCCGGGTTCGGGGAGTATGGTCAGCTTTATCTTTGTACCGGAGGATTCGCTCATGGTGGGAGCCGGTTGAATATCACCTGCTCTCTCGTAGCGTTCGGGATATATTATTCCGCCGGATATACCCGAATCAACGGAAATGGTAAATTTTGCCGGGTCTTTAGGTACAAAAGTACCCGTAATAGCCATGTGTGACGTTATTTCCATTGAATACACCGGTGTTGACCAATTTACCGGACTTGGATTTGACGAAGCCGATTCGTTTTGCCGGCTAAGCCCCTGTAGTACGTAGCCCGGCGCGGGATTTGCGTAAACAGTTACATAAGTGCTCCCCGGCACTTTACTCTCACTCAGGCGTAAAAAGCCGTTCTTTGGTACCGGATGCACCCGCACTTCATACACTATTCTTCCGCTTACTTCCGGAAGCTCTACATTACCGCATGATCCAAGTCCTGTTAAAATGAGGATTGCGGCTGGCAGAAAAACCGATTTTATTCGCATATTCCGCCCCTTCCTTAAAAGCTGTAAGTAAAGGATATAGGTACGGAAATGATCATGCCGCCGGTCAGGATCGGGGAAATAGCGTAATATGTCTGCCCGGAATTCATCTTGTAACGCGGGCTTCCGGGCTTCATCATTACCACACCTACTTTGACCTGGCCGCCGCCGACGTTTAACTGAAACCAGGGACCTATGCCAAAGTCGATAAATTCGCTGACATCGGTCAGCGCTTCATCCACCGGCCAGTCATTTACCAGATAAGTGTCACGCAAATGAATGTCAACACCCATGTCTACGCCTAACCTGATGTTATCCGTTATAAGATAAGAGGGCATCAGCCATGCGTCTATTATCGGGCCGTGCCGTATCTTAATCTTTTCCTCATCCGATATGATACTGCCGCCAAATGTCCCGTCAACACGGGCGTTAACGGTCAGCTCGCTGAAGGATGGCGGCGTCCAGGATACGCCCAAAGCGGCTACATACGGCAGTTGTACGGTATACTCCCGCTTATTTGGGTTTGTTTTTTCGCCTATTACAAGCCCGTCGGAACCCACCAAGCGGGGGTAGACCAGAAAATCGGCCTTTGTCGTATACGCAAGGGGAATTTTCACTCCCACATCCACCTTAAGCCCTTCCAGACCGTCTAACAGAAAAGCCGCTTCTATAACATCAGCGTCCTTATTTGTCGAAATACCCGTCATGAGTTTCCGTTCCAGATTTGCCCTTCCGCCTCCCTGTTCAGCCCAGCGGAACACGTTCCTGTTGTTCCCGATAAATTGAGCCCTGACAAGCCCCAGGTCAGGTATCCGGTAGGCAATCGCAACGTGCATTGCCCTGAATACGTCGGAAGCCTTAACCTTACGGTCGCCGTCATATTCGCCGCTGTTTTCATCGTAGACATCGCCCATCGTATTGTTGTCTTCGTTGTTAAGCAAATTCAGCGTCGCCCTCAGGTTATTCGCCGCCGAAGCTAGGGCCGTTGATCCAAACGCCCCGTGAATACTCAGCCCGTTCCATCCGGAATCCATCCATTTAAGAGGCTCCAGCTTAAAATATGCCCCCGCCGTCGCGTCAAAACGTCGGAATATATAGTCTTCGTCCGGGGAACCCCATTCAAACCAGTAACGGCTTTGACGGTATACAAGCCAGGAAGCGAATTCCGACGCTCCGATACGGCCCCGCAGTTCTTCTTCCTTAAAAAAACCGGCTGTCAATTTTAGCATGTTGTATTCTTCGGGAAGTACCAGCCCCAGAGGTTTAACCCAGGCTTTTGCATTATCGCCGATAATCCCCGGAGCGTTATTTGCTATATTAATCCCAAAATCAAAATCAATATTAAAACCTATATTGCCCGAAGGCGCCGTCCCGTTAGCGGAAAAGCCTATGCGCGGAACATCCCCCCAGGTGGAAGTAGCGGCGGAAACTGCCGAACGATCCCCCATAAAAGCAAAAGGCGTTATTACCGCCCTGCCCCAGGAATAAAAACTTACCTGAGCGTTGGCGATCCCGCACGCCAAACATAAGATTATCAACGCGGTTATCGTTACTTTCATTGTTTTCATTATTCCACTCCTTCCTTATGGCCTAATGCGCAAAGAGAGGCACTCAATGCCTCTCTTTGCCGTTAAAAATGCTTTTTATTTACTAATTCAGCGGCTCCGGCTCATCCAGAAGGCCGCGCCAGTCCATTGCCTTGAACTTGGGCCCGGTAGGCGTATAGCTGGGGTGAACAGGAGGGGCAAAGGCCGCCGGCGGGGTTCTGTTGGCTTCGCCCGCAAAGTAGTCAGTCAATATCGGATCTATCCGTCTCTTGATCCTTTCCGCCACGGTCGGATGGCCTGGCCGGCCCCATACCATGCGGTAATAGTCGAAACGCCCGATAGGATCATCAACCTGGAAGAACGGAGTCCGCATCTTCATAAGGTTTGCGTCCGAAAGCGCGAGAAAGGTCATGTTGGTACCGTAGAATTTGGAGTAATCACCTTCTCTGGCGTTCGGGTCTTCCGGGTCGCTTCCGGTTACCGCATCCTCGCCGCCGTTGTTAAAGCGGGCCTGCTCCACAATCTTCCTGAACAGGTACGACGCATCCGCCCCTTCGTTTCCGTTGTTCCCGCCGTGGGTTCCCCAGGTCATCATGAAAGCGTTGTTCCAGATGTATTTATCCGGGTTCCCTTCCAGTTCGCCGTACATTCTATAGACTTCGTCGGCGATTAACCAATGGGCAAACTGGCTTTCCGGATTATTCCGGGGCACCACGTAACCGTCCGATATGATCATACCGCGCGGGGCAATCAAACAGCCAAGGAAGTGCTGATCAACGGGGGTGGTACACAGAACGCCGTACTTGCTGCGGCCTTCCATGCCGCGCACGTGGTCTATGTCAAGGCCGTAGTGCAGGTCGGCAAATTCCCTAAAGCGGACGCTGAACCAGCCCGGTGTTTCATTGCGGCCTTCGGAAAGGCTCTGAATACCCGACCAGCTTTCCGCGGGGCTCTGCCAGCCGACAAACGGAACAGTAACAGCGGTGCTGTAATTCGTGGGAGTAGATTCAAATGTATCAAAGTACGGGGACCAGCCGCGTACCGTTGTATAGCGCCAGTCATCGGCGCTGCCGCCCGGAGTAACAGCATAGGCCAAGCCGCTGGCGCCGGGAATGTCATCGCCGATTTTGATCTGCTTCATGTACCAGGGCTTTCCGACCAAGCCTTCAAATTCCATCAGGCCCGGGCCGTCCAGCGGCAGGGGATCGGCGTATTGACCGTTTACCCTGTAGCCGGCGGGTGAAAGGAAACGCTCAATGGCGGGGCCGCCCGAACCGGCGGAACCGATATGGGTAAGACCGACACGGGCACCCTTGCGGCTTTCGGCAAAGGCCGAAATACACATGGTCGCCTTGCCGCCCCGTGAGTAACCGGTGATGGCCACCCAGTTGGGGTTATAGTAACCGCGGAAACCGCCTTCTTCTATAACAGTTAACAAAACGCTCATACCCCAGGCATAATCTGAGTTACCGGAAGGGGCACTTGGGTCTGAGGTGTTAATGCCATACAAAGTATGAACCAAACCGCTTCCGTCGCCCTCGGTCCCGAAGGTACCGGTATTAAAACTGCCGCTTCCGCCGAAGCCGGTATAAACCGTGTTGTTGTTCATTAAATTCAACGGGAGCATGGCCTTACCTTCGTAGGCAGGGCCCTGTAGAGCCGCAGGCAATGTCGTGGTCTGATTCCAGGTCGCCGTTCTGCCGCTCTCAATGTGTGTTACGGTGATAGCGCAGTCCGCCACCCCGCTGTCAACCCAAGTTATCTCAACAACAGACGGGTCAATACTGGGCATAATCCCGTATTCATAGTACTCAAGAAGCGCCCGGATCTCTTTCCGGCGGTTTTCCCAGTCCGCAAGGGTTACTACCCTGTTTCCGTTGGCAAAGTGGAAGGGGTCAGGATAGGCATGTTGATGTCCCAACTGATTCCATGTCGTAACGGACGGCAGGCTTCCCGCAAGATCATTCAGGTCAAGCTTAAAACGCTTGCCCCTGAAACTCGGATCCCGTTCGCCCCAGCCCGGACCCGACGACCCACCGACAAGGCCGCCGGCGGGCCCCTCGCCGGGAACCAATTCGCCGGTCGGGGTCCCGATGATTTCATCAGCCTTGCAGGCGGCCATTAATACCAATGTAAGGCATATTACCAGACATACCGCAATCTGTAACAGATTTTTCTTTCTCATAATTTAAAATCCTCCACAATAATTAAGATGTTTGCAGAGGCTGACCGCCATAAGCGGCCAGCTTGCTCAGTTTAATTCGTCACGGTCCAGGGTCAACAGTTACCTTGATAAGGTAATGGGCATAGGTAGCATAGTAATCCCCAGAAGTATCAGTCGGAATATACCGGATTAAGATATAATCCCCGTCCTCAATGTTATCAACAGAGGTAGCCGAATCAACAAAACCGGACAATACGGTGTCTTCCGTGAACGGCCATAAGGGGTTGTCCTTTGGAATTCTAAGCCAGGAAGTAACGGCATTAACACCGGTGTTGTTAAATATTGCAGAGACTGTCACTTCGCCTTCCGATTCTAATTCCACCGATCCGGGCTCAAAATCAGGCGCTACCGTTTTGTTCCACCAACCTGCGACAGTGCCCAAGGCCCCTTCGGTTAAGACATCCACACCGCCAATGGACAAGGCCGTAAGTGTCGCTCGTGGGCTTGTTGCGCTATAGGAAACATACTGTGCATAGCGGTAAACCTGTAGGCTCGTACCGTTCTTCGCTGTTATCCGCACAAAAACGTATCGCCGAGTGGAGGCAGTAACATCATGGGTCGTCGGCAATGTACCAATCCATCTCTTCCCTGTTAAGGATGCGGGGGTATTGGTACTATCCTTTGTCAGAGTCTCCCAAACAGGACTCGGGGGGCTGGCCTCTGTGCTTATTGCATATTCGACTTTGGTTGCATCGGGCTCCTCAGTAATGACCACTACAGTTTTCCCCCCAACAACGGTAGCATTGGACCCTCCAATTACCCCGTTTACTATGCTAGTATCGGTTACACTCGTACCCGGCGTACCGTTACTAATTCCGGGCTGGCCGCCTATGTACAAACCGTAAAGCGTCGCGGGTCCCGTCCCGCTAACTGATCTGATACTGGCGTTTGCTTCAGGACTCACCGCTTCCCATTTTGCCTTGAGAGATGTGTCGGCCTTTATAACGGTTGTAGCGATATACCTTGTGCCGGTAAAACCAGTGTCGCTTGCCAAGTACCATCCATCAAAATTGAAACTAGATTTACTAGGATTAGCCGGGAGTGAACCCATGGTTTGGTCATCGGTTGGGGTTTTCATCACCGTGACTGAGGAAATAGTTGAAGGACTGCCGCCGTCGGTGTCGAATGAAACAGTCCATGCGTTGATTATCCGGACTTTGTAGTAAACGACGTTAATATTATTTTCCGCCGTTACCCGGAAAACAAGGTAGTTCCCATTCTGAAATGTCGGGAACAGCCCGTTTTCGCTATAATCCGTGGGTACATCCGGGTATGTAATGTTACCTTTCCCGTCGACATCTATTCTGGGATTCCCCGCCGTCATCGCATATCCTACAGTTGCTCCCAAAGCGGGTGTTACATTAACCTGGAGGTTGTTAAAAACCGTAAGAGCTCCGGGAATATTGTAAATTAGTACCGTTTCATCAGTTACCAAAGTGTTTGGGCCCGGAAGCTGTGTAACATTGTTTCCGCCAATAGTCAATCCGGTTATTGATGTTTCGGTCTGCGCGTTCGCAAGCTCAAGTCTAAGTTTGTAGTACACGGTCTTTGACCTATCTGCGGAAATGATCCGTATAACGGCAAATTGCGCTATAGGCACATAGTCGAATGTAGCCGATGCCGCTGTACCGGTACCTGTTGTGTCAATATACGCCGCAGGCGCCGCGTTGTTGACATCAGTCAGGCCGATGGCAACTAAAGCACTGGCGTGGGGCTTGGTAACAGCGATGGTAACCGAGTCAAACGCCGCTTTATTGGGCAGCGTTGTCCTGAGTACATTCGTGCCGGTTGCTGCGGCATTGAGGCCGTCGGCAAGACTCCCTGTTACGGCAACGGTATTAACAGTGACAGCCCCAGGAACCGTATCATTTCCTTCGGTGTTTAATAAATGGAAGCGGTAAAAATTGGTGTTCTTTCCGCTTTCGGAAATGACCCGCGCAACAAGCCAGGTGTTTGATTGTATATTAGCCTCCGCGTTAAACCTTGCCGGAGCCATGAACAATGTCGAATCTACCGGAGCATTGGAAGCTTCGGTAGCTGCGGTGCGAATCGCAAAGCCGACACGGGCATTGGCACTGTTCTGCGCCAGAACCGCCGCGAAGTTGGGGCTTGCAAAGTCCGTCAACTGAACATCATTGCCGGTTTGAGCGCTCCATGTCCTTGATACCGTAACACCGACCTCCACGTTGCCTTTTCTGTCGCCACTGGTAAGCGTAGCGGCGGTTTCGGTTGGGGTAACCTTGGCGCTGGCAACCGTGGTGTTCAAAGCCGTTCCTTTATTCGATATATCCGTCAGATCGGCGCCATCCTGAGCGCCTGCTTTTAATACCTGTACCTTGTAGAAGCGCTGTACGCCGTAGCGTGTGTCCGAATCGGCTATGTTCCGGTTAGGCGCCCATGCAGCATCGGTAAAGCCAGAACCGCCGTAATACCAGGAAATTTCCGCAGTTGTCCTGACATAGATAAAGCTGCCCGGTTCTACGGGTGGGATGACTCCGTTCCATTCGCCGGTTACTGAATTAAAGTTTTTATCCTGGCTTTCATTAAACGCGGGATCGGTAACATTGGTGATATGGTCAGGGGCCGACGCTACGCTGACAAGCGGGTAATACCCCGTTTGCCGCTTGGCCACTACCTGTAACGCGTTGCCAAAGTTCGTATTTGCAGGCAAGGTTACGGTCGCGTAGGTAAAATCATTGGCCGGGTCGTAATGCGCCGAAGCGTAAGCCGGCTCAACACCGGTAAAATTAACCTCAACGCCGTTGATAGTAAGGCTGCCAAGGGCATCCGCTTTCTGGCTGCCTATACGGGTGGCAAACTTGTACCAGCCCTTCTCGCCCAGGGCGCTGGTTACCTCAACACCCCAATACCAGAAGCCGACCAGATTGCCAAAGTCGCCGCTTGCGATGTCAAAAACAGCATCGTCGCGCTGGTTTTTCCTGGGCTGGCAGAAGGCCAATGTACCGTCCAAGTCCCCTTTGAATACAACGCGGAGATTGGTCGGGGGCCGGGTGCCGTTATGTTGATTCTTTGTGCTATCCGATCCGGGTACGCCCTTTAAGGCAGGGTCTGCATCCATCTCGGCATCCAGATATAAGCTGAGAATGCCTTTGGCATCCACCCCTTTTGCTCCGCCCGGGTTCTGGTTACTATAGGCTGGCCCACCCCCATACCAGTTATGGTCACTGCCGTCGTTAAAGTAACCATCGGCAATTTCAGCGCCGTTTTCATAACCGCCATAGTATTCGTCGCCGGCCCATTTATTTATGCCCATCGGGCCCAATCCTACCGGGTATGTATCAATCAGGGTATTTCCATCATAAATTTCAAACCGCGGTTCGCTTATGACTCTGTTGTTGCTCTTGGCAACCATCTTGAGCTTGTAAAATGAAACCTCGTCTTCGGTGCCGCCCTGAACTTTTATATAGATGAAACTTTGGTCTTGCGTTGTAATATAAATTCCGCTTTCACTGTCGCCATCTGAGTATGCCCCGTCAATAACGGACTCTCCGTTCAAGGCCCGTCCGTTTGTCAAATCCCAGCCTTCATCCGTGCCATTATAACCGCCGGTGGAGAAGTCCGGTTCGGTATTGCCGGACACAACAGTCGTCCAGATTTTAAGATAGGGGACTTCCGGCCTAAAGGTAATGCGGACTGGGTCTCCCCCTTTGGTGGTATCGAACAGGGCTTCGCCCACTTCTTCTACATTGTCCCACGTTTCACCGGGCTTGCCCGGGCTTCCAAATTGCAGGATGGGCCGGCCCGAAGCCAATACGCCGCCGTACAGCGATCTGCCGTCAAAGGTGATGTCGGTAAGGCCGGGGTTTCTGGAGTGCACCTGAATGGCATATACACTGAACGCGTCATGATTCTGAGAGAAAACCTCTATAAAGAGATAATCATCCGCGTCAAAGTCGAATACGGTTTCACTTTGGAAGTAAGGCTCAACCGTCGCCTTTGCCTGGGCATAATACACTACAGCTCCTGAAGAAGCCTGAACGACAACGTCAGCTTCTTCCAGTAAGGGCCTGGAAAGAAACACATGGCCCACGTTGCCTATTCGTATAGTTTCCTCCCAATCCTGCCCGGGATTACCAAGGATTGCGTCTACTCCGGCAACTTTAACACTGGTTAAAAGAGCATCACTGCTTAGCTTTGTTGCCGTTGTTGGTGACGAACATCCAACCAGAAAAACCACTGCCCCCAAAAGCAGGACAGTGCCAGTTTTCATGAATTTTCCCATAAAAAACCTCCTAAAAAACATTAATTCCTCCATATATCAAGGCACGGACGGCAACGCTGCCGTGCCACTGGAACCAAAAACGGGAAAAATATAACTGTTTCCGGGTGAATGTTTTTGCAGACAGTACTTTTGCAGACAGGCTGGTATAAGAAAAAAATCATTCTTTTTTGCGAGTAAAAATAAATTGTAAACCAGAAAATTACTTGTAGGGGGG
>JAITCP010000138.1 GCA_031283025.1 Spirochaetaceae bacterium | reverse complement strand
CGGCGGGATGAAGCGGAACGGGCGGGCTATACCGTGGTGGATCCGCCGTCTATCATCGCCACCCATTTAACGGAAATTATCAAACACCATGCCGCAGAAATTCTGGGCCGGCAGGAGATGCAGGGAATTCTGGACGCTCTTAAAAAAGATTATCCGGCTGTTGTGGAAGAAGTGCTCAAGTACCTTGCCCTGGGGCAGATACAAAAGGTAGTTCAGAACCTTCTTAAAGAACAGGTTTCCATACGGAACATGACCGCCATACTGGAAGCCCTGGCGGACTATGGGCCGGCGACCAAAGACACTCAGTTCCTTACAGAAAAAGCCCGGCAGGCCCTGGCCCGGCAGCTTTGCCTCCAGTATGCGGATACGGAAAAAGTGCTCAGGGTGCTTACCATAGAGCCGGCCCTGGAACAGAAAATTATAGACAGCAAGGTAGAAACCGCTTCGGGGATTATTTCCGCCCTGGAACCGGTTGTGCAAAGCGGCTGGATAAAGGCCCTGTCCAGGGCTGCTGCTGCGGTTCAGGAGCAGGGCTGGCTTCCCGTGATACTCTGTTCAGAAGCGGCCCGTTTCCTTGTTAAATCTTCCACTTCACGGGAACTTCCCGAACTGGTGGTTCTTTCCGTGCCGGAGATTGTGAACGAGGTTACCGTGGAAGCGGTTGGAGAAATTAAAACAGAAGGCGCTGCATAAGGAGTGGGTATGCCGTATTTTACTGAAAGGGCTAGAACCTATAGCGAATGTATGGAAAGGATACGCTCATTATACGGAAATGACGCCAAGATTCTGCTTGAAAAACCCGTGCGCAAGGGGGGCTTTCTGGGCATGGGAGGACGGGAAGAAGTGGAAATGACCGGCGTATACGGCTACGCGCGGCCTGAAAAGCCCCCCATGCCCCCGGCGGATTTGGAAGCCGCCAAACGTCAAGTTTTGGCCGCCGCGGGAAAAATCAAGCCGGACGCATCCATACAGGCAGTCCTCAAGGAAATCAGCAATTTAGGCGGAGCCGTCCGGGATTTACAGGAAAAGCTCGACGCAAAATCAGCTAAGGCTTTAGCAGTTCCGGGGGGAATCGATCATCCCGCTTTACAAAGACTGGAAGAAGATTTGTTACTCAACGAATTTACCCCTTCATTTATAAAGCTCCTCCTTGAGCGGGCCCGCCGGGAATTCCCCCTGAATGAACTGGACGATTATGAGGAAGTTCAGAAACGGGTAGTGCTGTGGATTGGGGAAAAAATTTCCATTTGTCGTGAACCGGAGCAGCCTGCTACGGGAAGAAAGAAAGCGCGGGTGATAATACTTGTAGGCCCCACCGGCGTGGGAAAGACAAGCACTATTGTAAAGCTGGCCGCCCTGTACGGGGAGCCGGACAGGTCTGAAGGGATCCTTCAAAAACAGGTGCGCCTGGTAACCCTGGATTGTTACCGCATTGGGGCGCAATACCAGATGCAAAAATTTGGGGAGATCATGGGAGTTCCCGTCAACCTGGTAGAAGATTACGACGGCATGAAACGGGTACTGGCCCTGTACCGGCAGGATGTGGATTTTGTGCTGCTGGATACTATCGGCTTAAGCCCGCGGAATTACGGGGAATTGGGGGAAATGAAAGCTATCCTTGATGCGTGCCCGGCCAGATCGGAAGTACACCTCTGTATCTCCGCAACTTCCAAACCGGGGGATATACGGGAAACCCTGAAACAGTTTGAACCCTTCAAGTACAAGTCGGTAATAATTACTAAATTGGATGAAACCGGCAGAATAGGCAATGTAATAAGCATACTGGCGGAAGAACGGAAAAGCGTTTCCTTTCTTACCACCGGACAAGGTGTTCCCTGGGATATAGAGCGTGCATCGGTAGTCCGTTTGCTTATTAACCTGGAAGGATTTACTGTAGACCGGGGAGCCCTGGTAGATCATTTTATTGCTAAGGAAGCAACAGGAGATTGACATGGAAGATCAAGCGGAAAAATTGCGTGAATTGATGCGTCAAAAGAACAGAGTTAAAGGCAAGCCTTCTCAAGCCAAGGAAGATAAAAAAGCCCGGATCATCACCGTAACCTCCGGCAAGGGAGGGGTGGGAAAGACCAATATGTCGGTAAATCTGGCCCTGGCCTATGCCAGAACGGGCAGAAAAGTGGTGGTAATGGATGCCGATCTGGGACTGGCCAATGTAAATGTCATACTTAACATGATCCCCAAATTCAATCTGTACCATGTAATCCGCAAGCAAAAAACCATGAAAGAGATCATGGTAGAGACGGAATACGGCATTTCCATCGTGGCAGGAGCCTCCGGGTTTTCCAAAATCGCCAACCTTACAGAAGAAGAACGGAAGTACTTTGTTGATGAACTGGATACCCTTTCCTTTGCTGATATTGTGATTATAGATACCTCCGCCGGGGTTTCCAGCAATGTGCTGGATTTTGTCGCCGCCGCGGATGATTCGGTTATCATCACTACCCCGGAGCCCACGGCAATTACCGATGCCTACGGCATCATCAAGATCATTGCAACAGAGATTGGCAACCTGAATATGGGGCTTAAGCTGGTGGTAAACCGGGCCAGGAACGCGGCAGACGCGATGAAAATCGCAGACAGGATGATCAGCATTACCAGCCAGTTTCTTAATTTTAAGCTGGAGTATTTGGGATTTGTCTACGATGATCCGGCGGTATCCCGATCCGTATTAAGGCAGCGGCCCTTTATGGTGGTTGAGCCAAATTGCAAGGCATCCCAGTGTGTTCAGCATATTGTAAGCCGTCTGGACAAAACTGATGTCCGGGACGCAGGCGGCTTTGGGGGCATGGTCAAGCGTATGTTCAAGGGGGAACCCGCGCCATGATTAATTTCAAGGTAAGCGGCATTGCCGCCGGTGCCGCCTTTGTTTTTTCCCTGATTATTGGGCTTATAAGCGGAGCCGCTTTTTCCGCCATGCTGCTTAGAGCCTTTGTTTTTGCCCTTGTCTTTTTTGCCCTTTCAGGCGTGGGTTTTTGGCTGGTATCCCGGTATCTGCCGGAGTTGTTGAACGGCGCTGAAGCCGGCGGCAGCGGCGGCGGCGATATGGATGATTATGACATATCCGTCCCGGGCTCCCGTGTAGACATCAGCGTAGGAGAAACATCCGCTGCCGGGGCATTTCCGGATGATGCTTCAGATGCTGTGGACGATATTGCCGGAAGCCCTTCCACAGCTGCTTATACATCCACTTCCGACGAAGCGGCGCTTTCGCAAGCGGAGTTTTCTCAGGCGGAGCGTTCCCCTCTGGATCAAGGGAAGAAAACCGGGTATAATCAGAAAAGGGATTTTACTGACGACATAGGCAGCCTTGTTGACCCGGAGACTTTAGAGGAGGGCCAGGGAGAGGAGCTTCCTGACATGGGCAGTATTGGGGAAGGCAGTGTGGAAGGCGATGTGGAAGACGGGCAGGGCATGGATGTGGAAAGTTTTGCCCCCCCGGAGCCGCGGCACGCTTCTTCCAAAAAACCGACTGTGGCGGATGATTTTAATCCCAGAGAACTGGCTAAGGCCATACAAACCGTACTGAAAAAGGACGAAAAAGGATAAATTATGGGGAAGACTTTTTGGGGTGCGGGAAAGCCCCAGGAGCCCTGCATGGAAGAAAAAACAGAAGAAGAACTCTGGATTCAATACCGCAGGGAAAAAGACCCCAAAATTCGGGAATCCTTTATAAAGCAGTATGCTCCCCTGGTAAAATATGTGGCGGGAAAAGTCGCTGTGGGTATGCCCCATAATGTGGAATTTGACGATCTTGTCGGATTTGGGGTTTTTGGGCTTTTGGATGCCATTGATAAATTCGATCCGGAAAAAAATGTCAAATTTAAAACCTACGCGGTAACCCGCATCCGGGGGGCGATTTTTGACGAACTCCGTTCCATAGACTGGGTTCCCCGCTCGGTACGGCAAAAAACCAGAGAAGTGGAAGAAGCCATAGGCGCCCTGGAAGCCCAGCTGGGGCGGACTGCGACGGATCAGGAAATAGCCCGTGCCATGGGTATGGGTGAAGAAGAATTCCTTAAAACCATGCAGCGAATTTCCAGCACTTCGATTCTTTCGCTAAATGACGTATGGTTTTCCGGAGATGAAAACGACAAACTTTCCATTGGGGACAGCATAGAATCCCCCTCCAGCCTGAACCCTGATGTAATCGTGGAAAAAGAAGAGATACGCCGGGTTATAGTGGACGCTATCAGTGAACTCCCTGAAAAGGAAAAAAAGATACTGGTCTTGTACTATTACGAAGACCTAACCCTAAAGGAAATAGGCCAGGTTTTGGAAGTTACAGAATCCCGTGTTTCACAACTCCATACCAAGGCCATACTCCGGCTTCGTTCCAGATTGACCAATATACGAAAGGGCATAGTATAACAGGCGGAGGTTCTAACTATGGTTGATTTTGTCCAGCTTCAGCAGGCAATGAAAGAACGCTTGGGGCGGGACAAGGCGATTCGTACCATAGAAGCCCAGGGCGCCACTCTGGAAGATGCGGTAGCGGAAGCGGCAACCCTGCTTAACCTGCCAATCCGCCATATTGAATATGAAGTAACAACAAGGGGTTTCCCCGGTTTTATGGGCGTTGGCGGAAAGAACTGGGTAGTTAAAGCCTATCAACGGGTAATCATAGAAGCCGCCAAAGAAGAAGAAAAAACTGTTGAAGAATCCGCCGTAAATATTGAGGTAAGGGTAGATCGTGACGGAGAGGCCTATGTACACCTGCTCTATGACGGCGCTTACCTGAAAGTTGTCCCGCCTCTGGGCCACGGCAGGAAAGTGAATGCCAATGTTGTTATGAAGCAAATAAACGCCCGTAAAGTAGCCAATTATGTCATGGAACAGATTGAAGATGTTATTAAAGAAGAAGCGGGAACCTATGTGCGAATCGGCGATTTCCAGGCCATTCCCGCCAACGACACTATGGTTTCTGTTGACGTTACCGCCGATGAAATGAAGGCTTCGGTTACGGCAATCCCGCCGAGCGAGGGGGGCCGTGATCTTACTATGGAATCCTATCTTTCCATTTTGCGGAGCAACAAGGTTAACTTTGGCATAGATGAAGAGGCCTTAAGCGAATTTGTGGATAAACCCGTCTATAAGGAATCGTATCAGGTTGCCGCCGGAATCAGGCCCGCAGACGGCAACGATTCCCATGTCAAGTATAATTTTGAAACCGATCAGACCAGAGTGCGGCTTCAGGAAGGCGCCAACGGACGGGTTGATTTTAAGGAACTCAATATAATCCAGAATGTGGTGCAAGGCCAGGTGCTGGCGGTCAAGATCCCGGCGGAAAAAGGAACGGCGGGGCGTACCATAACCAACAAGGTAATTCCCGCTAAAAACGGCAAGGACATTGCCCTGCCCCTGGGGAAAAATGTCCACGTGGGGGATGATGGGGTTTCCATTGTTTCCGATATGAACGGGCAGGTAATACTTGCCGGCGGCAAGATCAATGTGGAGCCGGTGTACACCGTTCAGGGGAATGTAAATATCAAGACCGGAAACATTATCTTCCTGGGAACGGTTATTATCACCGGCAATGTAGAAGACGGCTATTCGGTCAAAGCCGCCGGCAATATTGAAGTAAACGGAACTGTAGAAAAGGCGGAATTGGATGCGGAGGGGGATATAATCGTTCATCAGGGCATTACCGGAAGAAGTGATAATCTGATTCATGCCGGACGATCCCTGTGGGCCCGGTTTATTGAGAATGCCCAGATACAGGTGGGAAATATGGTGGTGGTTTCTGACGGGATCATCAATTCCCAGGTAGACGCGTATAAACGGATTATCTGTAACGGCAAGCGGGCTTCCATAGTGGGGGGGCGCCTGCGGGCCACTGAGGAAATTAACGCAAAAAGTATAGGGAGCCCAACCAGCGGAACGGAGACTATCTGTGAAGTAGGTTTTGATCCAAAAAGCAAGGAACAGTTGGATATTCTGGAACTCAAAAAAGCGGATTTGGATAAAGAGCTTGAAGAGGTTCAGCTTAACCTTCAAACGCTGATCAACATTAAAAAACAGCGGAAAAGCCTTCCGGAAGAAAAAGAATTATACCTGAGTGAACTTATGGACAAGCGCCAGCAGCTAACTGACGAATTGGGGAAAGTCAGGGAAGGAATAGACGAAATACAGCAATTCCTTGCCAGTCTTAGAACCCGCGGAAGGGTATCAGCTTCTTTCAAAGTTTTTCCGGGGGTTAAGATATATATCCGGGAAGTCAAGGAAGATGTCCGTAATGAATACCGGGCAGTTACTTTTATACTGGAAGACGGCCTTGTTCGGGTAACAAAGTACGAAGAACCGGACGAGGAAGCAAACAAGGGCCCCGATGGCTTTATCACCTCTTGATCTGCAAACCCTCTTTACCCAGATGGACAAGGTGGGTAAACAGGA
>JAITCP010000030.1 GCA_031283025.1 Spirochaetaceae bacterium | reverse complement strand
CTGGAAGACGAAATTGCCTACTCCCTTAAAAAACCACGGGATGAAGTAGAAACGATGATCTTTAGCCGTCTGGAAGCCGAATAGCTTTTATGGCTCCTTCCATAGCCGCCATCATTACCGCCGCAGGTTCTTCCAGTCGCATCGGGGTAAAAAAGGAATACCGGCTGGTGGGGGATAAAACCGACATGGAAGGCAGGCCCCTGACTGTGCTGGGCAAAACCGCCCTTGCCTTTGCCGCCTGTTCCCGAATTGATACGGTAGTGATCACTGTACCGAGGGCCCCCAATTTGGGGGAAATAGCCGCACGGGACAGCCTGCCCGCCCGCCTGCTGAGGGCCCGCGCCCGGCCCCGCTTTCTTTTTGTTCCCGGCGGCCCTACGCGGCGCAGTTCCGTCCATCATGCGCTTTCCCTGCTGGAAAACAGCCGCTCCCGCTATGTGCTGATCCACGACGGCGCCCGGCCCTGGGTGGAACCAGCCCTTATCGACAGGGTAACCGATGCCATGCTTAAACACGGGGCGGCCATTCCGCTTCTGCCCCTGACGGATACTCCCAAAGAAATAGACGAGGAGGGTTTTATAAAACGCCACCTCCGCCGCGTCCAGGTGGGGAACGCCCAGACCCCCCAGGGCTTTGCCTTTCCCGATATACTCCGCGCCCATGAAAAGGCCGCAGAAAAAGAAAAGTCAGGCTGGGTGTATACTGACGATGCCGAAGTCTGGGGCGAGTTTGTGGGGAACGTTTTTGTGGTTCCCGGTTCGCCGCTCAACAAAAAAATTACCTATCCGGAAGATTTGGAAATGCTGGTTAAATCTGAAAATGAAAGTATTCAGGATGAACTTCCCCACCCTGAAGGGCAGAGGGCAATAAACCATACTGCGAATAAAAAAGGTAAATAGAATATGATGCGTATAGGCTTGGGGTGCGATCTCCACCGGCTTGTGGAAGGCCGGCCATTCATCCTTGCCGGGGTTCGCCTTCCTTCGGCAAAGGGGGAAATGGGGCACTCAGACGGGGACGTACTTGCCCATGCGGTGATCGACGCCTTGCTGGGCGCCGCCGCTTTGGGAGACATAGGGGAATTTTTCCCGCCGGATGATCCTGAGTGGAAAGATGCGGATTCCATGAAACTCCTCCGGCAATCCTGGGCTAAGGTAAAGGCCGCCGGATGGCGGCTTGTTAATTTGGACTGCTGCGTGATCTGCGAAGTGCCAAAGGTACTTCCCCACCGGGAAGTGATACGCGCTTCCCTTGCCGCCGCACTGGAAGCGGATCCGCAAAAGGTCTTTGTCAAAGCAAAAACCGGAGAAGGGCTCGGCCCCATTGGTGAAGGGTTAGCCGTAGAGGCGGAAGCGGTATGTTTATTGGAAAAAACAAACCAGACATATGAATGAAGGAGGATCGGGGTGAATAGTGAATCCCTTGAATGGGACGATATTGTGGCGGCCTTAAAAAAATGGCGGAAGGAACTGCAAAAAACCGGAACCGGCGATCCTTCTGTAACCACAGTAGCGGAACGTTACAATAGCGATCCCTGGGCCGTGCTGGTTTCCACGATCCTGAGCCTCCGTACCAAGGACGAGGTAACTCTTAAGTGTTCCAGGGCGCTTCTGTCCAAAGCCCCCACTCCGGCAAAACTCCTGGCACTAAAAGAGGAAACCGTGGCGGAACTGGCCTACCCCGCGGGCTTTTACCGCACCAAGGCGGCAAACCTGAAAAAGATCGCCGCCCTGCTGCTGGATAATTACGGCGGAAAAGTCCCTTCCGATTTAGATACCCTGCTAAGCCTTCCCGGGGTGGGAAGAAAAACCGCAAATCTTGTTATTATAGAAGCCTATGGCAAAGACGGAATCTGCGTAGATGTCCATGTCCACCGGATTTCCAACAGGGCAGGCTGGCTTTGTTCGCAAACCCCTGAAGAAACGGAGATGATCCTCCGGCAAATTCTGCCCCGGAAATTCTGGAAGGCGCTGAACCCCCTCCTTGTTCTTTACGGTCAGAACATCTGCCGCCCGGTAAGCCCCTATTGCTCGCTGTGCGTCATAGCTCCGTACTGCGCCCGTATCGGCGTTGGAAAAACACGGTAACCGTGAGCACAGAAGCCCCCCGCCCTGCCAATCATAGCAGCCGCGGTCTTCCTGACAACGGTCTCCCCGACCGCCCCCACCACGACAACAGTATCCCTGATCACGGTCTCCCCGACCGCCATCGCCCCGAATTGCAGCGCGTGGGCCTTTTGTTGGGCGAAGCCGCTTTGGAGGCGCTTGCACAAACGCGGGTTACCGTTGTCGGCCTTGGCGGCGTGGGAAGCTGGGCGGCGGAAGCCCTTGTTCGTTCAGGGCTTCTACACATCACTATCGTTGATAACGACACTGTCTGCGTTACCAACATCAACCGCCAAATCCAGGCCCTGCCCTGTTCGGTTGGGCAGCCCAAGGCGGATGCCCTAAAGGCAAGGCTTCTGGAAATCAACCCCCACTGTGAAGTAACTGCCATTAACAGGATTTTTTCCAGGGAAACAATTTCAGCGGCCATTACTGTTCCCGCTGCGGCATCTGTTGAGGATTCGGCTGCGGCAACAGCGTTACTTTTTGAAATTGAAAACGCCGGTTATGTTATCGACGCAATCGACACCCTGCCCAACAAGATTGACTTGATTGAATTTGTGAGCGGGCTCCGCAGCGCTCAGGCCCCCGGCGGCGATCCGCACCCGCGCCTGTTCTCTTCCATGGGAATGGCTTCCCGTCTGGATCCAACCCGGCTAAAAACGGCGGACATTTGGGACAGTTCCGGCTGCCCTCTGGCCCGGCTGGTACGGCAGGGGCTGCGGAAGCGGGGTTTTACCGGACGCTTTACCGTGGTGTACAGCGACGAGCCCCCCTGCGGCAGGCAGGAACATATTGATGATGATACCGGGTGTACCGGACAGTGTTCTTCCAAAAAAAAGATAAACGGCAGCATTGTAACGGTAACCGCCGCGGCGGGGATGATTTTGGCAAGCCTCGTGATACGGGACCTGTGTAATGGCTGACCGCTTTCTCCGCCGCGCCGCCCGGACTCAGGGCAAAGCCGGTGAAGTTGTCCGCAAACGTACCGCACGGGCGGTGCTGGAACAAGAACTAATCGCAGACGGAGACCGCATACTGATTGCCGTTTCCGGCGGCAAGGATTCTACCGTTATGGCCTGGGCCCTTTCCCGGCTCAAGCAAAGCCTAAAATTTGATTACGAACTGGCCGCTCTCCACATCTCCACCGATTTTTGCGCGTGCTGCAAAAAATCCGTCCTGGCGGAAAAATTGGAGGGCTGGGGTATCCCCTTTACCGATCTTTTTGTTCCTGTGGTTGGCAGGCTAAAACCGGGAAGAAAAATGAACTGTTACTGGTGTTCCACACAGCGCCGGACGGAACTCCTTAAATACGCGGTAGAAAACGACTTTAACAAAATCGCCCTTGGGCACCATCTGGATGACATTATCGAAACATTTTTTATGAACCTTTGCGCCAGGGGTGAGCTTTCCGCCATGCCGGTAAAGATCGATTACCGGAAGTATCCGGTAACGCTGATCAGGCCGCTGGCCTTTCTGGAAGAA
Source organism: Spirochaetaceae bacterium (assembly GCA_031283025.1). Classification (GTDB taxonomy): domain Bacteria; phylum Spirochaetota; class Spirochaetia; order Treponematales; family Breznakiellaceae; genus WRIV01. Next base: position 2,912 of record JAITCP010000030.1, on the reverse strand, counting down.
CGGCAAATCATTGCCTGCGCGGCGGAACAGGACACCCTTAAAGCGGCCTGTACGTGCCCTTACGGCATACATTCCCAACGGCGGGAAATGCGGGAAAAAATAGCCGCTCTTACCGGCGGTTCCGGTGCGGTAAAGCGGCGTATTATAAGGGCGCTTACAAACTAAAACCTATACTTAGGCTGGGTATAAAGGTAAACTGCTTAAAGATACTAAATTTGCTATTCTCCTCAAATATCACTTTACGGTTTTTCTCATCAACTTTTGCATCCGGAAAATTCTCTTTGGCCATACCCCACTCAGTTTCCTTAAACTGGGCGCTAAATTCAAAGGATTTAAAGCGCATAAAGTCAAAACTTGCCGCTATCCCTAATTCAAGGAATACATTGGAGGTAAAATTAAAGCGCAGGGCGGCGTTTCCCAGGAGGCCTATTCCCACATCGTTATAGGATTCACTCATTTTCACATCCTTAAAGGCATACCCTCCTGTATAGGTTTTTCCGATATTTTCAAGCTTAATTTCCCACCTGGTATCAATATTTTCTGTGTAATAACCGCCGTAGAGCAAGTTGTTAATGCTAAGCCCTATGTCGAAAACAAGAGAAAACATATTATTCAGCCTGGTGCCGGCAGTTACTCCTCCTCCGGCATTGAAAAAGAGAATATAGTCGTACTGATCATAACTAAGAGTTAATTTTCCTTCGGTAACTTGGGAAGGAAAGAGCATCCCAAACCGGCCAAAAAACCCAATAGGTCCGGGCGTCATGCGGAAATTTATCAACAGCCCCGGCTCGGTGATCTCCCTAAGGGTATTCTTATTTTCGATAATCTGGGCCGTTCCGTACTGGAAACCCAGGCTCAAACCCATTCCGGACTGACCAAAAAGCCCCTGACAAAGGCAAATCCCAATAATCAAAACAATCAAAAACCGTTTTTTTTGCATAAATGATACCTTCCCAATAAAATAAGATTTTTTGCTTTTTACTCCATCACAAAGGAAAACAACTTTATTATGAAAAAATTACAAAACCCCGGTTTCATCACTATACATCCAGCACGTTTTTAAGCACATACCCCACGCCAAAGGACAGGGCGGCAACCCCAAGGCTGATAAGGATCATTTCCAGAAAACGGCGGGTAAAATTCAGGTCTTTGGCGGTTGAAATGTAGTAGGTAAAAAGGAAAATGATCAATACTGCGGCGGTAAGGGTAATTGCCAGAGCCAGAAAAGGGTTATCCAGTAAAAGAAAAGGCAGTATAAGGAACACCACGGTAATAATGTAGGCCATACCGGTATACAGGGCAGACTTGCCCGCGCGCGGGTTATTTTCGGACCGCTCGGCAAGGTAGTCAGAAGCGGCCATGGAAAAAGCGGCGGAAATGCCCGTTACAAGGCCGGCAAGACTGATCAGTTTGGTCTTTCCCAGGGCCAGGGTAAAACCGGCCAACGCTCCGGTCAGTTCCACCAGCGCGTCATTAAGGCCCAGCACAATAGAACCAACATATTTGAGTAATTCCTCATCCAGCATATTAAGAAGTTCTTTTTCATGGGCTTCTTCGTCATCCCTGATCTTTTTTGCTCCGGGAAAATGTTCGATAAGTTTTTCATAGATCTTCTGGGCTGCCCCTTCGTTCTTTTCCATTTGCTTAAGGGTAAAAGTAAGGCCGAAAATCCGTGTCGATAAAATCGTACAAAACGCCTTGAGCTGGTTGGGCTTGGTTTCGACGCCGGTTTGTTCCTTCCAATAGAGGGAATGGGCCAGCTCATCTTTACCCACGGAACGGAGTACCTCTGCGTTGTGGGGGTTTTTGCACATTTTTGCCAGGCGGGTATATACAAGGTATTCTGTTACTTCGTTGCGCTGAACCGCCAGGGCGGCCTTGAGGAGTTTCTTGCCGATCTTTTGCCCGGTTTGATTGTCAGGTGTTTTCATGAATTTTTCCTTTACAGCAACATTTTCTTACTCTAACGTTCCGGCTGTAGCTTAGCCGCTTTAGCGGCGTACAGTTACAGTCCTGTTATGTGAAGTATTTTGTGCCACATTCACAATATCATTTATATTGCACTTATGATAGAGGGTTCATATTCCAATACTTCATTTTCGATTGTTTCAAATAAAGTAATTGAATCCTGCAAAACAATTTTTATCCTATCATTAGCTAATTTTATATATTCTTCATTAATGTCATAACCAATATAGTTCCTTTTTGATTTTATTGCGGCAATAGCGGTTGTTCCACTGCCCATAAAAGGATCAAGTATTATGTCATTAGTAAATGAATATAATTGAATTAACGGAATCTCTAAAAACTTCAGTTTTTAGAGATTTACCGCTTAAAAATGCACGTTTCACAGCCCAAAGGGCGAGAAACTGCAAAGGAACCTCTGAAAACAACCGGTTTTCAGAGGTTCCCTTAACCTATTTGGCAATTCTTCAGGAAACGGTGCGGGATGCCCTATTCTTTTTGCACTTTCAGCATTCATTATCCAAATTGATTTTGTCCATTCCATAAATTAAAATAATTATGGGAACCTCTAAAAACCGGTTGTTTTTAGACAATATGAAGTGCCTCACTGTAATAAAGACGTGAGTTCACCTACAGTGTAGGATTAGCACATATTACAGGATGCACAGGATGAAAAAAGTATATTACATTGGACTGGATGTCCACAAGGACAATACCGAGATGGCGGTTTTGGAGATGAAAGGCAAAGAGCCGGCGGCAATAAAGGTCATAGACAGCGATCCTCTAAAAGTGGCGAAGGCGATACTGCCCTACCAGAAGGAAGGGACGGTTCAAGTTGCTTATGAGGCAGGATGTATGGGATATACGCTCTACCGTGTGTTAACCGGAATGAAGATAGACCGCCATCGATACTGGACCGGGAAGCATCGGAGGTGGATGTCCCCTGG
>JAITCP010000067.1 GCA_031283025.1 Spirochaetaceae bacterium | reverse complement strand
AAAAAATGCGCGTCTATGCTGATTTACACGGCGATAAGCGCTCCTTTTTAGGAGCAGTTGCAGGGGTGGTAATGACCCCCACTGTAAAAAAGTATGCTTTAGGGCAGGGCTTTTACGTGATAGAACCCAGCGGTGAAACTTTTAACATTATCCCTCCGCAAGGCAAGCCGAAAGAGTGGTAGTTCTGTTTTGGGGGAGTGGTGTCCATGCCAGCGCCGTTACTGCAAATGCCCCGCTTTTGTTCACACACGTAGCCGGGTGTTTCGTTCAAAAGCGGCTTCCTGCCGCCTAAAGTGCTATAAAACGGCGTCCCTACCGTTTTATAGCTTGGGAGTTTTTGCTATGCAAAAACTCCACCCTAAAGCATTTCTGTAACCGCATCCCTGCGGTCTAAAGCAACAGAAATAAATGTAACGCTCTCCAGTAAATTCCCGCTCTTAAACCGCTAATATACCCGCATTATACGGAAGCTCCGGCCTTTTACCCTCCCGCAGTAATTGCCGGGGGTTTCCGGGGATGTAGGAGGCGCACACGGAGTGAAAGCACTGAAAAAACGGACGCTTTAGAGTAATGTTGCCACGTGGGCGGCGGGAAGGTTACCCCTGAAGGACGCTTGGCGTGCGTAGGAAAATGCCACGTCAAAACGTGCGTAAGGAACAGCCACGACCACCGCGGCCTGAAGGGGTGTTCTTCCCGCCGCCCATATGCAGGAAAACTAAAAAAGCGTCCGTTTTTTCAGTGATATTTGCCGTAGGTGCGCTTCCCCCAATGATCAGAAACACCCGGCAATTGGTGAAGCAGGGTAAAAGGCCGGAGCGTTTGCTCGATAGCGGGTATATTAGCGGAGGACGTGGTAATTTCCTTACAAACAACGTATACTAAAAAGCTATGGAAAATTCCGATCCCAGGCAAATACGGTCCGCCGCGGTAATTGAAATTGGCTCCACCGGCATACGGCTCCTCCTTATTGAATACAATAGCGCTGGGGAATGGCGGATTCTGGATCAATCGGGGAAACCGGTAACCCTGGGGCGGGATGTGTTTACCTCCGGAGTGGTGAGCAGGGAATCTTTTTTGGAATGTCTTTCCGTTCTTCAGGGCTTTAGTGAGCAACTTGGAGCATGGGGAATTAATAAAGAAGATGTCCGGGTCATTGCCACAAGCGCAGTCCGGGCCGCCCGGAACCGGGAAATTTTTATAGACCGGCTCCGGCGGGAAACAGGGCTGGATATTGCCATTATAGAAGGAATCGAGGAAAACCGCCTGATGTACCTGGCGGTTCGTTATGCCCTAAAAAACGACCTTCCGCAGTTCTGGCGTTCCAATTCGATGATCCTTGACGTGGGGGGCGGCTCTACGGAAATTATGCTGCTCCGGCGGGGAAAAATGGTGGCAGCCCACAGCCTGAAACTGGGAACCATCCTTATGGATCAGAAAGTCCGGCAGGGAACAGGTTCCGCCCGGTTTATCGAACGCTACTTGAATGAAAATGTGCGGAACACCCAGGAATTTCTTAATGACGAAATGGACCTTTCCAATATCAAAACCCTGGCCGCCGCCGGTTCCGATGCCCGTCAGGCAGCCCGCCATATAGGAAGGGACCTCAACGAACACTGCCGGATCATCAGCCGGGATGATTTTTACCGGTTTATCAAATCTGTGGAAAATTTATCCATGGAAGAATGTATCCGCCGCCTGGAAATACCCTATGCGGATGCAGACGGCTTTGTGCCGGGGCTTATGATCTACCGGACTTTTATGGAAAGGCTGGCGGCGGAAGAACTGGCCGTGCCGGGAGTATCGGTGCGGGAAGGCTGGCTAATCGGCATGGTTCGGGGCATAGACCGGGAACTACAGGACGATTTTTATTCCCAGATCAGCGCCTCCGCCCTTAGCCTGGGAAGAAAATACCGTTTTGATGAAGCCCACAGCCGCCATGTTGCGGAACTAAGCCTTGTCCTTTTTGACGCGCTGACCAAAGAACACGGCATGAACAGCCATGAACGGATGCTGCTGGAAACGGCGGCGCTTCTCCACGATATTGGGGTATTTATCCGCCGTTCCCATCATCAGGAACATGGCCAGTACATTGTGGCAAACTCGGAGATCTTTGGCCTCAAACAGGAAGAACTTGATATTATAGGGAACGTAATCCGTTACCACCGGGATGAACTCCCCTCCTCCACCGACATTCAATACATTGCCCTCCAGCGGGAAGAACGAATCCTGGTGCTCAAGATGGCCGCCATACTCCGGGCGGCGGATGCCCTGGACAGGGGCCACTCCCGCCGGATAAAAGACATCACCGTAGAAAAACGGGAAGAAACACTCATCCTCCACAGCGGCGGAACGGAGGAAGACGGCGCGGATAATTCCCTTTTTGATGATCCCAGAACGGGCTACCGGGATTTTTCCCTTGAACAGATGGGGCTTAAAGAAAAAGCTGACTTGTTTCAGGATGTATTCGGATATAAGGTGATACTAACATGACCGAACGCCTGGACCGGGAATTATCGTGGATCAACTACAACAACCGCATACTTGAAGAAGGCCTGCGGAAAGACCTGCCCCCGCTGGCGCGGTTCCGCTTTTTGTCTATTGTGTCTTCCAACTTTGACGAATTTTTCATGGTTCGCATTGCCGCCCTTAAACGCGTCGTCCTTGAAAGAGCGGCTCTTTCAAAAACAGCCTTTCAGGGGAATGCCCCTGAAAGGGGCGAAAGGGCGGCAGGCCCGGCGCAGTTACTGGATACCGCTGTGGAAATGATCCGGCCACTCTACGACAAACTCTACAACTGCCTTAATGAAGAAATCTTTCCCGCGCTGGCTTCCGGCGGTCTGGAACTGCGCCGCCCTCCGTTTACCCACGATGAAACCGGTTACCTTAAACCCCTTTTTATGCGGGAAATATTTCCCGCCCTGACGCCCCTCCGTTTTGGCCCCGTGGACGATGATCCGGCGGAACCGGATTTGTCGGCGAAACCGGATTTACCGACAGAGTCTGCTGAGCGGCTTGTGCCGGAACCGCTTCCGGCGATTGCCAACGGAATTCTTTACGGCGCTTTTCTTTTGGCGGGGGCCGGGCCGGAAATCCCGGAAACAGAGCGGCGCATTTCCATTGTAGAAATTCCTCCCGCCATAGACAGGGTAATACTAATTGATTCCGGCGGGCCGCGCCAGCGCTGGGCGCTGCTGGATGATCTCCTTATGCTGTGGGGGGGCAGTTTTTTCCCCGGCTATGAAGTAAAGGAACGCGTTCTTTTCCGCATATACCGGGATGCGGATTTTTCCGTAGATGAAAGAAGGGACGACGATTTTATAGAAGCAATGGAAGAAGTGCTTATCAACCGGGATCGATCCCCTGCGGTACAGATTGTTTATTCACCATGGAACAAAACCCCGGAAGTAACAGATACTGCGCCGTTAACTACAGATATTTCCCAGGCGGTTATCCGGCGGCTGGGGCTTTCCGAACGGGATGCTTTTTCCCTCTCCGGCCCTCTTGATCCGGTTTCTCTGGACGGCATACTCAGGATACAGGGCTTTGAGGCGCTAAAACTTAAAACACAAAAACCCCGCGCTCATCCTGCTTTTTCTCCGGATATTCCGGTCTGGGAAACGCTGCAGGGGGCGGGAGATATACTGCTTTCCCTCCCCTACCAATCATTTGATCCGGTGATCCGTTTTTTTCAGGAAGCCGCAACAGACCCGCTTGTGCTTTCCATAAAAACCACCCTGTACAGAACCAGCGGCAACTCGCCCATAGTCCGCGCCCTGGAACAGGCGGCCCTGAACGGTAAGCAGGTAACCGCTCTGGTGGAAATAAAGGCCCGCTTTGACGAGGAACGGAATATATCCTGGGCAAACCGGCTTGAACGGGCGGGGGTAATCGTCATTTACGGCCTGGCCCGCCTTAAAGTACACGCAAAGATATGCCAGGTAATACGCCGCGAAGAATCGGGTCTTGTCCGCTACCTTCACTTTTCCACGGGAAATTACAATGACAAGACCGCCCGGCTTTACAGCGATCTTTCCCTTTTTAGCCGCAGGGAAGATTTTGGACATGACGCCACAATTCTTTTTAATATGCTCTCCGGTTATTCGGCAACCCTTTCCATGCGTTTTTTAGTCATCGCCCCGCGCCATCTAAAACAGCGTCTTATCGATCTGATAGACCGGGAAGCAAAACGGGCAAAAGAAGGTTTGCCGGGGCGTATTACGGCAAAGATGAACGCTCTGGTTGATGACGATGTTGCCGCGGCCCTTTACCGGGCATCCAAAGCGGGGGTAACCATCAACCTTAATATCCGGGGTGTTTGTACCCTGGTGCCGGGGCTGCCGGGGCTTTCCGAAAATATCAAGGTGGTGAGCATTATCGATCAGTTTCTGGAACATTCCCGAATCTTTTACTTTAACCACGGCGGGGCGGAAGAATTTTTTATTTCCAGCGCGGACTGGATGCCCCGCAATCTGGAACGGCGGGTGGAACTCCTTATCCCCGTTCTGGATGAAGGAGTACGGGAAGAACTAAGAGTGATGCTGGAAGCGTATTTTAAGGACAATACCCATGCGTGGATTTTGGACAGGCACGGAAATTGGGAACGGCTAAAAGCGCAGGAAGGCGGGGAAGTTTTTAGAGCCCAGGATTATCTTCAAAGCCGGGCGGAAAAAGCGGCGGAACAGCATTGGAAATCGCCGCAGGAATTTACCGTACGCCGCAGCGCGCCGGAAAATGAGCGGTAATCAGCGGGAATGGACGGCAGGTAATGAAACGAATCATCCTTAAACCAGGCGAGGAACGGCGCATATTGGCGGGGCATCCCTGGGTATACGACAATGAAGTTGCCGCCATCATAGAAGGCAAAGCCGCAATACCGGCAAAATTAAAAGAGCCTGTTTTTCTGGCGGAACTAACGGCGGGTGAATGTGCCGATGTAGAAGGGGTAATCCGGGGCAAACCGGTTTATCTGGGCAGGGCCATAGTCAATCCCAACTCTCATATCATAGCCCGTATTTACAGCCCGTCGAAAGAAGGATTGGACAAGGGATTTTTCAAGCGGCGGATAAGGGAAGCGCTGGAACGCCGAATCGCCGCAGGCTATGATCTTTCCAAAGAATCAGCGCGGATGGTTTTTGGAGAAGCCGATTCTTTGCCCGGACTTATCATTGACCGTTTTGTAGGCCGCCCCGCAGACGGCAGTGATGCCGGCAGCGTCGAGCCTTCTTCCTGGCTGGTGATACAGTTCCTTAGTTACGGAATGGATTGCCGCCGGGATATGATACTCGATGCGCTAAAGGAAATTGGGGAAACCGGAGAAGTCTTCGGCAGAAACAATTCCGATGCGATTGACGCTGGCAGCAACAGTACCGCTTATTCGGGCATTATAGAAAAATCCGCCCCGGTGAGGGAACTGGAAGGGCTGCCTTTGCAGGACGGCCTTATCTGCGGCAGTTTTCCCGCCGGAGGTATTATCATTACAGAAAACGGCCTTTCTTTTCTGGCGGATTTACAGGGAGGCCAAAAAACCGGACATTTTCTGGATCAGCGGAATAACAGGCGGCTTACAGGGGAATACGCGGGACGGCTGGCAGAAAAGCCGGCGGCAAGAAATCTTTCGGACGATGTAAAAGATTTATCAGGAGATGTAAAAAAAAACTTTCGTATACTGGATTGCTTTTGCTATACCGGAGGTTTTGGAATTACAGCGGGCAAGGCGGCGCAAGCGGCATTAAGCCATGCGGACAGCGCCAGTGAAACAACCGCCGTTTCTGTTACCGCCGTGGACGCTTCCTCCGCAGCGCTGAATCTGGCGCAAAAAAACGCCGCCCTTAACGGCATTGCTTATCAAACCATAGAAGCCGATGTTTTTGATTTCTTACGACAGGCTGATAGAAGTAAAGAAAAGTACGATCTTGTCATTCTTGATCCCCCTGCCTTTGCCAAAAACCGCGCCGCTCTGGAAGGGGCGCTGCGGGGTTATAAGGAAATAAACCTGCGGGCCATGCGGCTGCTTGCAAAGGGAGGAATGCTTGTAAGCTGTTCGTGCAGTCAGGCAATGGACGAAGGGCGTTTTAAGCGGATGATTGCAGATGCCGCAACAGATGCGGAAAAGCGGCTTATTCAGACGGACTTCCGGTACCAGCCGCCGGATCATCCCATACTGGTTGGTTACGATGAATCGCTGTACCTGAAATGCGGATTTTACCTTGTTTGTTAGGAGCCGTGCAGGCCGGGATTCAAGAGGCGGCCATCTCATGACGGGGGCCGCTATGAGACACGGAAATCAATTTTCAACCACGAATGGCACGAATATACGAATTAGAGTTTGTCCATAATGTAGACACATTATGGACCCGGACTGTTAGTCCGCAACTACCTTATAAATCGCATTTTCGCAGCCTTTAGGCGAGAAAATGTAAGGTCTGGCCGCAAAGTAACCGACTTTGTGGACAGACACTAATTATTGAGATTGAGGCCATTCGTGCTAATTCGTGGTTCGCCTGCCTGTGGCAGACAGGCAGGCAGGTGGTAAAAAGGAAAAGTTGATTTTCATAGCCATGAGGCAGTGAAGGGGGGTGTTACTGCCGCTCGGAAAGTTCCATCCCAAACCTTACACTTCCTGCGCCAGATACAGATCCCTGTACAAACCTTCTTCCTGTAAAAGCTGGTCATGGCTGCCCTGCTGTATAATCCTGCCGTCTCTTAAAACCAGAATGATGTCGGCGTTTTTGATTGTAGAGAGCCGGTGGGCTATGGCGATTATCGTCCGGTTGCCGCGCATTTTGGCAATAGCGGCTTGGATTTGCGCCTCGGTCTGCATATCCACGGAAGCGGTCGCTTCATCAAGAATCAATACGGGGGAATCGCGCAGGACGGCGCGGGCTATGGAGATCCGCTGTTTTTGCCCGCCGGAAAGCCGTATTCCGCGTTCGCCTGTTTCCGTGTCAAACTGGGAGGGCATTTCCATGATGTCTTCGTAAACTCCGGCGGTCTTTGCGGCGTCTTCAATCTCCTGTTGGGAAGCCGCCGGTTTTGCGTAGGCGATGTTTTCGGCAATAGTGCCGTTAAACAGAAACGTATCTTGCAGCACCAAAGACATTTGATTTCTCAAACTGTTTTGTGTTACGTCGCGCAAGTCGTAACCGTCAATCGTAATTCTTCCCGCCTTTGGATCGTAAAACCGCGCGGCAAGCTGGATGATTGTTGTTTTCCCAACGCCGGTAGGCCCTACCAACGCCAAAGTCTGCCCGGGCTTTACTTCAAAGCTGATATTTTCCAGCACCGGAGTTTCATCAATATAACGGAAGCTGACGTTTTCAAAACATATATGCCCCTGTACCGGCGGAAGCTCAACCGCTCCGTGTTTGTCGGTTACTTCCGAAGCGGAATCGAGAATCTCCAAAACACGTTCGGCTCCAGCAAGGGACAGTTGGGCATTTTCCAAAAGCTGGGCAAGGCCGGTTATCGGGGCGTAAAACAGCGCGAGGTACAGGAGGAATGCGACTACTTGTTCCGCGTCAATGCGGGCATGGTAAGCGAAAAGTCCGCCGAAGGCGACGACTATTACCGTGCCTAACGCGGTGAGAAATTCCACCGAAGGATGAAAGATCGCGTTTATTTTCAAAGCCGAAAGCATCGCGCTGGTAAACTCTCCCGCCTTTTCACCGACTCGGCTGGCCTCTCTTTCGTGCTGTCCAAAAGCCTGTATTTCCCTGATGCCGGAAATATTGTCCTGCAATTGGGAATTGAGCACCGCGAGGGACTTCTGCATTTGGCGGAAACGCGGCCTCACTTTTTTCATCATCACCCAGCCGGACGCGAGTATGAAGGGGATTGGGATACAGGTTAAAAAGGCGAGGGTTGAGTTTATTGAAAAAAGAATTACTATAACGCCAATCAGGGTTACGGCGTTGGTGATGGTTTCGGGTATTACATGGGCGTAAAGCTGTTCAAATGTGGCGGTGTCATTTACCACGCGGCTCATCAAATCGCCGGTCTGCCTCTTGTGAAAAAACGACAGCGAAAACCCCTGTATCTGGTTGTAGACTTTCATCCGCAGGTCGCGCACCAGTTTCCACGCCGCAATATGGGGCAGATAGTTGCCAAAAAATCTGAAGAGAATCCGCAGAAGGTAAATGCCGAGCAGGATCGCGGCTAGTATCCGTATTTCCCGGAAATCGGTAACGCCGCGCTGGACAATCCCTGTCATCCGCGCAAGAAGCCGCGGGGCAATCAAGTTAAGAAAAGTGAGGAAGAGGGTGGATAATCCGCCCAGAAAGAGAAGAAGACGGTATTTGCGGGCTTCCGCGGCAATTCTTAACAGTAAATTCATGGCTTTATTTTAGTAATCTTAACATACACTTTTTTTTACAGTTTGCAAATATAGTCTTAGACACCCCAGTGTCAGTCACCTTTTTTGGATGGCTGCACCCCCCAGACATTGGGGCAGTGGGATATTTTGGCGATTTAGTCAAGGGAGTGGGGAATGGGGAATGGGGATAGTTGTATGAAAACTATTCATGTTGGCAACATGACCAGATTACGAACAAAAACCTACTCCCTTTCTTCTTTTATGTTATACTCTTTTTATGAGTAAAACAAAACTTGATATATTGGCAGATATACTAAAGGACGCGCCGGATGAGGTTTTTATCCAGCCTCATAATGTTCCTGATCCGGACGCTATCGCCTCCAGTCTTGGTCTGTACTATCTTCTTTCCCAGCGGGGAATAAAAAAACTTGCAATTGTCTATGATCAGGAAATAGAGAAAGCCAATTCCCTTAAAATGCTTGAGTTGTTCAATGTGCCTATAGTGCGGGCAGCCGACGCGCATACGCTGGGAGCCGAGGACTGGGCGGTGTTAGTAGACGCGCAGAAAGGAAACGCCAACATTACAGACCTTCCAACGGATGAAGTGGCGGCTATTGATCATCATGAATACAAGGGC
>JAITCP010000047.1 GCA_031283025.1 Spirochaetaceae bacterium | reverse complement strand
CCATTGCCGCTTTTCAGGGCCAGGTCTTTTTCAACCCGGTCAATGGTAAGCTCGTCCTTCTTTTGATAATGAAGGATAATTTTAACCTCCAGGGGGTGAAGGTTTTTTACTGTGTTACGTAAATCCATGTTTATCCTTTAGACTGATTATCCCGCGGCTGCCGATGAAAAATCTTCTGACACTTCCTGGGATTTTATGGTAAGCAATTTTATCACTTCTGTATACTCATAATCAGCTATAGCGTTTCTAAGGTCCTGTATCAACTGATCATTTGTTTGATACCGGTACTGTTCAAGTTCTTCCATCGCCATAAACATCAGGCTTATATTGTAACTGCGGGTGGCTTCCAAAAGCATTTCCAGCACAGCCGGATCCGGGGCCTCCTTTTCCGGCCTGAATTTTTCTTCCCTTTGGGGAATCAAGACACTAAGTTCTTCCACCAGCCTTTCTGTAGCGTGAACAAAACGGTTATTTAATTCTACCACTCTGCCCAGGTCATACGCTTTTGCGGCTGCCTCCAGTTCTCTGGCCAAATCCCCTACAGAAGCGGCGCAAATTCCGTAGCAGGAGCCTTTAATGCCGTGAACGGTAATGGTATAGCTCTTAAGGGCGTCTATGGCCGCCGCCGCCGCACGGGGCATAAGGCGGAATCCGTCCAACGCGTTCTGCACCGTATCCAGCAGCTTGGGAGTGTCGTGGACAAATACTTTGACAATCTCAAGATAATTTTCTTCTCCTCCAAACTGGGCGGTCCCGGCGGCTAAATCCACCCCTTCAATAATGTAATTGGTTAAAACACCGGCGTATATTTCTTCATTTTCTTCCGGGCCTTCTTCTACAAGGAATTTCTCCCTTGATTCATCTCTAACCCATTTTGCCAATACGTCGTTCAACGCAATGACATTAATAGGTTTGGTTAAAAAGGCATTAAAGCCGTTTGAAAGGAAAAGGATCTCGTTTTCTGGCAAAGCATTGGCAGTAAGGGCAATAATCGGTATCTTTTTGGCGTAATCGGAATTCAATTCACGGATATGTTTGGCGGCTTCCAAACCGTCCATTTCCGGCATCATGTGATCCATAAAAACAGCGTCGTACTGTACAACTGCCCCGGCTATAAGATCGATTGCTTCCTGCCCGGAAGACACCGCGTCAACAGTCATCTTGTAGGGTTTCATGATGCCCCGCGCAACGGCATGATTAGTGGGAACATCGTCAACCACCAAAACCCGCGCATAGGGAAGATACATTCTGCTCACCTGCGTTTCTTCTTTCCAGGTAAAGTTACGCAGTTTTTCTATATCGTTCTTGCCAAGAACCGTTTTATCCGCAATACGCTGGCGTATTTTAGCGGTAAAGACGCTGCCTTTCCCAACCTTGCTTACCGCCGTTACATTACCGCCCATTATTTCCGCAAGTCTTTTTGTAATAAGGAAGCCCATTCCGCTTATGCTGCCGGAACGGGCGCTTTCATGGTCCTCTTGTTTGAAATCGGCAAAGAGTTTTTCCAGGCGATCGTCGTGTATCCCTACTCCCGTGTCATGGACTTCAAAAACAAGAGTTATTTCATCTGTAGTAACCTTCCGTCCGGTTTTTTTGAAACCGGGTTTGGCTGTGCCGGTTTGTTCAAAACCCACACGGAAAATGATCGTACCTTTTTCGGTATACTTAATCGCATTGGTCAAAAGGTTGTGAAGAATTTGGGTTACCCGCTGTTTGTCTCCATGAAGCTTCCGCGGCAGGTCTTTGTCCAATTGAAGGCGTAAGTTAATTTCTTTCTGACCAATCCTGAGTCTTGCTGCAATAACAGCGCTGTTTATCAATGCCGGCAGCGAATAATCCGCCGTCTTTAGTTCCATGTCTCCCGACTCAATGCTGGAAATGTCCAGGAGATCGTTGATTACGCTGAGTAAGGCTATGCCGGATTTGTTTATGGAAGAAAGATTTTCACGGGATTCAATCTGGGACTTATCCCGTACCTTTTCCATTTCTGTATGTGAAAGGCCTATGATGGCATTAAGCGGGGTGCGCAATTCATGGCTCATATTGGCCAGAAAACGGCTTTTTGCCTTATGCGCCGCCTCTGCGGTATTTTTCTGAATTTTCAGTTCTTCCGCCTGTTCTTCCAACTTCCGGGTTCTTTCCCTGACCAATACTTCCAGCCGCTTTTCCGACTCCCTGTATTTCCTTAAGAGAAAAATGAGAAGAAAAATTACTAATCCCAATATAACGGTAAAACCGGTAAAATAGACATATATAGAATTATTGAATAAATGCATAGCATTGCCTTCTATGATTATAGAGTTATTATAGGCTTGTTTTTTTTTCTTGTCCAGCAGCTTCCCGCTAATAGGCGGCAAAGGGCTGTATATTAATAATTTCTACCCGAAAACGGCCCAATGCGGTCCAATGCCCTTTTTCCATCCAATACCGGGGAAAGACCGCCAAACTGATAAAACCGGTAACTTCCTTGGGGCGGTTCCGCTCACTGCCCCTAAGCATTGCCCGAATTGCCGCCCGGGCTGCGTCTTCGAGGGCTTTATATCTGTCCTCCAGGGGGCCCTCCCCGTAGGCCTGGGCAGTCCGGACAGTGCCGGCCTTCCATTTAGCCAGCCTGTTACGCTGGGCAGTATCAGGCCGGTAATCGGACCAGAGGTATAGATTCAAATCCTTAACCTGCACCTCCGTGATTTCCAGCCGGGGATCGCCTGAATTTACCTTTCCCAGCGGAGTCAGTTCCAGTTTTTCTTCTATATTTCTGGCCCGTTCCCCCACATCATAATGGAAGGACCAGCCATAGATCATCGCTCCAAAATAAAGGGCAGCTTCTTCCATGGCCGCCGCCCTGGCTTCCGCAATGCTTAAAATAACGCCCGCCTGGACTTCCTCTATAGGGAAACCCCGTACCTGTTTCATCTCAATTTTTACTTCACCCCGGAGCGCTTCCTGGGCAGAGAGGGGAAAGGCAAGGCACATGGCCGGTAAAACCAGACCGGCTACACAGAACAAACAGCGCTTCATTAGTATATTATCGGCAGAGGATTTTCCAAAACTTCAGCTTTTGGAAAATCTTCCATTGTTTAAACCCGGCCTTTTGGACAGTTTTTCTAAAGCCATTTCCAAAACTAACAGAGTTTTGGAAATGGATCAGCATACTTGAAAGAAAGCTTGCCCCGGCGTATGGTTAGGGAATGAACATCCTGCGCCGCCCTTTCCGTTACAGCGATAATTCAACGATCTTTTACTTAATTGGGATCACCGTACTGGTCTATCTGGCCCAGAGGCTGTTCTGGCAGGTAACTTTTTATTTGGCGATGAATCCCGACTTTGTAATTCACGGCTGGGTTTGGCAGTTGGTTACCTATATGTTTGTCCACGATCCAAAGGGCTTTTCCCATATCCTCTTTAATATGCTGGGGCTTTTTATTTTTGGGGTGCAGGTGGAACGGCAGATGGGAAGCAAAGAATTTCTTTTGTACTATCTTGTTACCGGAACGCTAGCAGGGCTTATTTCTTTCGGGGTGTACCGGCTAACCCATATTTCGCCCTTCCTTATGGGCGCTTCCGGGGCGCTTTTTGCCGTGGAACTGGCCTTTGCCGCTTTTTTCCCCAACGCGATAATCTACATCTGGGGGATTATCCCCCTGCGCGCCCCGGTGATGGTACTGGGTTATACCGCGCTGGAACTGTTTTTTTCCCTTACCGGTATGCAGAGGGGCGTAGCCCACCTGACACACCTTTCCGGCTTTGCCATGGGCTGGCTGTATTTATTATTCCGGCTTGGCATCAATCCCTGGCGGGCTTTTCGGGGCAGATGATTAGGACGCTCCCGCCTATAGCCCTGCCGAGACGGCTGCCGGTGCGATAAAGTAATGAACCTCCTATGTTTTATGGCAAGGGATTTTGCGAAATAAAGAACGAGTAAATCTCTTAAGAGGCATTTGCTTCAGAGCTGGTTGTGCGGAGCAGTTCTTCTTTGGCGGAAAGCTTTAGAGCGTCAAAAAGTTCCGCCGCGTCTCCCTGCATGAGAAGTTCCAGCTTGTAAAGAGTTAAATTGATCCGGTGATCGGTCAGGCGGTTTTGGGGGAAGTTGTAGGTTCTGATCCGTTCGGAACGATCGCCGCTGCCTACCTGGCTTTTACGGGCTTCGGCACGTTCACTGGCCGCACGGGCTGCTTCCATTTCATAGATACGGGCACGGAGTATGCGCATGGCCTTGGCTTTGTTCTTGATCTGGCTCTTTTCATCCTGGCAGTGAACGGTAATCCCCGTGGGAAGGTGGGTGATCCGTACCGCAGAATCCGTAGTGTTTACGCATTGGCCGCCGGGCCCGCCTGCCCTCATTACATCGATACGCAGATCATCCTGCTTAATGTCGATTTCCGTTTCATCCGCTTCCGGGAGGACCGCCACGGTTACCGCCGAAGTATGGATACGCCCGGAGGCTTCCGTTGCGGGAACCCTCTGCACCCGGTGAACTCCCGATTCAAAGCGCAGATTTTCATAGACATTACTGCCGCTGATGGAAAAAATAATTTCCTTAAATCCCCCCAGTTCCGTTTCGCTGGAACTCATAATTTCAAATTTCCAGCCCCTGGTTTCCGCGAAGCGGGAATACATTCGGTACAGATCGGAGGCAAAAAGGGCCGCTTCTTCCCCGCCCGTACCGGCACGGATTTCCATGATGATGTTTTTTTCATCCAGCGGATCACGGGGTATAAGGAGAAACTTAAGCCTGTCCCCTGAATCCTTGATCCGGTTTTCCAACTCTTTAAGTTCTTCCCTGGCCAGTTCCTTCATGTCCTGATCTTTTTCATCCTGAACCATAGTTCTGGCCCCTTCAAGCTGCGTTTCCAGCGCGCTCAATTCCCCGGCGGCTTGCGCTACCGCGCTCAGGTAGGAGTATTCCTTCATCGTATCCCGGTATTTGTTTTGATCCTTTACCAGAGCGGGGTCTTCAATGAGCGTTTGAACCTCACCGTAACGGGCAAGCAGGGAATCAAGCCTTTCATTCATGGGTACACAATACACAAAAAAACTGATATGCTCAAGTTATGGGGCTTTTGGGTGGTTTTTACGGGCATTATTGAAAAAATCAAAGGCGGTTTTACCGCTTTTGTGGAATTTATTACATCCCATCTGAAGGCCGCTCTTGTTATTGCCGCCGCTGTCTTCTTTGTTATTCTGCTGTTCCTTATTCTGACCATAATTTCCCGCCGGTCTTTAGCCGAAGAAAAGCGCCCGGATACCGAACCGGCTGCTGATTATGCCTTTCCGGTTGAAGATTTTTTTCTGCCATACGAACCGGATTTTGTTCCCGGCGTGCTTTTGGAACGTGAACCGAGGGATAATTGGACGGAAGAAGACGCCCGGCCCTTCTGGACAGACCCCATGGAAGGCAACGAGGAACTTTGGAGGAAACGTATTGAATCGGGCATAGATTCCCTCCTGGAGCAGGTGCCGTGAAAAAAATCTCCGTCATTTTAACTGCTCCTGTTTTGGCTGTTTTGGCAGTATGTACGATTATGATCTCTTGTACAATTCCCGCAGTCAAAACGCCGCCGCCTAAACAAGAACCAATAACTGAAGAACCTGCGGCATTGATGCCGACGGAGGAAACGATAGAAACAGATGAGCCGGAAGGCAAAGCCTTTGTATTCCACACAGAGCCAATGATTATTCCGGAGGAAACCACTGAACCGGAGCAGACGCTCGAACCGGAATTGATTGTCCAGCCGGAACTGCCCGTCGAACCGGAACTGCCCGTCCAACCGGAACGGCCCGTCCAACCGGAACGGCCTCCTCTTGAACCTCCGCCTCAACAGGCGGAAATTCCGCCGGAAACTCCCCCCACGATTCCCCCTGTAGCAGTTACCCCAACGCCGCCTCCTCCCTCGGCAACGGTTCCCCCGCCGGCAGTTACCCCAACGCCTCCTCCCCCGGCAACGGTTCCCCCACCGGCAGTTACTCCAACGCCGCCTTCCCAAGCAACGGTTCCGCCGCCGGCAGTTACCCCAACGCCTCCTCCGGCGACAGTTTCCCCGCCCCCTCCGGCTGCGGTTCAGGCTTCTGAACCGGAATCTCTTTCTCTTGAAGAGCAGGAAGAACCTTTACCACCGGAACGGCCTTCTCTTGTAATCCCCGATATGCCGTTTCAGCCTGTAAGTGTCATTCCCGAACCGGCGGAAAAAGACTTGGCCTATTCCCGGACAGTCCGGGCTGTGATTGGGCAGTACGTCGAAATTCCCTTCCGTGGCGCCGGTTGGGTATATCTGGGCGAATTCGGTTCGCGCCGAGGGGTAAGTTACGACTCCCGGCGTATGGAATCAGAGGGAATGACATTTATTTTCCGTGCCGAAGCGGAAGGAACCTACAGCCTGAAATTTAACCGTCAGGATTTTATTCATGATCGTATATTGAATGATTATGTAAAAGTGGTTGTTGAACAGCCTCCTGAAATTACCGGGTCTTCCTGGGCTAACCCCCAGCTAAGGCCGGACAGGGTATATGCCACCCCACGCTGGCCAACGGCAGTCGATCCGGAAGGAACAGCACGAACAAATCCGGAGAGAAACACGGAACAAAGCGCCGTATCGGCTGGAGAGCAGCCGGCGGTGTCTGCACCGGCAAGCACTCCGGCGATAAGCACTCCGGCGACAACCACCCCAGCGACAACCACCCCAGCAACAACAGCCCCGGCAACAGCAGCCCCGGCAACGACATCTTATGCGGACTTGCTCAAAAATGCGCGGGAAGAGTACAACGGGGGCCGCATTGGAGGGGCGCTGCGATACCTGGATCAGTTTATGAGCCTCTATCCCGGCGGCAGCGATGAAGCGTACTGGCTTTACGGCCAATCGCTGGAAGCAAACAATGAAGCAACCCGTGATATACGGCTTGCCCTGGATTACTACCGCCGGTTGGTACGGGAATTCCCCCAAAGCAGCCGCTATGACGAAGCCCGGCGGCGCATTGCGTATCTGGAGCGGTTTTACTTTAACATTCAGTAACTCGTGTTACGCAGGATGGATCGGAATTTAACCGCGAATTAACGCAGATAAGCAATGAATTTTTATCCTAAATCAGCGTCTATCCGTATTCATCCGTGCAATTCGCTGTTCCTTTTTAAACGTCTGATAAGGATGTGAGTCAGTAATTATTCAGCAACTTCCCTGTTTCTTGAGCGGGGCGGCCTTTCGGTTTCATCCCGGTTTATTGGCTTGATCCGGCTTTCCACTTCCTGGGCGCGGGAATAATGTACACCCTGGCTGTCATTATCCATGGCCCGGAAAATTTCCGCTGAACGGCGCCAGGACATGGTTGCCGCGCCGTCGTTTCCCATTTTGGTAAATACTTCCCCCATGGCTGCCCAATCCATAGCCAGACCAAAGGTGTTTTCCGCCCTGCGGTCAAAACCTATGGCGCGGTTCAGCGCATCAAGGGCTTGCTGGTAGTTTCCCGCCACGGAACGGATAGAAGCAATTAGATACCAGTCATAAGCGGCCTGTTCAAGATAACGTTCCTTTTCATGTATGGAAAGGGCATTCATGATTGATTTTTCCGCCTCTGCAAAATTGCCCAGTTCTTTTTCCGAAAGACCTTTTACGGTCCACGCCATGGCATAAAAAAGTTTATCGGATTTTAGGACGTTTAGTTCTTTTTGGACCAATGCAAGCACATCTTCCGGCTTTCCTGTACCGGACATGAGCGTGCTTCTGACCCGGAATACCCGGCAGGCTGAAGCAAGCATCGGTTCCTCATTAAAATTCGCTTCGATTTCTGCAGTCCGCCATATTCTTTCCGCTTCCGCAGTCCGGCCTAAAGCATAGAGGGCGTTTGCCCTGCCCAAGTTTACCCGGATTCTCAGGGCAGGCCGGTCTGTGGTTACCGCCAGCCTCCATGCTTCAGCTAAAAAGTCCAATGCCTCAGCATAATTACCCTGATCCGCTTCCTTATTTGCCATCCCTATAAGGGTATCGGCCATAGATTGAATTTCAAAAACTTCCGCCGGACGTTTGGGAACGGAGGAACAGGAAGCAAGGAGGAAAACTGTTATCATAAACAAAACTGTTAGTTTCGGTTTCATTCCGTTCATCCTGCCTAAAAGCTAATGTTCCTGGGGTTAGTACCGCTGGAATCAATTTGTGCGTGCTCAGGAATACC
>JAITCP010000010.1 GCA_031283025.1 Spirochaetaceae bacterium | reverse complement strand
ATTCCCGCAAAGGTTTCCTGCACCGTATCGCTCATGGCGGAATAGGTTTCATTGGCCCGGTAAAAGCGGCGGCCCACGGCCATTCCAAAGAAAAGCATCATAATCGTGATAAGGGGGAGCGGAATGACGCAATAAAGGGCGGTACCGGGGTCCTGAACAAAGATGATTACGAGGATCGCCGTTGCCATGATTGTGCCGTCAACCAGGGTAACCAGCCCCCAGCCAAGGGCGTTGCGAACCCCGTTGATGTCGTTGATCGCCCTGGCCATAATGTCGCCTATCTTGTGCTTCTGGTAAAAATCGTAGGACAGGGTAAGGAGATGGGCAAAGAGATTGTCCCGCAGTTCCGTTTCTATACGGCGGGAAGAGCCGTGGATAAAGTAACGCCAGAGGAAGCGTCCCGATGCAATAACGGCCATTACGGCCAGCATGATAAGACAGAGCCGGAACACCCCCATCCAAACAAAGTTTCCGGTTGTAATCAGGTCTACCGCAATGCGGATAAACTGCGGAATCACCGCCTGGGCGGCATCCACAACGATAAGGCATAAAAACCCCGAGAGGTATTGAAGCCGGTATCTTTTTAAGTAGGGGAGTACAGTCCGGAATTCCTTTATGCCGGAAGACTGCTTTTTTTTCACGCCTTTTTCTGGGTCTCCGCTCGCTTGATGTCAGTCTCCAGCTTGGCCGACCAGATTTCCTGTTTTTTCTTTACCGTTTCAGCGTCTTCCCTGTCCCCCATGAGTATATGAACACGCCGGAGGGCTCCCAGGAAATTGATTCCCTGCTTAAAGTCGTCCGTGCGGTTGGTGGACAACTCGTACTTTTCCCGGTAACGGTCCGCCGCCTGCCCCAGGAGTTTTTTCATCATACGCAGATGGAACACTGTGGGTTCATAATCGGGAGACCGGGGATCGGTATTGGCCACGGCGCTCTTCAAATCCATAATATTTTTTGCTACCGCCGCAAAACGGCCTTCCAGTTCTACAAAAGTCCATCTCCACTTGGTATTGTCCCCGTATGCGTTCTCCAGCAGGTTGATCGCCAGCCCCATTTTCCGTACCAGAAGGTAGCGTCCGGCGGCATCCAGAGAAGCGATGCCCGCCAGCTTTTCCTCATAATCGGAAAAAGGCGCGTCCACATAATTGGTTACCGCTTCTTCAAGGTAGATAACGCTTTTATACAGGGTTTTTCGGCCCTCGTTCAGGGTGTTTTCATCCTTTACTTTAAGGCACATTTGGGATACAAGGTCGATGATCATTTGGTACGAGGCTAGATTAAGCATCAGGTCAACCAGAGTAAGGCGCTTAAGGGCAGCCTCAGCGGAATCCTTTTGTATTTCCAGGAGTATGTCTTTTTCCCTGGTTTTTAATTCGTTGATTTTTTCCAGATAGGGCTTGATCTTCTGCTGGTAGAGATTTCTTTCTTCAGTGGAAATTTTTGCCATCCCGCCTCCGGTTTTCCTTTTCTATTAGAGTTGTTCAGAAATTTCAGTTTCTGGACAACTTCCTATAAAAAACCGCAAAATACGCAGTATTTTGCTTAACTTGTTCAAGAACCAACCAGGCTCTTGAACAAGTCTATTGTACTATAGAATTATAATTTTGGGAACCTCCACATATACCCGCTATCCGAACAAACGCTCCGGCCTTTTACCCTGCTGAAACAACAGCCGGGTGTTTCTGATTATTGGGGGAGGCGCACCTACGGCAAATATCACTGAAAAAACGGACGCTTTATGTGTTTTGCTGTATATGGGCGGCGGGAAGAACACCCCTTCAGGCCGCAGAAAAAGCGTCCTTCAGGGGTAACCTTCCCGCCGCCCACGTGGCAACATTACTCTAAAGCGTCCGTTTTTTCAGTGCTTTTACCCCCTGTGCGCTTCCTACAATCCCCGGAAACACCCGGCATTTACTGCGAATGGGTAAAAGGCCGAATCTTCCAAGTAATGCGGGGACATTTGCGATTAAGAGCGGGCATTTGCTGGGTTTTAAGCCCCGCTTTCAGACAATCCCCCGCAAATATACCCGCCATCGAACAAACGCTCCGGCTTTTTACCCTGCCGAAACAACAGCCGGGTGTTTCTGATTATTGGGGGAAGCGCACAATAGAATCATGGGTTTATGAATATTCCATAAAATCTGTGCGGGGTGGTTGGCGGACTATATAATTTGTTGTATACTTGCCTTAAGGAGAAGACCAATGGAAAAATACAGCTGTATTGAATGTGGTTATGTGTACGATCCGGCAAAGGGCGATCCCGATAACGGAATACAACCCGGAACTTCGTATACCGATCTCCCCGCTTCGTGGGTCTGCCCTGTTTGCGGCGCCGTAAAAACGGATTTTACGCCTGAACCGTAACAGTATCCGGGGTAATATCGTACTCTGAGGCACATATCTTACTAAATTAGTCACAATATGTTCACGCGGAGATCATAAAGTTATGGGTGGTAGGGAGTGCCTCATAACGTTTCGGCTGTAACTGACATTCGGAAAATTAGACTTTTCCTTAGTCGCATTTCAAACCAAACCTTGCTAAATCCTTATTACATAACGAATTAGCGTTGCTGTTCGTGTATGCCTAAATCCTGGGAATTG
>JAITCP010000115.1 GCA_031283025.1 Spirochaetaceae bacterium | reverse complement strand
GATTAAAGAATGGACGCAATTACATATACAGACTTACGGCAGAATTTAAAGACCTATATGGATAAGGTCATTGAGGATAACGATTCAATAATTATTACGCGGAAGAACAGGGAAAATGTTATTTTAATTTCTGTAGATGAGTATAACAGCCTGTTGGAAACCAATTATTTGTTATCAACTGAGTCCAATGCGGAACATTTAAAGAAATCCATAGCCCAGCATAAGTCAGGTAAGATAAAAACAAGGGAACTATACGAAGTTGAATAAGAAATTTACCGATGAGGCATGGGATGATTATTTATATTGGATTGAAAATGACAAAAACAAATTAAAGCGGATAAATCGTCTGATAAAGGATATAGACAGAGACCCTTACGAGGGATAGGCAAACCTGAACCTCTAAAGGCAAATCTACAGGGATATTGGTCAAGAAGAATTGACAGTGAACACAGGATTATATATGCGGTAGAAAACAAACTAATAGTGTATATTTCATTTCGCTTCCATTATTAAAATTTGTTTTTTCAAACATCGTCTTTCCAACCTTGACACTATTCCTTGCATGGAATACTATTGAAATATGTGGGAAGTCGAATACACCGATGAATTTGGAGAATGGTGGGAGACGCTGAGCGAAGCGGAACAAGACGCAGTTACATTCACAGTCGGGCTATTACGAAATGAAAACAATGGCTAGGAAATTTTCGGAACTTGAAGAAAAAATGAGCCTTGAGCGAAGGGTACGAATAAATAAAGAAGTAAAAAAGGCATTAGCTGAAATGCCGATACATGAACTGCGAAATGCCCGAGGTCTTTCCCAAAGGGTGCTTGCCGATGCCCTGCACATACAACAACCAGCCGTTGCAAAGATGGAAAAACGTACAGATATGTATATTTCCACATTGCGCAGCCATATTGAAGCTATGGGGGGAGAACTTGAAATTATCGCGCGGTTTCCGGATGGAAATGTAAGAATTTCCAATTTTTCGCAGATTTAACAACTGATTATCCCTACTCCCCAAATTAATAAAACTCCGTTATAATTTAAAAGTGAGGTTTATATGGGTACTGTATACGCTGAATTAACGCTCAGGAATTCAGAAGATATTACTCTGGTAAATCAGGGTTTTTTGAAACCTGAAAATATCAGAACCGTAACGGTAACCGCTATTGTGGATACCGGTTCTTATTCATTAATAATTGATGATCAAACCATGCAAAAACTGGGGCTTGAAAAAACGGGCGAAAAACGAATTCGAATCGCTAACGGAGAGCGGATTGTATGTCCTGTTACTACTCCGGTAGAGATTAACTGGAAAGACCGTCAATCGGTTATGCGCGTAATTTCAGTCCCCGGTCTGCCGCAAACCCTGCTTGGCTTGCTTCCACTGGAAGAAATGGACCTTATTGTCAACCCCAATAAACATGAGTTGGTAGGCGCTCATGGCGACGAGATTGAGTATATGGCATATTAAAAAATTACGTTCTAACTCCCGCCCCCTCTTCAACGCTTGCCCTGCGGAGGTTCATTCACTTGTGGGGATATTTACGGTGCCCTTGCCAAAACCCCTCAAAAACAGGGTATAATCGAAGTACTGCGCTTGTTATCCGGAGGATTGTATGGCGGTTTCCGCTGTTGAACTGATAGATGGGGAAGTTTTTCTGCTCAATGGGTGTGTTTCTGCCGGAAAGCAGGAAAGGTTTCCCGCCGCCGGAATTTCCGGGGATGCCGCCGGCAGATTAGCCGCCAGGCGGGGCACCATCGCCCACGGCATACTGGCGGCCCACCATGAAGGGCCGGCGGACACAGTTGCTCCGGGGGAGCCCCTCCGCCTGCGCTTCGACGCGCTGGTTTCCCACGACATTACCTATGTGGGGATCATCCAAACGGCAAAGGTTTCAGGGCTTTCCGCGTTTCCCGTTCCGTACATTCTTACCAACTGCCACAATTCCCTCTGCGCCGTGGGGGGGACTATAAACGGGGACGATCACGCTTTTGGCCTTTCGGCGGCCTTGCGCTATGGCGGAATCTACGTGCCCCCCCATCTGGCGGTGATCCACTCCTACATGAGGGAGGCATGGGCGGGCTGCGGCAGGATGATCCTTGGCAGCGACAGCCATACCCGTTACGGCGCATTGGGAACCCTGGCGGTAGGGGAGGGGGGCGGCGAACTGGTCAAACAGCTTCTTTCCCAGCGTTACGACATGGTTTACCCAAAGGTGATTTGTGTTTATCTGGAAGGAAAGCCCCAAGTCTGGACAGGCCCCATGGACATCGCCCTGGCCCTTGCCGGAGCGGTTTTCAAAAGCGGCTTTGCCAAAAACGCCGTACTGGAATTTACAGGGCCGGGCATCGCCGCTTTAAGCGCGGAGTACCGCAACGGCATAGACGTAATGACCACAGAAACCGCCTGCTGGTCTTCCATTTGGCAAACCGATGAAACGATTCGGGATTATCTTGCCCTTCACGGAAGGGGCGGCGATTACCGGGAACTAAAACCCGCCGCCGCCGCTCTTTATGACGGGATGATCAAAATCGACCTTGATAAAATAAAACCGATGATCGCCCTGCCTTTCCACCCCAGCAATGCTTATGAACTGGACGAACTTCTACTTAATCCCGGCGATGTTTTCCGTCGGCTTGAAAAGGACGCTGCGGAAACTTTTGGCAAACCCGTTGATTTGGGCCTTTTGGAAAAGATCGATTCCAGGGGCGGTATTCATGCTGATCAGGGGATCATCGCAGGATGCGCCGGAGGAACCTTTGACAACATTATGGCTGCGGCGGATATACTTGCCCCGCAATGTCCGGGCGCTTCGGGCGGGATGATCGGGCAGGCTGGCCGGGAAACAAACGGCCCGTTTACCGGGGATTTTGAGTTGTCCGTATATCCGGGGAGCCAGCCGGTTTACCTGGAGCTTGTCCGTAACGGCGCATTGTCCCGGCTTGCCGTCTCCGGCGCTGTGGTAAAAACAGCCTTCTGCGGCCCCTGTTTTGGCGCCGGGAACGTGCCTGCCAACAAGAGCCTTTCCATCCGCCACACTACCAGGAATTTCCCCAACCGGGAAGGCTCCAAACCAAACCAGGGACAAATCGCTTCTGTGGCACTCATGGACGCGCGGAGCGTTGCCGCCACTGCCTTAAACGGCGGCGTACTCTGCTCTGCGGAAAATGCGCCGGGCATTAGCGGCGCTACAAGCGGCTATAAGTACCACTTTGATGACGCTCCCTACCGGGCGAGGGTCTACAACGGCATGGGCCGTCCGGACGAGGGGGCGGCGCTTCGCTATGGCCCCAATATTGCCGACTGGCCCCCTATGGAAGCACTGGGGGAAAACCTCCTTGTAAAAATAGTTTCGTTTATCACCGATCCGGTAACCACCACGGACGAATTGATCCCCTCCGGTGAAACGTCTTCCTACCGTTCCAATCCCCACGCTCTGGCCGAGTTTACCCTTTCCCGAAAAGACCCCGCTTATGTGGGCAGGGCCAAGGCAATCCGGGATAAAACCGGCGAAGTTCCGGCAGAGTTGGAAGCAATTGGCGCAGAACTGCGCAGCTTAAAATTGCGCGATGCCGCATTGCAGGGCGTTGAATCCGGGGAAATCCAAATTGCTTCGGCAATTTTTGCGGTAAAGCCCGGAGACGGCAGCGCGCGGGAACAGGCCGCTTCCTGCCAGCGGGTTTTGGGGGGCGCGGCAAACTTTGCCAACGAATACGCCACCAAGCGATACCGGAGCAATCTGGTCAACTGGGGGATCATTCCCTTTGTTATAGAAGGCAAGCCGCCATTCCAAAACGGCGACTATATTTTTATACCGGAAGTCAAAGCGCTGATACGGGGAGAAAAGCCTTCTGTTGAGGCGCGTATATTCCGGGAAGCGCAAAAATTTCAGGAAACGCAAAAAAATCCGCCCCTTACGGACGATAAAACCGCAAAGGAAAATTGCGGTTCCTTTATTCTGGCTGCGCCGGAGCTTTATCCTGTTGAGCGGGAACTGCTGCTGGCCGGTTCACTTATCAACTATAACCGTGAAAGAGCCAACAGTGCCGGTGAAACAGGGGGAGCCAAATAAATGGCGGAAAAACCTGATAACAGCGGGCTTCCCTTCACGCTGCGGATCATTAAATGTTTCAGGGACAGCATTAATCCCGCTTTTTCAACGATCCGTTTTCTCCTCCTTATCATGTTGCCCGTTTCTTTTGCAATCCTTATCTTAAAAAGCACGGGTCTTTTATACTACATTTCCCGTTTTATGAACCCCCTTATGCAGTTTCTCGATCTTCCCGGAGAAGCGGCGCTGGCCTTTGTAAGTTCGGTTTTTATGAATCTTTATTCGGCTATCGCTGTGATTAAAACGCTTGTTCTTTCAGGCAAACAGCTTGTGATCCTTGCAACCATGTGCCTTATCGCCCACAGCTTTTTTGATGAATGTCTGGTGATGAAAAAGACCGGTTCCCATCTTCGCAAAATAGTGATGTTGCGTCTTTTCGTTTCTGTTTTGGCAGGCTGGATACTCAGCCGTATCGTGCCGGAGGGAACCGGTACATTTACCATATCCGCCGTATCCCTGATTGACACTCCTCCCATCATAGGGCTTAACATAACGCGGTTTCTTGCCGGTTTGGGCCCCTGGTTTATTGATTCGCTTTTTTTGGTTTTACGGATATTCCTGATCGTTTTTCCGATCATGTTTCTTCAGCGCATCCTTGCCGAATTCGGACTTGTGAAAAAACTTGGAAAAATCGCCCGCCCGCTTATTGGTTTTTTCGGTCTTTCATCCAATACCGCCTATGTATGGATCATCGCCTATACGATTGGTGTTGCTTATGGCGCGGGGATTCTTGTTGAGGAAGTAAAGAACGGAAACCTTTCCAGGACTGATGCGGATCTTTTTAACCACCATGCGGCGCTGAGCCATTCCCAAATTGAGGATACGGTGTTGTTTGTGAGCCTTGGAGTTCCCTATCTGTGGGCCGCTTTACCCCGCTTTGTTGCGGCGATCATCATTGTTTGGCTGGAACGTGTAAGACGCGCCATATTCCGTTCATCTTTTCGCGTTAAGGTTGTCTAAAACCGCAAGGATGCGGCTGAAACCCGAACCGGGTGTTTTTAATTCCCTGGAGCCTCGGGTGATTTTACAAAGGGAAACACCCAGTGTTTTGGCTATTTCCCGCTGGGGCTTGCCTTCACGCAGGGCCTTGACCAGCGCCCAGCGGGCGGCAATGTCCGCCCTTTCCGCCGGAGTTAACAGGCAGGAAAAAAAGGATTCCAGCAATTTTCTGTCTTTGGTTTCCGCCAAAACCCGGCACAGTTCTTCAATGTTTTTTTTTACTCTTTCGTCGTCTACGGTCATTACTTTAGTATAGCGTACAATACGCTCTTAAGCAGGACGGACCGCTCTGACAATCATTACATCGCCAAACCCTAAGGGTTTGGCCAGTACGTCAAAGATCCGCTTTACCGGAAGAGGGCCAATACCCGCCGCAAGGCCTCCCCATGTTTTAACCCGTTCAACGGTAAACCCGGCGCTTTCCAGAAGCAGAGTCAATGTCTTTACAGAAAAAAGGTAAAGATGATCAAAGATTGCCGAACGCCACGAACTGCCAAAGAGCCGTGCCTGGAGGCCGTTGATATTCGGGGTGGTGATGTAAAGGCGTCCGTTCGGCTTGAGTATCCTCCATGCTTCACGGACAAAGTTTGCCGGATCGTTAAGATGTTCGATCAAATGGGAAGCAAGAACCGCGTCAAAGCTGTGGGCGGGAAAGCGGTTTTCTTCCAAGGGCAGGCTGCTTACTTCCAGACAGCGCTCCCGGCAGTAATCCGCCTGGGGCTTGGAGATTTCCACTCCCCGGACTTTCCAGCCCCGGCCCTTGAGCGTTAACAGCAGTGCCCCGGCGGCGCAGCCCACATCCAGTACTTCCGGACCTTTGGGATTGGCGGACATAAGGCCCCGCTCCAGTTCAAAAAACCCTGAGTCTTTCAGGGCAAGTTCCTGAAGCCGGAGAAAGGCCGCCTCGTTGGTTTTTTCGTAGGCCAGATAATCCACGCCGTGATTTTTCCCGTAGCGGAGGGCTACGGCGGCGGGAACAGGCTGAGGGTTGATCTGGACAAGGCGGCAATGGGCGCAGCGTACATACCGGAACGAGGGCGGTTTTTCCGCCGCAGAAACTACGGGAACAGTTGAACCCGAATCAGTACAAGTAAAGTGCGAAACAAATTCCGTACCGCCGCAAAGCGCGCAGGGAATGGGGGAGTGTTCTTCATTATGAACCGGCGTAGACCAGGTTTTTAATGATTTGCCTTCTACCCTATGCGGAATGTTAATCAATGGTAAGCCTGAAGGTCGAGGAACGGACATTGTCCGTTATGTCGCGGACTTCTATTACCAGTACCGCCTGGCCGCGGGTAAAGCGAATTTCCCCTAGGCCAAAACCTTTTGCATCATAAATTTGGGAAGCTTCGACCAGGCCGTTGCGGTATGCCATTCGCTGTCCGTTTCTGGACATGAGGGTTTCAAAACTTAACATTCCTATTTCCGCGCCGTTGACGGAACAGATGATCCGGTTAGGGGCTAAAAAGTTTCCTCCCGTCTGCAAGGTGTCGGCGGCATCCACATAGATACGGTAAAGCCCCTGAGGAATGTGCTGGACAAGGGCGGGATTAAAAGGAGTACCCGCCGCATTGCGCAGTTCAACCTGCCGTATTACCGGCGGAACCGTATCGTTCATGCCGGGAATCATCACGGAAGGATTAACCCACCTTCGTTCCCTGCGGTCATAAAAGGCAAAATAAACGCCTTCTTGTCCGGTCCAACCGGATTTTCCCGCATTGGCTAGTACCGTAGCTGTTTCTACTAACGTGGGAATCGGAGCGAACCGGCGGTCTTGGTAGCGGCCATAAATGCCTAAAAGGTTATCGCCGTGGTCAATGGCCATCCATGAACCCAGGGGAGAGGGGATTCGGGCGGCGGGATTTTCCGGATCATGGATAAAGACCAGTTCGCCGACATCCGCGGGAAAGATCGATCCGGAAGCTGCAAAAAAGTTTCCCAAAAGGGGGATTCCGCTGTTATTGCTGCCAAAGTTAGCGGTAAGCCGGCCTTCCCGTACCGGCCAGTCAAAAGCAAAGGTCAGGAAGGCGCAGGCGAAAAAAAGCAGCAGGAAGGCGCAGGTTTTTTTTGAATATATTCTTTTCATAGCCGTTCTTCCTTTGATATGTTCTTAAGCTATTTCCAAAACTAACTGAGTTTTGGAAATAGCTCCTATAGTTTATCCAGGGCAAAAGACGCCAGTGTCATGCCGCCCCCCAAAATCAATTCCTTTCCCTGGCGGCAAAGAAAAACACTTTCCGTCTTAAAGGGAATGTTGATCAATTCCAGGCTGGGAGGCTTAAAGGCTGTAAGCCGTTTTTCCCCGTTCTTTCCGGAAGTGATATAGAAAAAAAGCCCGTCCCCTCCCTTTTCATCCAGCACTTCCAGTCTGCCGGAGAGGGGGAGCGTGATTGAAGTACGGGAACGAACGTCATACACCCCAAGGCCCGTTTCCTGTTCAAAAATCACCCGTGTATCGTTTTCTATAAAAGCCATTTGTACTTCCCGGCGAAAGCCCTCTCCCCGCAGGAATTCATGGAAAGTTACCCGGTAATCGTTGTTGCCGTACCATTCCAGAAAGAGAAAGCGCTGCTTGTCAATGCCGGAGACAACTGCCAGTTTAGAGCCGTCTGAAGAAATGCGGCAGCCCAGGATAACCGGAATTCGGGAAGCCCCCGGCGCATAGGAGGGGAAAAGCGGTTTCCCGTTATTGTCCAAAAGATCTATCATCCCGTCCAGGGTTCCGGTGAGCACATAGGTACCGGCGGCATCAATGCAGGTAAGAGGCGCTTCAAAGCTATACCGCCACAAAACACGGCCTTCATCATCTAATTCTTCCAGGGAACATTGATCCATGCCAATAAGAAAGATACGATCATCCAAAAAGAGCGGATACCCTTGAGGATTGTTTATAGTAATTGTAGCCGCAGGCCGGGAATTATGAATAACCAATTCCCGCGGCGTAGGGGGGTATTCCGCCCAGTATCCGGCGGAAAGAGAAACGATTTCCTCCCGTTCCTTGTTAAGTATCGGATTTCCCGCCATATCTGCATAGCCAAAACGATTACCCAATGTAAAGGGGATTAGCTGGCCCGTTACCGGTCCGGTTTCATTATAGTCCCCTTTCAGGGATTTAATCCATTTAACGGTAAGAACAGTTTCCTGGGGTATAGGCTGAGCGGCCAGAAGTATATACGCGATAAAGGTAATAAAAGCAAGAATAATACCATAAATCTTTTTTTTGTTGGCCACGGAATCACTATATCAGGAAGGAAGGGGATCGGTCAAGAATTGCTGTAATAACCCGGAAACATCCGGTCGTCGGCGCGGCAAATAGGGGCAGAATGTTTGAATAATTGCGGAGGTATTTACGGCCAGAGCGGGGCGCCATGCGTTCAGTCCGGAAAACAGGGACAGTCTTACTTACAGTTTTTTTTAATGGCTTTACACACGGCGGCGCTTATGGCCCTGTCCAGGTCTGCTAAAATGGCTTTGTGAAGTTTTTCCAGCTCGGAAACCGGGGAAACGTACGCTGAAAACAGTTCGGGTGTCTCTACTTTTAGGGCCGTAGCTATTCTGTCCAGCATTTCCGGGGCGGGGAATTTGCGTTTTTGTTCGATCATTCCTATAAAATTAACGGAAATTGAGGCTCTCTCTGCAAGTTCTGACTGGGTAATACGCTGTTTTTGCCGGAATTTCTTTATGTTTTCCGCCAAAATAGCCCGAATTTCCGCCATTTTTCACGCTGCCCATAAATAATGTCTGTCCACAAAGTCGGTTACTTTGCGGACAGACCTTGCATTTTCTCGCCTAAAGGCTGCGAAAATGCGATTTTCAGGGGTAAATCCCTAATAACTATCCCATGGAGATTGAAGCCATGTAACAGATATTGATTGTCAAAACCTTCGCCAACCGGGCCTTCATAAATGTAGCATGAACAGGCACAGAAAGCAAGTGGCCGGTGGTGGGCGCATTGCTGACATTGCGTCAAAACGGTACGGCGGCAGTATCCTTAATCGCCGGAATTTTGCTATGATTATGGCAATATGGAAACGGCGGAAGAACAGGGCCTGCAAAAACGTTCGTTCAACATTGGCGGTATGTACTGCATACACTGTCAAAACACGATTGAAAAAGAACTGAAGAACACTGCGGGGGTTCAGAATGTCGAGGTACATTACAATACCGGAGCGGCAGCTGTTACCTACGATACGGCAATAATCGGCTTTGATAAAATTTCCGCGATAATTGAAGAGCTGGGTTACCATGTGCCGGAAGGGGACATTCCTGTGAACCGGCAGCCGTCGCAAACGAACGCCCGCGCGGTTCCTCTGCGTTCCGGCAAGAATACCGTAACACACATCGTTGGTACTCTGGTGATTATCCTTGCCCTGTTTATGCTGTTGCGGGCATTCGGAACCGGCAGGTTTGCCGCCGCCTTCCCGCTTGCCCAGGAGGGCATGGGTTACGGAATGTTGCTGGTTATCGGCCTCCTTACCAGTGTTCATTGTATTGCCATGTGCGGAGGGATTAATCTTTCGCAAACGTTACGGGGAAATAGGGAGTGGGGAGTAGGGAGTGGGGAATGGGGAAAAAGGACAGCTAATACATATTCAATGCTTTTTCCAAGTATTCTTTACAACGGCGGGAGGCTTGTTTCATATACGGCGGTGGGGGTTATCGTTGGCGCATTGGGTTCGGTGATTACCGTATCGGGGCGCTTTCAAGGGGCGGTGCAGCTTGTTGCCGGAATCTTCATGGTGATCATGGGGATCAATATGCTGGGCCTGTTTCCGTCTTTACGGCGTTTTATTCCGCAAATGCCCAAACTATTTGCAAAAAAAATTGACGAACAAAAAACCGGACGCGGGCCGCTGGTTGTCGGTTTCCTGAACGGCTTCATGCCATGCGGCCCTTTGCAGGCCATGCAGCTCTACGCGCTCTCCACCGGAAGCCCCCTTCGGGGCGGTATCTCCATGTTCCTGTTCTGCATCGGGACTATTCCACTGATGTTTGCGCTGGGCGCGGCAAGTTCCGCTTTAAGCGGCGCTAAGGGGCAAGCATTCTCCCGCCGCGTTATGCACATCGGAGCGATCTTTGTCGCGGCGCTGGGGCTTGTCATGTTCTCCAACGGTTGGAGTCTTTCGGGGTTTATCAATCCGCTTGACCGGGCGGCTTCCTTCAAACCCGCACAATCCGGCACAGACGCTTTTGTTCCGGTTATTCAAAACGGCGTGCAGGTTATCAACTCAACACTGCAGCCGGGACGCTATCCGGCGATAACCGTGCAGCAGGGCGTTCCGGTACGATGGATCATCAACGCGCCGCCGTCCAGCATTAACGGTTGTAACAACCGCATGATTATCCGTGAATACGGCATCCAGCACACCTTTAAGCAGGGCGACAACGTGATTGAGTTTACTCCCGCAAAAGCGGGCCGGTTCCGCTATTCCTGCTGGATGGCCATGATACACAGTACCATTACCGTACTTGCCGAGGGGGAAAGCGCCGCCGATGCGCGGGAGCCGGATACTGCGCCTAAGCCGGCAGGGGTACAAATACCCACGGAAAAAATCGCCCTCGCGCAAATAGCGGATAACGTGCAGACGGTTACGATACGTCTGGGCGATGAAGGCTTTGAACCTGCAATCGTCGTTATGCAAAGGATGCTGCCCGCTTTATGGATAATCAACATTGACTCTGTTGATCCGGGCAACAGCAGTATTGTCTTTCCCGTTTATTACGCCATACTGGAGACAGAGCAGGGGGAAAACCAACTGCGGCTTGTTCCCGGTGAGGATTTTGAATTCTACACCGCCGACAGCGTATTTTACGGTTATGTGAAAGTAGTGAATGATATTGCCCGTGTGGATGTTAATGCGGTAAAAGCTGAAGTAGCGGACTTTGAAACGCTGATTTATCCGGAAGCGTATTTTGAGGCCGCTTATGATTATTGATCAACAGCGAGAATCTCTAAAAACTTCAGTTTTTAGAGATTTACCGCTTAAAAACGCACGTTTCGCAGCCCAAAGGGCGAGAAACTGCAAAGGAACCTCTAAAAACAACCGGTTTTCAGAGGTTCCC
>JAITCP010000112.1 GCA_031283025.1 Spirochaetaceae bacterium | reverse complement strand
ATCCGGGGCTTGCCCATCCTGAAGCGCGGGAAGATGACGAGCGGGACATAACCCTGCGGCCCCAACAACTGAGCGAATTTCTGGGGCAGGCGGCAATGAAGGAAAACCTTTCTGTGTTTATCCGGGCCGCCCGTGAACGGAAAGAAAGCCTGGATCATCTCTTTTTGACAGGCCCTCCCGGTTTGGGAAAGACCACTCTGGCGCAGGTTGTGGCGCGGGAACTGGGAGTAGACTTCAAGGTAACAAGCGCCCCCGCTCTGGACAAGCCCAAAGATTTGGCGGGGATACTTACCACGGTAACCGCCAAAACAGTGTTCTTTATCGACGAAATCCATCGGCTTAAACCGGCGATTGAAGAAATGCTTTACATTGCAATGGAAGATTACGAACTGGACTGGATCATAGGGCAAGGGCCCAGCGCCCGGACTATACGCATCCCCATACAGCCCTTTACTCTGGTGGGGGCCACAACCAAGGCGGGCAATGTGTCCAGCCCCCTTGTCAGCCGTTTCGGCATCACTTGCCGTTTTAATTTTTACGAAAAAGAAGATATGGAAGCCATAGTCCGCCGCTCTGCGGGGATACTTAAAACCGCTCTGGACGATGACGCCGCTTCGCTCCTGGCCGCCAGCGCCCGCGGCACTCCGCGTGTGGCAAACCGGCTCCTGCGGCGCATGAGGGATTTTGCCCAAATTCTGGGAAGCGCGGGGGGAAGCAAGCCGGGCGCCGCCGGGCCGGTAATCACCAAAGAGGTGGTAACCGGGGGCC
Organism: Spirochaetaceae bacterium; assembly: GCA_031283025.1. GTDB lineage: Bacteria > Spirochaetota > Spirochaetia > Treponematales > Breznakiellaceae > WRIV01. The sequence continues at coordinate 2,905 of JAITCP010000112.1, read as the reverse complement.
TTAAGCGGCTGGAAATAGACGAACTGGGACTGGAGCGGCACGACAGGGAAATCCTTAAAGTGATCATCGAACGCTATGCCGGAGGGCCGGTGGGGGCGGAAACCCTTGCCATTTCCGTGGGAGAAGCGGTAGACACCCTGGAGGATTACTACGAACCTTTCCTGATCCAGACCGGCCTGCTCCAGCGCACGCCCCGCGGAAGGATGGTTACCGATCTGGCCTACAATCATCTTAACCTGAAACGCCGGAGCGCGGAAAACGGGCCGTCCCTGTTTTAACAGGGGGTTTTGCACTGAAGTTTTTGACGTTCCCGGCGGCAATCATTCTCTGCAAAGAACATCGACCCGCTTCATAAAATTATTGGAAATGCGCTTTTCCCACTTGATGGTAAAACTCACAGGCAGGGGCGATTCCTTAAATTCCCTGAGCAGCGATTGAATTCCCCGGATGTTAGGATTTTTGGTAACATTGACGGCATTGCCGTTAATCTTGGCAAGTACCGCCTGGGAATCGGTGGTGAGGATGTAATTGTCCGGATGGCCTTTGGCGTATTGCAGCGCCCTGAAAATTCCTACTGATTCGGTGTCGTCGTTGCTGGTTGACGCGGAAATGCCGAAGGTTCCCGACTCCTCATGGATTATCAGGTTGTCCTTAACCACCACAAAGGCCCACTTTTCTTTCCCGCCGTCTGTAAAGATGTAAACGTACTTTTCCGAAAGCATAGTTTACCCAACGTTTTCCACGGCGGGAATCCAGAAACTTTTTAATTCCCTGTATTCTATTTTTTTGTAAATGGTTTCAAGATCGGCGTCTTCCTTGATCGATTCAAAAAGAAAAGTTGAAAGAGGCTTGTATTTTTCCAGCACAAACAGGGCGTACCGCTTCTTTGCTTCTTTTGGATCGTCCGCACAATCCTGCCGGCAGTTTTGATAGTACGCCGCCGCTTTTCCGCAAAGGCCGGCGACGGCGTTTTTGAAACCAACCCATTCACCGATGATTTCTTCCGTCTTTGGGCGGATTTCAGGCCAGGCGGCCAGAGCATCGTCTATGCTTTCCTGCTTTATCGCTGCAAAGATTCGTTCGTTAGAAAAATGATCATCACCCTTCAAGAAAAAAAGGCTCCGGTAATGATCGGACTTAATTTTAATCCGGTTAAAATTTCCGTCCTGAACAACCACTCCTTCCCTGTCGTTAGAGTCAATGGATTGGCAATAGGCAATAACTTCATCAAGGTTTTTAAGCGGATAAACCTGCGGAGTGGCAAAACTTAGCCCAAAAGTTTCTGCGGCCCATTCGGGGGTATGTTCAATCCCCTGGCTGTCGCGGCAGCCCAGGAGGGTAAGTTTTGTTTCCCGGTAGGGAACAATAATCTTGTTGTACGGAGAGGTAAGTTCAAACATAAACGTCCAGCCTTCCGTCAGGCGCTTTACTTCTTCATCGTGCCCCCGCAGCGCGTAATCCCGCAGGGAAGCAAAGGTGTGGGGCGGCAAAAGTTGTTCTTCGGTTTCCGCCGGAAACAGTTCAGGTACTTTCACATCCAGATCAAAACTTCCGTTGGTAGTCCACAGGTCCCCGCCGTCCGCCTCTTTCAGGAGTTTTAAGAGCGAGCCGTCAAGTTTATCCCGCACGTACAGGGTATGGTTCCAGTCGATGGGGTCCGCCCCGTTTTCCCCGTAGTTGGCAAATTTGAAGAACGGCAAAAGACGGGGCTTTACCGTTCCGTCTTCACGAATATCATACACCGAACCTCTGCAGCAGCGGACAACGGGATTGGTAAAGTCCGATTCATACTGGCTGTATTTAAACATGACCAAATTGGGGCGGGCTTCATGCCGCTTAACCTTAACGGCGTAGGGCGCTTTAGCCAGTTCCGCTTCAAAGCTGTTCAAATGCTTTTTTATAAAATTGGTTAGATAATCCCAACTGTCATACTGCCCCACAGCGGTCTCCTTTGTTCATTAGAGTTGTTCAAAAACCAACCGGGTTCTTGAACAAGCCTATTATTCTCAAAGTATATCAAAATACTCTATAATTTAAATCCCGGAAACCGCATGGAAACAAAAGACTTTTTTTTTGATTTGCCGGAAGAACTCATTGCCAAATACCCGCCGGAAAAACGGGGTGAAAGCAGGCTTATGATGCTGAATCGCGGGACGGGCCAGAGGCGGCATTGCATGGCCGCCGCCTTGCCGGAACTCCTTGCCGGGCCGGAATTCCGCAGCCCGGACGGGGAAGCCCCCCTTCTGGTGTTCAACAATTCCCGTGTCCGCAAAGCCCGGCTTAAAGCAAAACTCCTGACCCCTGGTTCCGGCACGGTTTCCGGCGGCGCTGCGGGTGATGGCGCTACGGGGGAAGCGGAGTTTCTGTTACTTAACCGAATTGATTCCCGCACCTGGCGGACTATGGTAAACCGGGCAAAACGCCGCCGCCCAAAACAACGCTTTTGTTTTTCAGGCGGCCTTGAGGGGGAAATCGTAGAAGCGCCCGGGGGGGCCGGCCGGCCCGCAAACAATGCGGCATCCGGCAATGAATTCCGTTATCTGCGCTTTGACTCCCCCATCGACGATGACTGGCTGGACGTTCACGGGCGCATACCCCTGCCCCCCTACATCAAGCGGGACGATGAACCAGCCGACGGCGAGCGTTACCAAACGGTTTATGCCGACAGGGCGGCGGGAGCGGGGCTGGGGCCCGGCGCTTCCACTGCCGCACCTACGGCGGGGCTCCACTTTACGGAAGAACTGCTTGCCCTGCTCCGGGCCGCGGGAATCGAAAGTGTTTTTATTACCCTCCATGTCGGGCCGGGGACTTTCCTTCCGGTACGAACCCGCCGCATCGAGGATCATGTAATGCACGAAGAAGCATATACGATCAACAGTGAAGCAGCCCGGCGGATCAACGCGGC
>JAITCP010000104.1 GCA_031283025.1 Spirochaetaceae bacterium | reverse complement strand
CCCCCAATATTCAGAAACACCCGGTTATTGATGAGGCAAGGGTAAAAGGCCGGAGCGTTTGTTCGATAGCGGGTATATTTGCGGCGCTATACAAAATATTTTTTTTCCCGTATATACTTGAAATATGTCCAGAGGCATATTGATCGCCGGGAATGAATCTCCCCTTTTTTCCGCTCTTTGCAGGGAGGCCGCCAAACGGGAAGAAACCCATGCGGCGGCGCTTATCCCCTCCGGCAAGTCAATAGAAGGAAAACCAATAGAAACGCCGCAAGATCAAGATTTGGCAAACAAACAAATTTTACTGGAGTGGAATTCCGCCAGCCCCATTTCCGCCCGCACGCTGATTCTTTCCGCAATAAACCGTATGGAGCGTATTGATGAAGCGGTATTGGTCTGTGTTCCTCCCTTTTTTCGGAAAACGGCGGAAGAACTGTCTCCAGTGGAAATTGACAAGTTTATTGACGGCAATATCAAAAGCTGGTTTTTTCTTGTCCGGGAACTTGCAACGTTGTTTAGTAATAACAAGCAGGGAATGTTGTCTTTGGTTGTATCAGAAGTAAACGCGGGCTCCAAGGATGATGTGCCCGATCTTTTTGGGCCTGCGGCTGTTTCTGCTTTCCGTTCCTTTGCCCAAAGGGTGCTGATTTCATCCTTGACCGCGCCCTATAATGCTATGGGCTTTTCCTACTCGGAACCCGGTGAAGAAAATGCCTTTGCTGCCTATGTGTTTAAGGCCATGGAAGTGGGAAAGCGGAATTCCGGTAAATGGTACAAGTACGGAAAACTGGGCCTTTTTGGCCGTTGAGCTTGTTCCGAAAACCAAAGTTTTAGAACAGCTTCCGTTAATAGACAAATTCTTGCAGATGCTATATGGTAGAAATTACCATGAAAATCCCCCGCCGTATAACAAGGGGAGATTGCCGGTCCAGTAGCTCAGTGGATAGAGCGGCTGCCTCCTAAGCAGCAGGTCGGCCGTCCGATTCGGCCCTGGATCATGTTAAAGAAGATGGAAAAGCATATCGGCCTTGAAAACCGGCTCCTCTTTATCAATGACGATGTGATTGTCATCAACAAACTGGCCGGAGAAGCCATGGAGGGAGCCACGGAAGGAATGATTGATCTTCCGGCGCTTCTTTTACGGCAATTCGGAGCAGGTGAAAATGGCACGGAAACCGGCGGAAAGCATGATGGAAAGGCATTTGCCCCGGCTGCGGTACACCGGCTGGATGTGCCGGTTACCGGCTGCGCTCTTTTTGCCAGAAACACTGCCGCGGCGGCTTTTTTGAACAATTCTTTTGCCCGGACTGTTGATCAGGAAGGAAGGGCGGAAAAGTATTATTGGGCTATAGTGGAACTATCCCCGGCCTTTTCCGCCCTGCCCGATACGGGGGAACTGGTTCACTGGATTCGGGCTAATCCAAAAAAGAACAAAAGCGCCGCATTTAACAAACCGGCCCCCCACTGCAAAGAAGCGATACTGCGCTACCGTGTCCGGGGCAAGGGGAGAAATTACGGCTTTTTGGAAATAGAACTGGTTACAGGCCGGCATCACCAAATCCGGGCGCAGCTTGCCGCGCTGGGTCTCCACATTAAGGGCGATATAAAATACGGCGCCCGGCGCAGCGAAAAAGAGGGCGGTATACGCCTCCATTCCCATGCCCTTTATTTCCCCGATCCATCCATGCCGCAGAACACAATCCATGTAAAAGCCCCTCCCCCGCTGCAGGATACCCTTTGGTGCGATTTTGTTGCATTTACTTAACATCTGTTGCAAAATATTGCATTAGACTTGTTCCGGTTAATCTGAAAATCCCTTAATTAGAGTTGTTTAGAAACTTCAGTTTCTGAACAACTTCCTATTATTTCTTCCGGTGATTTTCCATTTTTGAGCAGATTGATTATCTTTTGCTCACCTTCCCGCCTGCCTTTCTGCATACCTTCCTGCATCCCTATACGCTTCGCATGAACCAGCTTGCTCTGAGTATCCATCTGATATTTGTATTTGCTCATAAGCCGCGCCCGCTCCGCCTCGTCCTTGCTGATGGTCATCAATACTTTGCTTGCCATGGCTATTCCCTCCTCATGTTCTATTAGAGTTGTTCAGAAACTTCAGTTTCTGAACAACTTCCAATAAAAAACTGCAAAATACAGAGTATTTTGCTTAACTTGTTCGATAACCAACCGGGTTATCGAACAAGTCTATTATTTCGTTGATTTTCCCGCGTCTGTTTTTGTCATTTAAATATTTGAAGAATATGGCCCAATATTCTTTTACGTCCATTTCCTCTACGGGCTTTTCTACCACCTTTTCCAGCTTGGATAACTCAAGCGTGATGATACGGCTTTTTCCGTTGAGTGATATACGGCGTATTTGGTCGTAATACTCAAAGACATGGAAAAACGTTTCGTCCGGGAAAAATTGTTCCTTTGCCAGAATTGCTATTTGGTAGGCTTGCTGTAAGTCATTAGACTTGTTCAAGACCCCGGTTGGTTCTTGAACAAGTTAAGCAAAATACTGCGTATTTTGCAGTTTTAATTAGGAAGTTGTTCAAAAACTGAAGTTTTTGAACAACTCTATTATAGCTTTTGTCGATACCTCGAACATCCTGGCCGGTAAAGAGCTTTCCCGTGTAGAATTCAAGGCGGACCGGCTCGAAGGTGTCGGGGTTCAGGCTCATCTCAACATTGACCAGTTCGCCGTTTTCCGCCTTGTAGTTGATGTCAAAGCGGATTTGGCGGTCCCGCAGGTTGTCTATCGGCGGCTCATTGGCGCTGATGGCGATTATTGACACTTCCCGCCCAATGAGCGCGGAAACGAGCTTTGAGAGTGCAAGCTGGGATGCCGGAGTATCACGGGTAAATACCGCCTTGAACACGTTGTCCAGGCAAATATCAATAAGATCATCGGCATCATTAAAACGGATTTTGTCAGTCATGGGTATTCTCTGGATTAAGTATATTGCTTTCTTGTGGGCGAGGCAATGGAGCGCGAGTGCTTTACCGGACTAATAGTCCGCTCTTGCCTGCCTGCTGTGCTGTAGACAGTCCCTGCGGAGGAAGTTGTTCAGAAACTTCAGTTTCTGAACAACTCTATTTACGTGCTGTCCTCTGCGTCTCTGCGGCCTCTGCGTGAGAATTTCTTGGAGATAGAGCGGCAAATTATAATTTATGGGTCAAATTTAACCTTCAGTCGAGGTTGTTGATTCGGGTAATTCGTTGATTCTTCTTTCAGGCACGGAAAAACTCTCCGGCGGACCCAAATAAGATTCCAAAGGCGGCCTGCCGTCCCTGTAAATCAACACCCTTTCAAGCACCAGAGCCGCCTCCAACGCTCCGATTGTTATTTCCCGCACTCCCTTTTCAAACGTTAACGACGCTTTACAGACGCGTATCTGATCAAGAACGCCGCCGCTCCATCTTTTGTCCGAAAAGCTGCCTGCCATGAAGTCGGCGGGTACAGCGGTAATAATTTGCTCCGTGTCTTGTGCCGTAAGCATGAAGCGCAGGGGGCGTTTGTTTTGCACGGAATTTGTGGGCGACATCCATATTTCGGCTGTGTAATTGCCCGATTCCTCAACCAAAAAGCGATAGGTAAGCGACGGCTTTTCGTCCCGTTCGCAAAAACCGGCTGTCGTCGGGAAAACTTTCATTCCCGCGCCGCTTCTGCCGTGGTTTTTCAGTTCGATAAAACGGGCGGCGGGCGTGTCTTTTTTGCCGCAGAAATGATTGGCTTCCATAACGATTACGCCGTTGTTTTCCGGAAAAGTCATGGGCGGCAGGTCTTGTGCGGCGGTATTTTTTGCCTTTAGCTCTACGGCAACAGTCTCACCAATTTCTTTTCCCTCAATAAGAAGCAGCGCGTTTTGAATTTCCCCGGTCAATTTTTGCCTGTCGCAATGCAGAATTATTTCCTCCTGAAACTCAACCGTTCCTTGCAAGGAGCTTACATCAAGCCAGTCATATTCCTTTTCCGGCTTAATTTCATACGCAAAACTTCCTGTCCCGTCGTTGGCAATTTCAAGAATAACATTGTCGTTACCGGCATAGAGGAAATCATCGACTAACACGGTCATTGGGCGGCCATAGGTTTTGGTGTAAATTTCTTCCCTGTCCTTTCGTGAAACAACCAGCCGCGGTTTGTACGCGGGTTCTACCTGTACCCGCAGCGGATACCGGCAATTATCCTCGTTCCATTTAACAAAGCCGATATGCCGCTCAAGTTCCATGCCTTTCCATTTTCCGCCCTTAAACGAAGCAAACTCCCTGTGCAGGGCGCGGTCTTTTTCAATACACTCCGTAACAAGAACGGAATAATTATTGGCGATTTTCTTGCCCTGTTTGGCGTAATGCTGGTTTTTCCCCGCATACAAGTGCATTCGCAGCAGATTGACGCTTGCCTTTGCGGGGAAATATATCATGCTGTAATAAGCGTCTTTTTCGTTTCCGGTCAACGCAGAATAAACTTCCTCGTTTGCTTTTTCAATATCGCAGGCGAGGGCTAACATTCTGTCCGCTTCAAGATAATGGCAGGGGTGGTAAATATCGGCGTTCAGCGCTTCGGGGCGGCGCATGGCGTTCATTCTGATATAGCTATGAAGAACATGGGCGATTTTTTCGCGGGCGTTTGCGCCGGCCAGTGGAAAAGTTTTTTCAACCCATGTTTCTGTATATTCGTCTATGCTGTTGGGGAAATTTGTCCCCCATTTGTCAAAATCGTACGCAAGCTCCATAAAATAGGCGAGGGGGACTTCGTTGAATTTCAGGTCGCCAACGTTGACAATCCAGACATCCCTGATTCCGTAATCATAAGCCATGCACATCTGTTCCCAGGTTCTTTCAAAAGACGTGGACGGCATCCATTCATAAGAAATCGGCGCTCCGTGATAATCGAAATGGTAATACATTCCAAAACCGCCCTTTCTCTCCCGTATATCCGGCCACGGCAAGGTGCGCATAAAGCCGAAATTGTCCTCGCAGAACATACAGATAACGCCGTTAATCTCGTCCCAATCCTTGATCCCCGCAGCCTGTTCATTGCCATAGAAAAATTCTTCAACCTCTTTATATAGGGCCAAAAGCTGCGGAACCTCATCAAGTTTGGGATTGACGTGCTTTTTTATCAATTCGCGCTGGTTTTTGATTATGTCCTTGAGCAAATTAATATTGTCCTGTAAGGACGCGCCCTCGCCGAGCATGGAACTGTCGCGTTCACCGCGCATTCCTATCGTAATGATTTTTTCGTATTTTCCGCTTCTTTTTAAGGCGTCCTCCCAGTATCTCAAAAGCCCGTTTTTGTTTGTGTAATAATTCCAGTCATTCCCGTACACGGAATCTGTTCCCCTGACTTTGTCCCATTCCTCGCTGGCACGCAGGCAAGGCTCGTGGTGCGAAGCGCCGATGATTACGCCGTATATGTCGGCCAGTTCCTCGTTAAGGTTTCCCGGCCCGTCCAGCGTGAAAGAGGAAGTCCACATCGCGGGCCACAGATAATTGCCTTTCAATCGAAGCAAGAGCTCGAACACCTGCTCGTACATTTCGGCGGTAAAGCCCTTAAAATGAGTGAACGCCCAGTTTCCGAAGCAGGGCCATTCGTCGTTTATAAAGAATCCACGGTATTTCACGCCCGGCTCTTTTGAAACCGTTTCGATTTCCCCGGTTATCTCGATCCGCTCCCGTTTTTGGGGTTCCGCGTCCCCCCAGAAATGCAGTGGCGATACCCCGATAAATTCCGAAAGCGCGAACATTCCGTAGATGGTTCCGCGTTTGTCGCTCCCGCAGATAAGCAGGGCTTTTGACACGCCGTCAAAGGGCCTGTCAATCAGTTTAATCTGATACACTTCCCTTTTCCCGCGAATAAGGGACGGATCATAAGCGCCATCGCGTATCAGCCTGTCCGTCAAAGGGCTTCTTCCCAGGGTGGCGAAAAGAACAAGGCCGGGGGCGTTTTCCGGCTTTTCCGTAATTTCAGGCAGGCAGCCGCAAACTTTCTCAAAGTCCGCCGCGACTTTGCGTGCGGTTCTTTTTACGCCTTCAAAAGCGTCCGGCTCGACCATAAAAGGGCAAGCGTTGCTGGCATTGTATGTAATAAATTCGTCCATAAGTAGATATACAAGCATACGCGGATACGCTTTGTCAATAATCCTGTAGAGAATCGCCTTTAACAGTATATTGTTTTTTTCCCAATCGTCCTGTAGTATTAGACTTGTTCAAGAACCCGGTTGGTTCTTGAACAAGTTAAGCAAAATACTGTGTATTTTGCAGTTTTAATAGGAAGTTGTTCAAAAACTGAAGTTTTTGAACAACTCTATTGTTTTAAGGAGAATTTTATGCAGTACGTAGATTACGGAAAAACCGGAGTTAAAGTTTCCCGCTTAGGAATGGGCTGTATGCGGCTTCCTACGCGGCAGGTTGACGACAAGACGGTGTTCGACAGGGAGGCGGGCATTGCCTTAATCCGCCGGGCTGTCGAGATGGGCGTAACGTATTTTGACACTGCGCCGTACTACTGCGATAAGCAGAGTGAAGGGATTTTGGGAGAGGCGGTAAAAGACTGCCGGGAAAGGGTTTACCTTTCCACCAAGAACCCCATAGAAAACTCCAGCGGGGACGATTATGAAAAGCGGCTGGAAAATTCCCTTAAAAACCTCCAGACGGATTACATAGATTTTTACCATTTTTGGGGAATCTCTCTTGGCGCCTTTAACGACAGTGTTTGCGCAAAGGACGGCCCGATGGACCGGGCGCGCAAGCTCAAGGAACAGGGCGTAATAAAGCACATTTCTTTTTCATTCCACGACGGCGCTGCTAAAGAAAAAGAAGGGGAGCATTTTATAGAAGTTATTAAGCGCGGCGAAGGTGTGCTGGAATCGCTCCTGGTGCAGTACAACCTGATGGACCGCAATAAGGAAGAGGGAATCGCCCTGGCTCATCAAATGGGGATGGGAACCGCAGTAATGGGCCCTGTCGGCGGCGGCAGGCTCGGCGCTCCGTCCGATGTAATCAAGGCCCTGCTTCCCGGCAAAGTGCAAAGTTCCGCCGAGGTTGCCCTGCGCTTTGTGCTTGCAAACCGGAACATCAACATTGCCCTTTCCGGCATCAGTACTATCAGGCAGCTTGAGGAGAACGTTAGCATTGCCTGTAACAACAAGCCCCTTACTGCGGATGAAATTGCCCAGATACAAACGATGATGAAGGAAAACGAGCGCCTTGCCGGTCTTTATTGTACGGGCTGCAATTACTGTATGCCCTGCCCGCAGGGGGTAAATATTCCCGCAGTGTTTACCATTATGAACTACCACCGGATTTATAAAATCACCGATTATGCCAGGGGGAACTATGCGGATATTGGCAAATTTCCCTGGACGAATTACAAAAACGCCGCCGCCTGTACCGGGTGCGGCGCCTGCGAAGACAAGTGCCCGCAGCATCTTCCCATACGGAAACAGTTAAAGGAGACCCACGAGGTTCTGGCAGGATAAGCGTGAACCGGAGCGCGGGCAAATATAGCGCAGGTAAAACATTCCTTGCCGCCGTTGTTCTATCACTTGCCGTTCTGTGCGCCGGAACTTCCCTGGGGAGCTCCGGCATAAAGGCGGGGGAAACCCTCCGGGCGCTGGCGGTAAAAATCTTCCGCCTCACTGCCGATTCTGATCCGCAGATCACCGCCATTGTCTGGGAGCTCCGGCTGCCCCGGACGATACTTGCCTTTATTGTGGGCGGATCCCTGGCCATAAGCGGGGCGGTGTTTCAATCGGTACTGAAAAATCAGCTTGCATCGCCCTACATACTGGGAGTTTCCTCCGGCGCTTCTCTGGGAGCGGCCCTGGTGATGATCGGCGTTTTTGGTTCGGCGGGGGGGCTTTTGACCGCCGCTTTGGGCAGCACAGCGGGCGGCATCCTGCGAACATTTGCGCTGCCTCTTGCAGGATTTGTGTCCGGCCTGGGAACAGTGCTTGTGGTGATTGCCCTTTCTTCCCGGCTGGACAAGACGCTTTCAAACAATACGATCATCCTTTTTGGAATGGTTTTTTCCCTCTTTGTAAACGCGATTCTTATCACCCTGCTTTCCCTGTTCCGCGAGGAATTAAAGAACCTCCTCCTTTGGCAGATGGGGAGTTTTTCCCTCCGGGGCTGGAGCCATGTAGGGCTTATGCTTCCCTTCCTTGTAGTGGGATTTTTGGGGGTGATCAGATATACCGGGGAAATGGATATACTTTCTTTTGGGGAAGATGAAGGGCGATCCATGGGAGTGAATGCCGAGGCGGTGCGGAAACGGCTTTTCCTGTTTGCCGCCCTGCTGACCGGAGCGGCGGTTGCCTTGTGCGGGGCGATTGGCTTTGTTGACCTTATCGCCCCCCATGCGGCCCGGCGCATTACCGGTTCCCGCCACCGCCGGGTGATTCCCCTGTCATTTTGTACCGGGGGGATTCTTAT
>JAITCP010000023.1 GCA_031283025.1 Spirochaetaceae bacterium | reverse complement strand
CCAAATATGGCATTGAGGCTGCTTATGTACATCGGCAGGGTGTATGAAAAGCTGGTCAAAAACAAGGACATATACGCCGGCAAAAAGCTTTCTATTCCCCGGCCTGAATTCTTTGTATTATACAACGGCACCGAGCCGTATCCCGACGAGGAACTATTACGGCTGTCAGATTTGTTTGAGAGATTTGACATTCCGGGGCTGGTGGAAAAGACAGCACTGGAACTTGAAGTAAGAGTGGTGAACATTAACGAAGGGCGCAACGAGGCAAAGGTGCATCGTTGTAAAGAACTTGCGGGGTACAGCGTTTTCGTAGCAAAGGTGAGGGAATATAAAGCTGAGCATGGGAACTTGGAAACGGCAATGAAGAAGGCTATTAGATATTGCTGCGAACAAGATATATTGAAAGAATTCTTTGAGCAGAACGCGTCGGAGGTGGTGAATATGTTAATGACAGAATGGAATTGGGACGATGCCTTGGCGGTACGTTATGAGGAAGGCATAGAGAAAGGTCTGGAGAAAGGCATGGAGAAAGGTTTGGCAGTTGCCGCTCAAAAAGCCATTGGAAAGGGTTTGTCTGTTGAGATGATCCATGACATCACCGGTCTGGATTTGGAAACCATACAAAGACTGAACAGGTAACCGAACTTCAGGACTTGCTGTGCCGGAGGCTAATCAAATATCCCCCCTATTTCTCATTACTCCCCACTCTCTATTCTTAATTGTTCATTCCTCATTTTCCCCTACTCCTCATTCCTCATTGCACATCACTCTCCACTCCCCATTCCCCACACTATATTAATATGAAAAACTCCCCCATTTTTTTCCCTGTTTTGTCATTTCTTCAAAAAAATTGTCTTATAACAAGGACTTTGTGAGAAAAATAGGGACTTGACGTAGCCGCAAAAAAAGTGTTAAAACACCCGGCTACTGATGAGGCAAATGGGGGCCAGAGCATCTGATTATTTGTGGCGTTCAATCAACACCTTATCTATCCGGTTGCCGTCCAAATCCAGTACGGTGAACCGGAAATCTTCCCAATCAAAATACGCTCCGGTTTGGGGGATTTCCCCTGCCAGTTTCAGGATAAATCCCGCTAGGGTGTGGTAGTCCCGACCTTGTTCTTCTGCCAGGGCTTCCAGGCCCGGCGTTTCCGCCAGCTCGTCCAGGCTGATGCTCCCGTCCGCCAGCCAGGTTCCGTCTTCCCGCAGGATCACCGGCGCTTCTTCCGGGGCGTTTCCCATTTCGCCTACGATTTCCTCGACTAAATCCCTTATGCTTAAAGAGCCGGCAAAACCGCCGTATTCGTCCATGACGCAAAGGTTGTATTCGTCTTCTTCCTTAAAGGCTTCAAAGGCTTTAAGGGCGCTCAAAGTCTCGGGGATAAACCGGGGTTTCTTCATAATTGCCGCAAGGCCCCGCCATCCACCTGCCGTTCCATTTTCCGCCAGGGCGGTAAGTATGCCCTCTACAGAAACAATCCCGGCAATGTTGTCCTGGGTGCCCCGGATAACGGGGAAAAAACCCTGGGAACGAAATGCGCGGATCTTCTCCCTCACTTCTTCAATGCCCGCGTCAATGTCCAGCCATTCAATTTCTGAACGGTGGGTCATAAACGCGCTTACAGGGCGGTCGCCCAGATGCAGCACTCCCTCCACCATGGATCGCTCCCTGCTTTCCACCGCCCCGGTTTTTTCACCCTCTTCCAGGGCCTCCAGAAATTCCGCTTCTCCCATATCGCTTTTTGCCGGATAAACGGAAGCCAAGCGGTACAGGGGTTTCCAGGGCAGGGCCAGAACAGAAAGGACGGGAAAAAGAAAAAAGAAAATGCCTTCCGGATTAACCGAAGCAATAAACCGGGGGAGGGCCTCGGCAAAAACAACAAAGGCAAGCGCCAAAGCGGCGATTGCGGGAACAGAAGGAAAAAAATAAAGCCCTGCCGCCCCCCCTGCAAACCGGGCAAGCAGATTCCATATCCGCATGGAAAAATCAACTGTCTCAGATGTTTCCGCTTTTTCCGGAATATGCCGCTTTTCCCCGGCAGGCGCTTGAGGCCGCAGATGAAGCCGCAGCCGGGGTTTACGGGTCAGATGTAAGGCGGCTGAAGCCAGAGAGAAAAAACCGCTTGTAAGACACAGAAAAATGAGAATGAGTACAGGAAAGGGATCCATCAGACAATTTCTTCCTTTTGCAGGGGCCGGTCTATGTGTATCCCTGCCTGGGAAGTATCAATAACTTTATTTTTTCCGTCCGGCGTTAATTCACCAAATATCTGCACACGGGGAAATTTGGGGGTTTCCGGGTTTACATCTACCACCTGCCCCTTTCTGCCGTTGGATAGAAGCACATAGAGGCCGATGGGATAAATGGAAAAGGAAAACACCAGGGCCTTGACGACAGTATCATCATACTGTTTGCCCTCGTTTTTAAGAAGATCCAACATTCCCGTATAGCCGTCCTTGGCATCCTTGTGAGGCCGGGAACTGGTCAGGGCTTCATAGGAACAGGCCACGGCAATGATCTTGGCGTACAGGCTGATCTTGTCTCCGGTGAGTTTTTGCGGATAGCCGCTCCCGTTTTCCCGTTCATGGTGCTCCAGAGCGGCAATGCTTACCACCAGGGGAAAATCAAGCCCTTTCAGAATGTTGTAACTTAGAATAGGATGCCCCATAATAAGTTTCCTTTCCTGGGGAGACAGCGCCCGGTTACTCATGTAGGTTTGAGGGGGCAGTTTTATCATTCCAATTTCATGGAGCAGGGCCGCCACGCCCAGTTCAATGAGCCGGTGGGGCGGAAGCTTAATAAAAGAACCGATGATAATCGCAATAATGGCGGATTTTGTCGCATGGGAAGCGTTGTAATTCTGGCTGTCCGCAGGATCGCTCTTCATAACCCGCAGCAGGTAACGGCGGTTTTCCCTGGTCATGTCGCAGAGCTCCTTTACCCGCTGGGCTACGCCGCTAAAGTGAATATCCTTGCTTTTGGCGACCGTGTTAAAAAGGTTGTCCACATATTTGATAAAATCGTTATAGAACTTTTCCGCGTCGTTAATCTCTTCCCCGTCGCTTAAAAGAGATTTTTCTGCCAGTCCCTCTACTCCCGCAGCATCTTCTATGCTGCCTGAATATTCGGCCTGGGGCTCCCCGTCGCTGTATATCTGCCGGAATTCCCACATCTGAAGTGTTTTATTCAATTCCTGAGAATAAGCGACCTCCGGGGCGGTTAAAATAAAGTTTTCGTCAAGATAGGCCGGGGAGCTGAAAAAACTGCCCATCGGTATATCTTTTAATAAAAAAGACTTCATGCTTCAGGTTTTTATTGTGGCATATACTGCCTAAAAGTACAATCCGTATTTATAACTGGCAATGCGTTTTCTTTTGGGGTATAGTAGACTTGTTCAAGAGCCCGGTTGGTTCTTGAACAACTCGATTATTGCAGGAAGTAAATTGAAGATATGAAAACTTTTACCAAGTCTGTCAAGCTGGATAATGTTTGTTACGACATTCGGGGCCCGGTGCTTGATGAAGCCAAACGGCTTGAAGAGCAAGGGTTCAACATTATAAAGCTGAACATCGGCAACACCGCGCCGTTCGGCTTTCAAACGCCGGAATCGATCATCCATGACATCGTTCTTAATATGAAAGACGCTCAGGGTTACGGCGATTCCCAGGGCCAGTTTCCGGCACGGAACGCCGTTTTAATGGACCTTCAAACTAAAGGACTGATGGATGCGGGGATTGACGACATTTATATCGGGAACGGGGTAAGCGAGCTTATCATGATCACCATGATGGGGCTGCTTAACCTGAACGATGAAATGCTTATCCCCATGCCGGACTACCCCCTGTGGACTGCGGCGGTTACATTGGCCGGGGGAAGTCCCGTTCATTACCGCTGTGACGAACAATCCGGCTGGAACCCCGATTTGGCGGATATCCGTTCAAAAATTTCCGGTAAAACCAAGGGAATTGTGATTATCAACCCCAACAACCCCACCGGGGCGGTGTATGACAGGGAAATCCTGGAGGGTGTCGCGGAAATAGCCGCAGAAAAGGGGCTTATTGTCTTTGCTGATGAGATTTACAGCCGCATCACCTACGACGGGGCAAAGTATATTCCCATGGCTTCCATAAACCCGGACATACTTACGATCAGTTTTGACGGCCTTTCCAAAGCATACCGGGCGCCGGGGCTCCGCTGCGGCTGGATGAGCCTTCACGGGAACAAAAAGTGCGCCGCCGGTTATATAGAAGGGCTTAAAATGTTGACCAATATGCGGCTTTGCGCCAATATGCCCGCCCAATTCGGCATACAAACCGCTCTGGGCGGATACCAGAGCATCAACGATCTTCTCCTTCCCGGCGGCAGGCTGCATGAACAGCGGGATATCGCGGTAGACATGGTAAGCCGTATCCCCGGCCTTTCGGTAACCGTTCCAAAGGGGGCGTTGTACTGTTTCCCCAAAATGGACAGCCGCTTTAACATTACCGACGACGAACGCTTTGTGCTGGATTTACTCCGGGAAAAACACCTTTTTCTGGTTCAGGGAACGGGCTTTAACTGGGATATGCCGGATCACTTCCGCATCGTATTCCTCCCGGAGAAGGAAACCCTTAAAGAGGCAATCAAGCGATTGGGAGAATTTCTGGCGGATTACCGGCAATGAGCCTCCGCAAAATATTTCCGGGATTTTGCAAAAAAAAGACAGTGCGCCTGGACGTCGAGGCCGTGAAGCCTGCTGCGCACCGTCTTATCTTTCGATATATGTAGTATCGGCAGTATGAGGTGCTTACTTAACATTAAATTAAAGGAACCTCTAAAAACCGGTTGTTTTTAGAGGTTCCTTTGCAGTTTCTCGCCCTTTGGGCTGCGAAACGTGCGTTTTTCAGCGGTAAATCTCTAAAAACTGAAGTTTTTAGAGATTCCCTTATTAGACAATTAACTGTTTTCATAAAAAACTCCTTTCCCCCTCCTTCATTCAGAAAAAGGCCGCTCCCGAAGGAGCGGCCCATGGTGTCAGTTAGCTCGTGGTGTCAGATTACTTTGACGTAATTGTGATGGAAGTGATGGTAACATCGGTTGTATCGCTTCCGGTCATTTGAAGAATGAAATAGGCTAACGTTTCTGTGGATTTATTCCCGGAGAACGTTATAACCTTTGATCCATTAATCGTTGTACTAAATGCACCCGCAGTAAACGAATCGGTACCATTCCAGCTCGTGGTAGTATCAACTTTGCCTAAATGATACCTAAATGTACTGGAGGTGTTCGCAGTTCCAGCAACGGTTACGCTTATGTTGGTTCGGGCCATTAACAACTCAATTTGATCAGTTGTTAACGCAAAACATGCTCTATCGTTAGCTGCACTAAATTTCACCTTAATTCCATCGCCATCATAGTCTCCATCTTCTGTTGCATTTGTATAAACTCCTGATGTTCCCAAGGTGGTAACATCCAGACTGAATGTTACTTGCGGCATCGGCGGAGGCGCCAGGATAAACTTCACGGATTTTACCACTACTTTGGTGAGTTCGTTAGTTTTATTTCCGGCTTTTATAACGAGTTTGCCTTGACCGCCGCTAAAGTCCGCAGCTTTTTGAGCAACGCTGAGTGACCATTTCAATGCTCCGGTTGCATTACCTGCATTAGTTTCATCGTTAACTTGTACACCTTCGCCGTTGATAAGCTCATAACCAATATCGTTGGAATACTGAGATGCACTAGTAACTATCTCGTCATCAACATAGGTGACCACATCTATTTCCAGCCTGAGGTAATTGGCAAGTGAAATATTACTGGCAATTGGCAGTTCCACAATAGTAGCAAAGCTATTGGCTGCTCCAAATGACGTCCCATTATCAATCACCAGGGCATTCGCAATCTCATCCCATTTTTCATGGCTGGTGGTTACCAACTCAATATCACCAAGCGGCGCAGGGGGAGTGGCTGACAAGGTAAGCGTATAAGCGCCGATAACCACGGTTAAAATACCATCGTCTTCAAACGCTTCCCAGTCAAACGATGTGATGGTTGACCCGTTTTTAACCAGCGCAGTGATAGCTGCTTCAGCCGCAGTGGTTGAAGGACTAGAAAACACCGTGTCCTCAAGAATCTCAAAGGCTTGCGCCTTGATTAACGCGGCGTCAACAAGCTCTTTTACCTCGGCAAGAGTTTCCGGAGCGTCATAAACCGGTTCGCCTTCGTCTTCTTCCGCAAGGATTTCCGCGATGGCGGCTTTTACCTGGCCTTCGTTGGCACTGGTAAAACCGAGTACTCCCAAAGCTGTAAAGAGATTTCCATTGATGTCGGATATATCGCCGTCTTCAAACGCTTTAAGAACGATGTCTACCAGTTTTTCCGCTTCTTCGCCAAAGACCGCGCCAAATGAGGGCTTGTATTCGCTGGTCATACCGCCTACGATGTACAACACTTCGCTCCATTCAACCGAATCATCACCGCTTTCGTTTACAACGGTGAAAACAACCAGGTATTCGCCTGCGTCAAGTTCGATTTCATCTTTAAACTTGTACACACCATCATCGTAATCGGCAGTTTCGGCTAAGGTAAGTTCTCCGTCATCGATGGGGTCATCAAGATCAGCCGCTTTGAAAATGGTAATTTCGACGCTATCGGCATCTTCGAATGTGGTCAAGTCCCAGGCAAAGGTTCCCGGATCTGTTTCATGTTCATCAAGATAATCCTGCACCGAAAATGCCGCTTCAATTAATGTTGGTTTACCGGCTTCTATTACTACCACGTCATCCACTTTATCATCGGTTGAGTTATATTTACCGACCCATGCAGTACCGGCATCAACTTTTCCGATAGTGGCGGTTACTTTTACAACATATTCACCCGGAACCAGGGAAATGCCGTACTCCGCCGTTGAAAACTCAATGGTCTCCACCGCCGCGGGCGCATCGCCTGTGCCGGCTTTCCAATACGCCAGCATTGCCGCAGCGCTAAAGACTTCCGCCTTGTACTCAACTGCCGGGAGAATCGTGCGTCCGGCGCTTGCGCCGTTCACGCCGCTCAAGCCGCTGACTGACAGCACGAGCTTGCCTTTCCCCGGTTCTATGCCGCTGGTATCAGGGCCGGACAAGGAACATCCGGTTACTACCAGCAGGCCCGCAATAAGCGCCGCAAACAGCGCCTGAAATGTTTTATTTCTCATATTTTTCCTCCTGCCTACTTTTTCACCGTAAAGATTACGGATTGGCTATAATTCTTCCCAGCGCTGTCGGTTACTTTTACCGTTACCGTAAAGCTTTGATTTATCTTGTCGACATAGTTTGCCGCAAGTACGGTAAACGTATTAGTTGTAGCGCTCTGAACTACGTTGTTCAGTTTCCATTCATAGGTGTCATAACCAGCCGGTGCGGTAATTTCAAGGTTCCCTTTCGACAGGTTGAAGGTCTGGTTGGTAACACCAGCCAGAGGATCGGTATAATCCTTGTCGATGGTGATTGATATACCTTGATAGGGAACTTCAGATTCCAGCGCTAATTCCCTGCTGGTTAAGCCCCAGTTATTGGCGGCTGTATAACCAACAAAGCCAAAGAAGCTGGTCGTTACCACGTTCTTTGCGGGATCCGAATTGTGCACCATGGTGATGTTTTTGACGTACTGGGTTTTTGCCCCATCCGCGTTACCGGGTATGCCGATACCGAAGTAGAAGGGCCCGGCTGCGTTGGCTGCCGGTTTATTGGCGGTATTGAAACCGCCGTTCGGAACCGGTGCGTCGGAGCCGGTGCCGTTGAGCCGTAAGGTCAGCGTAAACCACTTGTTTGCCCCTCCGGTTGAAGTAACATAACTACCGCCCCTGTCATCATAGATGTAGGCGGCATTGGCGCTGTCAAAGGCAAAATGGTTAAACCCGTCTCTGGAAGCAAAACTGGAAGGATTGTAATTACCGTGGAGCCGGAATGACCGTATACCTTTGTCAAACTCTGCTTTGTCCATAAAGTAGTCTACCGTAACGCTCTTATAATCATCAAAGACTGCGCCGTCCGGCAGTTCAAACTTGTACACCGCGTAGTTTTCCGCCAGGCTTAGTTTATCAACAACTGCGAATGCGGTAGCCAAAATCTGCGCGCGTCCGGTAAAGACGCTGCTGGTTTCCGTGCCAATGGTATTGATAACTTCCGCATAGTAATACTCTTTACTGCCTTCTGCGCCGGCAGTAAAGGCGTACGTGGCACTAGTTGCACCGGAAATTACGGTACCCGCAGCGGTCATGGAATCTGCTTTGTACCACTTATAGCTTAATGTACCGTCATCCTTGGTAGAAGCGGTTACCGAGAGGCTAACTGATGCCGCAGGGGCATACACGCCGCCTTCCGGTTGGGCGCTAATCAAGGGCGGCAGCGGGGCAAAATTATAGGCGCCATCGCCGTGACCAGCCAGTGTCGCTTCGCCGTAGTCGTTTGCATTCATGTAGTTGGTATGGGCAATGTTGTTCCACACGACTACACCGTAGCGTGAACCGGTTTCGGGAGCCGCGTTGATCTGTAATTCAAAACCGAGCTTCCAGCCGTCTTTATAGCTTCCCTGGCCGTCGGTGGTGCCCCAGAATTTATTCCGCAATCTCCAGGGGGCCTGCATGATGACGATATATCCGGTGTCGGTTTTCCAGGCGCTGGTCTTGTTAAGCGCATTCAGAGCCGCGGGCGAATCGCCTTCACCGCTGCGCTCGCCATTGGCGCCTACGCGGTACTGGCTGCCGCCTTCGCCGTAGACCTTGCTGGGCAAGCCTTCGTTGACAAAGAGTTCAAATGAATCTTTTTCATGATGGTTGCTGGTAGCGGCCTCATCGCTCACTTCAGGATCGGTAACCTCGACGAATAAATACAGTCCTTCTTCATCCCACATGGCCTTTGCCTCCGCGTAGGTATGTGGGTCTGCTATGAACGTATCCGAACAATCACCCTGATACAGTTTAATGATGTGGTAAGTATCCAGCTCTTCATTTTCCCACAGCGGATCGATAACTCCATCTTCGATTTCCGGGCTGCCGTACAGGATTGTGCCGCTTTGCTGGAAGTATACGCCTACTTTGTAGTAAGCGGTATTACTACCCTTGGTAACCTTGATATAGAGGAATTCACCGTCACGCGTAAAAATAATGGTTGAATCAGAACTAAATGTCGGTTCGGCGTTTCCTACCGCCTGGCCGTACTCTATGGTTGCCCCTTCCGCCGTTGCTAGTACCACAATTCCGTCAGTCAACTGATCTTTGAGTAGTTTTGACAAAAGCACAGAACCGGCACGGGCGCTTTGCCATGTAGTTCCCGGAGAAGGCAGGGGAGTAACTTCCACACCGTCAACCGTTAATGAATCCAGGGAGACATCAATTACGGTAATTGCAATTTTGTAGTACAACTTGGCAGTTCCGTTTGTTACCTTGATAACCAGAACATCACCGTTCTCAAAACTGGTATCCGCAGTTGCAAAAAAGTCTTCTTCATCAATGCCGGAACCCGTATCGGTAACGAACTCAATAACCGCAGCGGAATCCGTCGCGGTTGCTGTAACGGTAACATTGGACTGCAGCAAGGTTACGCTTCCCGCCGTAACACCGGTAAGGGCAGCCGCCGGCGTACCCAAAACCGCTGTCTCTGAGTTGAACTTAACAGAGGTTAAGGTTGCATCGCTGGTTGGGCCGACAGGGCCGTCGGGACCTCCTCCTCCGCCGCCTCCGCCGCAGCCAACAAATCCCAGAACAAATACTGCCGCTAATACGGCAATACAAGCCTGAACCATTCTTTGTTTCTTCATATTTTTTCTCCTATATGAAAATCTTTTGGCTGCATACGCAGCCAAATCTATTGCTTATACCGCCGCTCCCACGGCGGTACATAACAACCCTTATTCCTGCCGCCTACTTGGTAAACCGAACCGACACAATATTGCTGCGGGGCAGCATGATAAACGCCGCAGTTCCGTCCGCGCTCAAGATAACATCTTCTCTTTTTGCTTTTGCCGCGGCGGTTGACCGTATTGCCGTCGCGGTTCGCGCTACAAAGCCGCCGGGCATTTGAATCTTGACGGTTCCCATGTCAACGCCGCCGGAACCGTTTGTGTTGGTTGGGGTATACATAACAAGGCTGACACTATTGCCGTCATCCGACATAAACGCCGTAACCCGAGCCGTGGTGCCGTTACGGTCAAAACCAGTCGTGTTGAAATTCGTGTTGGAAAGAGCCGCTCCGGCAGCCGTTGTGCCCTGAGCCGCAATATCAATACGCCACATTTCTTTGGCAAATTTTGAATAGTGGGACAGGCCATAGCCGCGCGGCAGAATTGCTCCTTCTGTTGTGCCATACTGGCCTTCGCCGATAATGCTGTAGAAGCGTTTTAATGCCCACCAGATAAAGGCGCTTTCATCATTCAGCCTGATGCACACGTCAACGTCGTTCATAAACTGCCATACATAATTCCAGGTAGAATCGTTGGGATAAGAAGGCGGGCTTCCGCTGTTAATGTTGTGTTCGGTCATCCAGACTTCTTTTTTGGGGTTTACATCCAGGGCTTTTGAGTAGCGCATCAGTACATCGCCGTAAATATGGCGGCCCAGAACGTCAATAGCCGCGCGGGAAATTGGGTTATCCATTGCAGGATCGTTCACGGTAGCGACATTGTTTGCGGTCTCGCCGTTCATGGTAAGGACAAATGGGGTTGCCTTGCCGCCGCCATAACCGGTAGTGCCGTCTGTAAAATGGCCAACCTGTATAAAGAAATCCCGCATTTTAGTCGGCGGTATCCACTCACAGCCGTCATAGGATGCGGTAAAATTAGGCTCGTTCTGGATAGAAATTGCGTAAATGGGCGCGTCTTTTTCCGACATATGGCCGCAGAAAGCCTTGAGGTAATTTGCATAGTCCTGATAGGCGGTAGGGCGTAACTCACCGCCGCCATTTATGCTGTCATTTGTTTTCCATTTAGCCGGCGGACTCCAGGGGCTTGCCAGTATATAGCCGTCGTATTTATTGACAATCTGGACTCCTTTGTAGTACAGGGGCCTGTTGCCGCCGCCGTTTACATAGTAATCCATGGTTCTTTCGATATTGTCCCCGTTCCCAATGTCATCGTCGGGGATGCCGGGCATTATCATAATCCGCATCATATTTAAGCCCAGCCCCGTAGTTGGGTTGAACATTTTTTCATATTCAGCTTCGGAGATTTCAAAGAATGATGCCCAGGGAATATCCATGCCGCCAAAGCCCCGCACATACTGTTTTTTTCTGTTGGACAGAAGTATGGTTGCGTTGGGGTTCATTTCGGCGACGATGATATACGTTGTTGGATGGCTGGTTACGGATAATGAATCATCGCCGATCGTTTTGGTAACAACGCAATAAAAGTAGTACTCCCCGGCAGTATCAAGATTAATCTTGCTTTCCCTGGCGCCGGTTTCGTTTACGGAGGTAGAATTTACGTTTACTTTATCGCCGTCTTTGTTGGTGCCGGCTGTATTAACCGAGTACCATTGATAGGACAGTTCCCCCTCATCACCTTCCTCCGGACTTTGGGCGGTTATAGAAAGCGTTACTTCCCCCGCCATAAATCTTCCGCCGCTCGGATGATCTTTTATTTCCGGATAGGTAACAGGCAAGGCGGGATCATTTACGGTAACGGTAACGATATTGCTGGTAGTCGTTGACCCGTCACTAAGATTGGTAACAACAACATAGTAATGGTATATTCCCGCTTCTAATTCTTCGAGATCAAGAGAACCCTGAAAAGCACCGTCGTCTTCGCCCAGGAGCGTTCCGGTTGGATCGTCATATTCCGCTTCCAGATAATACCACTCGTAGCTTACCGCGGCGCCGCCGGGCGCTTCCGCCGCGGCGGACAGATGGACATCGCTCCCCGCGTCAATCGTTTGAGACGCCGGCTCGTCGGTGAAAGTCGGCAGCGCCGCTTCAACCGGAGGGGTACTTACAGCCATCTCGCAGGTTGTAAAAATAAAAGCGCAAACAAGCGCAACAATGGCTGCTCCCACCAATAATTTATTTTTCATACAAACTCCTCCTGCCGCTGCTGCGGCGCTGTTATTTTTTATGCTGAATAATTTTCAGCCGCAAACTAATCCCATTGAAAAAACTAGAAATACACGCAGAAGCGCAGATTTATCCACTGTGTCTGCTTGATTGGGTCCCCCGTAAATCCTTGAGCTGTCAATTCCGGCTCCTCGTGTTTATACTCCCTGCGCCAGTTATAAACCAAGGCAATATAGGAAGAAGAAAAGTTAAACTGTATCTTGGGTTCTACTTCCATATACAGGTAGGGGGAACCTTCATACATCTCTTCGCCAAAGTCCTGCCCATAAGAGAACGACGCTCCCGCGCTCAGCAATTTATCAAAAAAGTTCCAGTAAAAACTCGGCTTTACGTAGGCAATGCTCCGGTTGGGAATCCAGTCGTAGCCAAAACGTATTTGAGCGGTAAACAAATCGGGAGCGTATTCAGCAAACAACCAGTTCTGGAATAAGGCATAACCCGGATCGTCAGACCTGACCCCCTGGAAATAACCCATGGCCCAAATCCGCAAACCGGGCAGGAAAGTGTCTAATATGTGTTCTTCTATCCGGTATAAAAATTCGTCCTCTTCCCCAGCGACATCAAGATTATCCCGGTTGCAGTCCTTATCGCTGTCAAGGCGGTAGGCAAAACGGATATGGAACAGATCATGGGTATAAGAAATGCCCAGCACCGATTCCTGAAGCAAATGTAAAATGGTAATGTCCTTATCGTTAGCGGAGAATTCCGTGGGCTGGTTAAAAGTATTCAACACAAAGCCCACGTTCAAACCGGAAAGGATGCCGGGCTTTACCTCAAGACGCATACCGCCGGAACCGCCAACTTCCAGTTCTTTCCACATTTCCGGCCCGCCGGTTCCCCAGGGGGAGGCCCCCAGTTTGCCGACTGATACGGTCATTTGATCGTCAAAAAAATTGCCGTAACCAAAGGCATATTGCCACAGTTCGGGCGTATCCCTGCCGCTCCAAGTCTGCCACCGGATACGGGCCTTCATTCCAAAGTTGTTGCCATTGTCATAATCCAGATCGAGCTGAAAACGCCCTTGATGATTTTTAGGATTATTGCCCGCGTCGTCTTTACTGTGCAGATATACCAGCGGAACAGGGTCTTTGCCCGGATCCTGACTCTGCTCCCAATAAACGCCGCTCTTGGCCTCTCCCTTAACCTTTAACTCCTGGGCAAAAACCATAAGGGAAAACGTTGTTAAAACCAGAGCAATGACGATCTTTTTCACCTAGATCCCTCCTATTAATCACCAATTCAGGTATAAATTACTCATTAGATTAGGTATGAAACACTCATATGAATAGGTATAAATTACATATTTTTTGTATAAATCCTATTTTTAGGTAAAAAAAATTACATATTATTGTAAAAATTACAGATTAACCTGCAAAAAAAAATTTTTAATAAAGAAGTCGTTTTTGATAAGGAGCCGCCATGCCGGTAATTGTTGATGAGGATATTTTTCCGGATATTAGGTTTGTTATTTTCCATAAATGTACCCCGGCATGGGAAATACCAAGGCAAAAGCTGGAAACTTGCAATCTTACCTACCTTATTCAGGGGGCGGCTCAATACACCATAAACGGGGAAACCGTTGATCTGGAACAGGGTAATCTGCTGATGCTTCCCAAGGGGGCTACTCGCAGGGGGATTACCTTTCCCAACCAGCTTATGCATTGTTTTTCAGTGGATTTTACCCTAATGAACACCAAAAACCAGGAGCTTGTTCTGCCTTTTCCGGCTATTTCACAGCCAGGCCGCCATGAGGACGTAATACACTTATTACACGATCTGTCCTTTTCCTGGCAGTACAAACAGCCCGGCTACATTATCAAGGCCAGGGGATTGTTTCTGCAAATATTCCACCGCTTTCTGGAACTGATTGTCTATAAGAACGATGTGAGCATCACCGATCCCCGCATAGCCAAGTCTATCCGGTATCTGTCCGCTCATTATTCAGAGCGCATCACCGTAAGAATGATGGCGAATATGGCGGGCCTTAACCCCACGTACTTTGGCCTTTTGTTTAAGCAGGAAACGGGGGTCAGTTTTAACCGTTACCTGATACAAACCCGCATCCGAAACGCGGAAGACATGCTCGCCAGCGGGGAATACAAAATTGGGAACATCGCGGAAGCCTGCGGATTCACCGACACATCCCACTTCTACAAGCAATTCAAGCTGGTCAAAGGTTTTCCCCCCTCGTACCACCTGCCAAAGAAGTTTTAGGGAACACCCGATATTTTCATAAGGAAGAGAAGACCGCCAAAATATATAGAAGGCAACATAGCGGTATTTGTGATTTTTACCATATTTCAGCGGTAAATCTCTAAAAACTGAAGTTTTTTAGAGATTCCCTTCTTACATTTTTCCCTATTTTTTTTTTTTCTTTTTTATAGTATCATGAATAGACCAAGCAAGGAGCACAAATGACAAATACTATTACCCAGCCTAAAACTCCAAAAACACCAGGACATTACTGGCAGCGGACGTGGATGCTGTACCTTATGCTTTTTTTGCCTATGGCTTTTTTTGTGGTATTCCGCTATGTTCCCATGACAAATATCGTTATTGCTTTTAAGGATTACAACATTTTCCGGGGGGTGTGGAATTCGCCCTGGGCGGGTTTTAAGTGGTTCAGCCAGGCTTTTCAGTCCCAAGACTTCTATTACAGCCTGCGGAATACCCTGGTTCTGAACTTCCTTGACCTGATTGTGGGCTTTCCGGCGCCGATTATTCTGGCCATTCTATTAAATGAATTAGCATCGTTCAAAACGTATAAAAAGATTACCCAAACGGTAATCTACCTGCCTCACTTTCTTTCGTGGATTATCGTTGCAGGTATTGCCAGCCAGCTTCTTGCCCCTTCGGGCGGCGTTATCAACATTATGCTTGGGAAATTGGGGATAGGGCCGATTGACTTTTTAATGAAGAAAGGGCTGTGGATCGGCACCTATGCCGGGCTGGGAGTATGGAAGGAAATGGGCTGGGGCACGATTATCTACCTGGCGGCGATTGCCGGAATTAATCCGGAACTGTACGAGGCTGCCGAAGTTGACGGCGCGGGCCGCTGGCGCAAAATCTGGTACGTTACCCTGCCGGGCATACGCTCCACAATCGTCGTGCTGTTAATCCTTAACCTGGGGCGCATACTGGGCAGCGAGTTTGACCGGCCCTACACGCTGGCGAACCCAACGGTTATGCAGGTGGCTGATGTTATCAGTACCCTGGTGTACCGTGTCGGCATACGGTCCAGCCAGTTCTCTCTTACTGCGGCTATTGGGCTGTTCCAGTCCGTGGTTTGCGTTATCTTCCTTTTTTCAGCCAACGCTCTGGCAAAAAAAGCCGGAGAGCGGGGCATTTGGTAGGAGGCCGCCATGATTAAATCAGCTTCAAGAAGAACCGGGGACTTTATTATTGCTTTTGTATGTCTTTTGGTAATGGTGGTGTGCCTGTTTCCCATGTTGAACATACTGGCCCGCTCCTTAAGCGATCCTATGGCTATAGTAAACCGCCAGGTTTCCTTTTTGCCGGTAAAACCAACTTTAGATTCCTATAGCTACGTATTTATGGACTCGTCCTTTTCCCGCTCCATGATCTGGACGGCGGTTCTTACGGTGATCTGCACCTTGTTTTCTTTGGCTATGACCATCTTATGCGCCTTTCCCCTTATCTATGACCTAAAGGGTAAAAAGCTCATCAACCTCCTGATCATTTTTACCATGTACTTTAGCGCGGGAACCATACCAAATTACATCCTGTTAAAGGACCTTCATTTGCTTAACAACCCGTTGGCGCTTATCCTGCCAAACTGTCTTTCCGTATTCAACGTGATCATCCTGCGGAGTTTCTTTTATTCCGTGCCGGACAGCCTGCGGGAATCTGCGGAACTTGAGGGGGCTAACCCTTTCCTGGTGCTTATCCGCATTTACCTGCCCCTGTCCGCTCCGGTGTTGGCGACGCTCGCCCTGTTCTACGCGGTGGGCCGCTGGAACGGTTTTACGGATGCCCTTTTGTACCTTACCTCCGCTCCCAAGTATCATCCCATACAGCTTAAGCTGTACAACATAATCAATAACCTTTCTTCCATAGAGATTGCAACCCAGGAAGGCATCGCTGGAGGAATTCCTGCGGCTACTGACGGCATTAAAGCGGCGGCGGTTATGTTTGCAACAATACCCATTATAATGGTGTACCCCTGGCTGCAGCGCCACTTTATTGCCGGTGTTACCGTCGGTTCGGTAAAAGGATAGCGCATTGTATCAACTATTTTACCCTATGTTATTTCACGCAAAAGCGCAGAGGCGCAAAGGAGGACAATTATGAAGAAACGGACAATCTTTACAGTTTTTGCGGCTATCCTGACAGTATTTACCCTGCTGTTTGGCGGATGCGACAAGTCAAAGGAGGGCTCTGGAAAGCAGGCCCGCATCAAGGTAGAGGTGTACGACAGGGGCACTGACGGCGGCAAAACCAACCCGATTGACAACAAATGGACGGAGTGGATCAAACAAAAACTTCTGGCGGATGAAAGCATTATTGTTGAATTCATTCCGGTTCCCCGCGCGGAAGAAGAACAGTCCCTTATCAACCTGATGGCTGCGGGGACTCCCCCTGACGTGTGTATGACCTATGTAGTGGACAATATAACCAACTGGTCGGAACTGGGGGGAATATTCGACTTAAACCCCTACTTTGACACGACGCTTAAAGACCTGAAAGCCTTCCTGGGGCCCGATCCGGCCCTGCCCGGCAGAGACTTTATACACCGGAACATGAACGCAAAAACAGGGCAGGTGTTTTCCATTCCCGCCAGACGGATGAATGTTGCCCGGCTTAACGTTTTTATCCGCAAAGACTGGCTGGACAAGCTGGGTTTGCCGGTTCCCAAAACCACCCAGGAATTTTTTGACGCATTGGCCGCCTTTAAGGAAAAAGACCCCGGCAATGTGGGGAAAGACAAGGTAATACCCTTTACCCTGGCCCAGGACGTGCGGTGGACGGGGGGTGCAATTCTGGAATCGTTTATCGATCCGGATATTTCCGTTAAAGACCGCTGGATCAACGGCGTTGTTGAGCGCTACTTCCTTATCCCCCACTACAAGGAGGGTGCCCGCTTCTGTAACAAAATGTACAATGCCGGGCTTAGCGCCCCGGACTTTCCCCTGTACCGGGACGATGAACATCCGAACAACCTGATCAAGAGCGGGGTTGTGGGGGCGTTTAGCCACAACTGGGATCAGATTTTCCGGGAAAGCGAGCGGCTGTTCTCTGATTTACAGAAAAATGTCCCCGATGCGGAA
>JAITCP010000188.1 GCA_031283025.1 Spirochaetaceae bacterium | reverse complement strand
GTCAATAAGCGACGACGGGACATCAGAATTTATGTCGCGGTTATACGGGAAGGTAATTAAAGAAGGGCTGTCGTTCAGGGAAGCGTATTATCAGGTTAAGCAGGAATTTCGCGGGGATGGAAAATGGAGCCACCCCTACTACTGGGCGGCTTTTACCATGTATGAGTAAAGGTTTACAGGAAGGTTAGAAGATCACAAAGTAAGAAATTGTAAGCAATCTGCTTGTTTTTATCATAGGGGAACCTCTGAAAACCGAAGTTTTTAGAGATTCCCATAGCTTTGTGAGGTTCTTCGTTGGAGAGGTATACCAGCGCGGCGCCGGAGTATTTACTTCAGGCTGTAGGTTTCGCCGTATTTAACAATTACCGGTTCAGCGCTGGTTTTGGTTTCCAAATATTTTTTAAATGCGGTTTGAGCTTTGGGCTCGCCGTGGACAATAAATATTTTTTTAAGCCGGGAAAGATCGAGGGAATCCAGCCATTCTCCGGCTTCTTTATAATCCGCGTGGGCGCTGAATGCGTTGATGTTCTCTACCCGTGCCCTGCGCTTGAACCACATACCATGTATCTTTACTTCTTCTTCCCGGTTTTGGAGGCGGCGGCCCAGAGTGTTTTCCGCCATAAAACCTACAAGAAGAATAGTAGTGTTGGGAGCACCAATATTGTTGATCAAGTGGTGTTGGACGCGGCCTGCTTCACACATTCCGTCTGCGCTGATTATAACCGCGGGACCTTTAATGTCGTTCAGCGCCTTGGACTCGTCCACGCTGGTTGTAAAATGAAGGCTGTTAAACCCAAAAGGATTTTTGTGGTGCTTTATAAAGGCTTCATAAATTTCTTCATCATAACATTCGGGGTGAACCTGAAAGACCGTAGTGGCGTTAGTTGCCATAGGAGAATCCACGTACATGGGGATTTCCGGTATTTTCTTTTCGTCAACAAGAAGATGGAAATAGTACACAAGCTCCTGGGTTCGCTCTATGGCAAAGGAAGGGATGATGATCTTGCCCCGGTTGGCAACCGCTTCTGTGGCAATTTCCGCCAGCTTTTTCATGGCATCATCAGTTTTGTCGTGCAGACGGTCTCCGTAGGTGCTTTCCAATACCATATAATCCGGGGCGGGGGCGCGTTCCGGATCACGGATTATGGGTTTGTTCTTCCGGCCCAGATCACCGGTAAAAAGAACAGTCCTCTCCCCGCCGTCTTTGTTAACCGTTACATAGGCCATGGCGGAACCAAGGATATGCCCCGCATCATAAAATTCGCACCGTATGTCGTTCCCCATTAAAAAAGGCCGTCGGTAGGAAATGCCCATGATTTGGCCGGTTGCTTCTACGGCATCTTTTTCTGTATAGAGGGGAGTCCAATCGAATTTTTCACCCTTTTTTTGGGCCTGCTTGCGGAGGTATTCGGCATCCCGCGCCTGGATATGGGCGGAATCCATCATCACCAGGCTGGAAATGTCCCTGGTGGCGGGAGTGGAGTAAATGTTCCCCCGGTAACCCTTTTTGGTTAAAAGGGGCAGCATTCCGCAGTGATCAAAGTGGCCGTGGGTAAGGATCACCCCGTCTATACGATCCGGCTCTATGCCAAATTCCCGGTTCTTCCGGTCTGCTTCTGCCCGTGATCCTTGAAAGGCCCCGCAGTCTATCAGGTAACTTTTGCTGTCTATTTCCAGCACGTGCTTTGATCCGGTTACTTCCTCTGCCGCTCCAAGGGAATAAAAATTCATTTCCATTAATAATTTATTCCCATGTATGATTCATTCCCATGTTTTACTTTACCGCGTTGATAATTTCCCGTATTACCCTGTCTGCCTGGGCATATTCTACCTGGCAGGTTCCCACCTGGGTATGACCGCCGCCCCCGTAATTAAGAAGAAGGCTCCCTACATTAATCGTGGCGCTGCGGTTGACAATGCTGTAACCAACGGTAATGGCGACGTTTTCCTTGTTTTTGCCGTCAACAATCCATACGGAAATATTTTGATCGGGGAACAAAGTATAGATCAAAAAGCGGTTTCCGGCGCTTATCGTTTTTTCTCCCCGTAAATCAACAATGATGGCGGCGCCCTCTGTTCCGGCGTGCTTTTGGAGCATTGCCTTAAAGGCTTCAGTCTGTTCCATATAAGCGGCTATTCGTTCTTTTACATCGTCCATGGCAAGAATTTCTTCTATGGGCTTGTCAATGCAGGCTTTGGCCAGGGACAGCATCAGCTCGTAATTGCTGACGGTAAAATTCCTGAAACGGCCCAAACCGGTTCTGGGATCCATGAGAAAACCCAGGAGTATCCAGCCGGAAGGATTAAGTATTTCATCGGCGGTAAGGTCTCCCGAATCTACCTTATCCACATAATGCAGCATATCCTTAAAATGGGACAGCTTTTCTTCTCCGCCGTAATAATCGTAAACCACCCTGGCACAACTGGGGGCAGAGCGGGAAATTCCTTCAAATTCCATTATTCCCAGCCGTTCAGACTCGCTGTAATGGTGGTCAAACCACAGTTTACAACCTTCTATATAGGGAATATTTGCTACCACGTCATTGGGGCCGGCTTCTACAAGGCCGTCCTGTATATCTTTGGGATGAACAAATTTATATTCATCTATAACTCCCAGGTACTCAAGAAGAGAACCACAGGCAAGACCGTCAAAGTCGGATCTGGTTATGAGCCGCATTGCTACCTCTATATTAAGTATACCATCTTTATTATCTTTTGTATAATCCCTTCATGGCTTATATTAATAATCATCGGCATTTTTGCCGTCTTTTTGCTTTTTTTGTTTTTGTGCTCCTCCTTGCGGGGAATCCGATTTTTGCGGCGGATGGTCCGCTTTTTGTCCTGCCCCAGCGGGCTGTTTACGGCGGTTTGGGAGGGCCGGATGACCTTATTCCGGCAAAAGCGGCCCTGCGGAGCGGCAAGCTGCCCAACGGCCTGCGCTACTACATTCTGGAGAATTCCCTCCCTGCCGGGCGGGCTTATCTGACACTGGCTGTTGATGCGGGATCGGTACTGGAAAATGACGATGAACAGGGCCTGGCCCATTTTACGGAGCACATGGCTTTTAGCGGAACCCGCCGCTTCCCCGGAGCTGAGCTTGTCAACTATCTCCGTTCCCTGGGTATGCGTTTTGGCCCGGAAGTAAATGCCTATACATCCTTTGATAAGACGGTTTACGGCATTGAAACCCCGGTGGAACGGGGAACCGACGGGATAAAACGTATTCCGGAAAGGGCGCTGGCCATACTGGACGATTGGTCATGGGCAGTGAGTTTTAACCCGGAGGACGTGGATAAAGAGCGCCTCATTGTTATGGAGGAGTACCGTGCCCGCCTGGGCGCTCAGGAACGGATTTGGCGGCAGGCATGGCCTGTTATTTGCCGGGGCTCCCCGTACGCGCAGCGTTTCCCCATCGGGCTGCCGGAAATTATTCAAAATGCCCCGGCGGAAAGACTTAAAGACTTTTACCGGAGATGGTACAGAACAGACAACATGGCGGTAATTTTGGTGGGCGATTTTGACGGAGCCGCTCTGGAACGGGACTTAGCCGCCCATTTTAGCGCCCCTGCCCCGGATGCCCCTCTGAACCGGCCCCGCTATGATTTGCCGGAACCCCAAAAGGGAGCCCTTACTTCTGCGGTAATAACTGATCCCGAAATGCCCGCTTCCATTGTCTACCTCTACTACAAACGCAGCCCCCGGAGCCAGGACAGAACCCTCCGCAGTTACCGGGACGGCCTTGTTGAGTATCTGGCGGAAACAATGATCGACTTCCGTTTTAATGAAATGATTGCCGCCGGAGCTACCCCCTATATGGGAACGGGTACGTGGAATGACCGGCATGGATACAGTTCCCGGTATTATGTTATGGCCGCCCAGGCCAAAGTGAACGGCGGCGCGGAAACGCTGGAAGCGCTGCTTTTGGAAAAAGAACGCCTTGCCCGCTACGGCGTTACCCACGCGGAACTGGAACGTGCCAAAAGAGCCATACTATCCGACCTGGAAATGATAGAAGCGGAAAAAGACAGGCAGGAGTCTGAAATGTACGTTGGCGATTTATGCGCCGATTTCCTTGGTGAGCGATTCGCCATGGATTCTGATTGGGAGCTGAATGCTGTTGAATGTCTGCTTCCCGCTATCGGCCTGCAAACGGTGAACGCCGCAATACAATCTTTTTTTGCTGATGACGACCTCACGGTGATCATTGCCGCCCCGGAAACGGAAGCGGCGGGGCTTCCCGATGAAAAGGCCATAGCCGCCCTGGTCAGCCGGAGCAGCCAGGCGGAAATAGCGCCCCCGGAAACAAAAGCCGCCGCCCTTAGCCCGGTAAGCAAAGACCCCGTACCGGGAGCCATTACTTCAGTCCGGCAGGACGAGTCGGGGGCGGAGATTTGGGAATTGAGCAACGGTATGCGGTTAATTCTTGTGGAAACGGCCAACAAAAATAACGAGCTGGATTTCTATGCCCTGGCCCGCGGCGGTACGACAAGCGCCGGGGCAGATGGAGCGCTCATGCAAGGATGCATCCTGGACGGACTTGGTTTTTCACCGGATGAAGCCCGGTTTTCTGCGGAATTAGCCCCGGAAATTCAAAGCGCTTCCGGCCTGGGGGCGCTTTCCCGTGCGGAACTTCTCAATTTTCTCTCCGGCAAGCAGGTAAGCTTATCATTCTGGGCCGGCGATTACGCACGGGGTATACGCGGTTCGTCTGCGGTAAGGGATCTTCCGGTTTTGTTTCAACTGCTCCATGCATTATTCGTCCAGCCCCGGATCGATCAAACCGGGTTAACTATTGTGCTGGATCGGTACAGAACCAAACTACTCCAGGAAGCTGATAATCCGGATGTGGTTTTTTCCAAAGAGCTTATGCGGTTGATATACAATAATCACCCCTTGTTCAGGCCCATGGAAGTAAAAGACCTGAATCAGGTAAACGGAACGGCGGCAATGGCGTTCCTTACCGTGGCCCTTAATCCCGCCGATTATACCCTGGTCATGGCAGGCAGTCTGGGAGACCGGGAAAATCTTCGCCGCCTGGCGGAAACCTGGCTTGCCTCCATTCCTGTGGGGGAATTACCCCGGTGGAATGAATGGGCAAGGCCGGAAATTTGGCGTTCAGAAAATGCAGAGAAATTTATTTTTAAGGGGAAAGAGGATAAATCCCTTGTTTATCAGGGCTGGCGTGTTCCCAAAACCTGGACGGGAGAAGATAATGCAGCCGTTCTGGTGTTGAATGAATACCTGGATATAGTCCTAACCGATGAAATACGAGAAGCGATGGGAGGGGTTTACTCCGTATCTGCCCATGTCTCGCTTACCCCCACGCCTGTGGGGGAACTTTCTCTGGGAGTTTACTTTGTCTGCAGCCCCGCACGGCAGGATGAACTCCGTAAGGCGATACGGAGCCGCCTTGCTTCCCTGGCGGAAGGCGGCATTGATGCGGAAACCTTCTCCCGCGCAAAAGAGGCGCTGGTAAAAACCTTTGAGCGAGCCCTGGAAAGTAACGATTTTATAGCCCGGAATCTGGCGCATTTTGCCGTTATCACCGGTACACCCCTTTCCCATTTTGCCCAAAGACCCGCCTTGTACCGTTCCGTTACAGCGGAACAGGTACAACGTATTGTTAGTGAATTGCTCACCGTATTCCCTATAGAGTTAGTGCTGCTGCCGGAAGCTGCCGGGGAGTGAAATTCCCTGTCTACCGGGGAGCCGCATGATATAAGCGCTTTTACGCTTGACATTTGCAAAAAAACCAAATATAGTTAGACTAGTCAGACCATATTTACCGATCTAGCATGGAGGTAACCAAAAATGATAAATACCCAAAAAAAGCAAAGTTTCAGCAAAGAAACGTATTCTGTATGGCAGTTGCAGGCGGCCAAGGCTATGTTGAGCGAAGTTATTAAGAAAACTCGAACAAAACCGCAAATTATAACCGTCCGGGGGGAAGAAACGGCGGCGCTCCTTTCAATTGAGGAGTACAGAAAACTTACCGGTTCCGGACAGAGCCTCTACCAATTTATTCAGGATTCTCCGTTACGCGATTTGGAACTTGAATTGCCGCCGCGGCTGCCGGAAGAAATGAGGGGTATTGAGCTATGAAGTATCTTTTAGACACCAATGTTATTTCGGAGATGCAAAAAACAAACTGTAACCCGGGGCTTATATCCTTTATGGGGGCAATTCACCCACAGGATGTTTTTCTA
>JAITCP010000171.1 GCA_031283025.1 Spirochaetaceae bacterium | reverse complement strand
CAACCCCATGTCCAAACTGGCAAAATGGGCCTCTACCGTGTCATTTTGTGCCGAATATGCCGATGTTACCGGGTTTTGGCCCCGTGCGGTTTCACTTGAGGGGGGGGGGGGGGGGTAAGTGTCCAAGGGTCCGCGCTCCAGATATACTGAAGGGCGTAATAAGAAGCACGGGGCAGTTTCTGCGTAAACCAGGAATGATACCTGCGCTGGCCCTGGCTGGTAATGCCCCTCCATTCGGGGGTCATGTTAAGCTGGCCTTCTACATAATCATACGAGTAGCCGGGGTTTTTGCCGGTTGGAGTAGTATCGTGTTTGGAGACCTGCGCCCCCAGAACAGTTTCATAATCGTTCTTGTACCATTGATCGGTCCATTCATCCACACAGGCGCCCAATGCGTTGGACTGCCCTTTGCCGTAGGCATTTTCGTATATGTCTTTCCATAAACTGACAAGCCATGAAGCCTGGTAGTATTGGTCTTCACTGTTAAGTTTTGAATTCCATGCGTCGCAGCCGATTGAACCCATGATGATGGGCTTATTGAGTTTTTCCCGTGCTTCCTGCCAAAATTTTGGCCCTGCGGCATTGGTGCCCCAGTCGCCGCCCAGGTTAACCCCCAGATAGTCCATGCTGGGACACTCATCGGCAAGAAGGTCTATCCAGCCAAGATCGTTGGTAAGAAAGCCAACCGGCCTGTAGGGATCCGCTTCTTTGGTTATTCGGAACACTTCTTCCAACAGAGAGAAAAAAGCCTTGGCCTTGCGGAACCGGGGATCAACGCCGTATTTCGCTATCGTTTCAGGATCGTTTTCATGTTCCGGAAAATAAAAGCCATGCCCGTTCCCGTTTCCGTACATATACATCAGTACGCCCGCCGCATCCATGTACCGATCAACTATTTCACGGGCTTTTTTGCGGATATTGTCACGTATCCCCGGCACGTAATAATTTGTGGGAAAGTAGTATTTGCCGTTGGCGCTGGCGCCCCAACGTTCCATATCATAGTTAATAATGGTGTAAATGCCATGCTTGTTATACATGTATTCCACCCATTTACGGGGAATGTCCGCACCCACTTTTATAGCGTTGATACCGGCTTCCCTCATCAGGGCTCCTTCGGCGTCAATTACCCTGCGGATTGTCGCGTCGCTTTCGTCCCATAAATTGAATATAAAGCTGACTCCGGGCGGATTAACTGACCAGTTCACTCCCTTTACAAAAAACCGTTTGTTATCAACAGTCATTTCCCAGCCGCCGCTCCTGTCCTGAACGACTTTAACGGTTTGAGACCAGCCGGAAGAAAAAACACTAAAAAGCAAAACGCAAAACACCGCTATTTTTCTTGTCGATATTCCCCTCGTTCCCATTCAACACCTTCCTTCAGCAAACCTATTAAATCTAAGGCAGCTTTTCCAAAAACCAAAGTTTTGGAAATGGCTCATTTTTTTACCACAATACCATCCGACCAGGTAGTGGGGTTTCTCCATGCGTCATCGGTTGATGTCCGCCAATTTACGATTACCGAGCGATCTTCCTTCATTTTTGCGTGGTTAATGCGGAATTCGCAGCGTACTCCCTGCCCTTCCTTGAACGGTTTGGTAATTCCCAGCGAATCCAGGGAAAAACTTGCTTCAATAATGTAGGAATCTTTCTTCCATTCAACAACGGCGGACTGATACTGCCGCTCGTTCAGCAGCCGCCCTTTTGCCACCATTAGCTTCAAACTATTGGGGTTGCGGGGATCTTCCTGCACTACCCAGAAAGCCAGGCCAAAGTCGCCTTCCTCGTATTCGGAATGGCGGTTAAGCCTTGTGCCAAAAAACACCTGCAGGGACGTTCCGTTCCACGCATCCCCCGGATCCATATCTAACGGCCTTAGCTGCGGCGCGGAATCTTTTATTTCGGCCCTTAAATACAGCCTCTTGGCATCCGCCGCAAGGAAAAATAACCCGTTTGCGTCGCTTGGCCCCCCAATCCAGGGATACCTGCTGACAGTGGTACCGCTCAGTCCATTCCAGAAATCCCCGCTTTGGCCGGGGGTGGGGCCTTGCTGAACCAGATACACTTTTGCCAGTTCATAATTCACCGTTGAAGATTTGCCGCCGGATTGGGACGCGCAGGAGGCAATGGCAAAAACCGACACCACGCACAAAGCAGCAATCGTTGTGCGGACCAAACAAATTTGTTTTATACAACTTGACATGACTATAGAATACATGTATTCTAAATAAAATGTCAAGTACTTTTTTTAAAATAAATTAGGATCATTAGGAGGAACAGCGCATGGGGCGGCAAGCCAACAGTTTCTTGCATAGGCTAAAACGGGAAAAATACCTGCAAGTTATGGCTGTTTTGGGGCTTATTTGGATGTTTATCTTCAATTATCTGCCCATGTACGGCCTCCTGGTGGCCTTTAAGAAGAATTTCCGTGTTACACAAAGTATGTTCAGCAAAGAATTCCTGTTATCGCCCTGGGCCGGGTATGGGGGGTTTGCCCACTTTATAGCCTTTATCAAAGACCCTGAATTTGTCAGTATTTTAACCAATACCCTGGGAATCAGCATCCTCAGGCTCGTTTTTGTCTTTCCCTTGCCCATAATTTTCGCATTATTCCTCAATGAACTGCACTCAAATCGTTTTAAGAGGACTGTCCAGACCATTTCCTACCTGCCTCACTTCCTTTCATGGGTCGTTTTGGGGGGAATTCTGACAACCTGGCTTTCCGATACGGGGTTTATTAACGAAATCCTCGTAAAATTCGGGATTTTGAAACAGGGAACCACATTTCTTGCCTATCCGCAGTACTTTTGGGGCATTGTGGTCGTTTCCAGCGCATGGAAAGAACTGGGCTGGTCAACAATTATCTATCTGGCGGCGATTGCCGGTATCGATCAGGAAATATACGAAGCCGCCGAGCTTGACGGCGTAACCCGCTTCAAGCGTATATGGTATATTACCCTGCCCTGCATGATGGGAACGGTAACAATCCTCTTTATTTTAGCGGTGGGAGGCCTGTTGAACTCGAATTTTGACCAAATCCTTGTATTGTGGAATCCGCTGAATGCGCCGCGCAGCAATGTAATTGACATTTACACGTATAATGTCGCCATGAGAAGCATGAGGTTTTCCTATGCCTCCGCCATTGGTTTTTTCAAGTCCGTCGTAGCGTTTGGACTGCTTTTTGCCGCCAACAAGGTTACCAAAAAACTCAATGACGTTTCGCTATTTTAGGAGGAGCGCATGAAACACCGCAGTATCGGCGATTTTATCATAATAGCGGTAATGGCCGCTGTCTGCTTTATCACCCTGTATCCGGTGTGGTACATGGTGATACTCTCGTTCAACGATTCTCAGGACACTATGATGGGAGGCATATACTGGCTGCCCCGTAAACTCACCCTGGAAAGTTACCGCATGGTGTTCCTGGACAAGGCTATTGTGCAGGCTTTTTATATCACCATCCTCCGAACCACAGTCGGAACGGTAACCGGCGTATTTTTTACTGCCATGGTTGCCTATGCCCTTTCCAAACGGCACATTTTTGGGAGTAAATTTTATCTGACAATCGGGGCGATCACCATGTTTTTCGGCGGAGGGCTGATCCCCTATTTTATACTGCTGCGAAGCCTTAGGCTGTACGACACTTTTTGGGTTTATATAATTCCGGGTCTGTTCAGTTACTGGAATTGCATTATCTTTATGACCTTTTTCCGCGAACTGCCCGCGGGACTGGAAGAATCGGCAAAGCTGGACGGGGCGAATGATATGCTTATTTTTATAAGGATAGTCCTGCCCCTTTCAATGCCTGTCATTGCGACTATTTCCCTTTTTGTCGGCGTAGGGCACTGGAACGATTATTTTTCCGGCGTAATGTTTGTTAACAACCCCGATTTACAGCCGATACAGACCTTTCTGTACCGGGTAATCGCCGGTTCCTCGCAGACAAAGTCCATTGTGGGAATGCCGGCGGGGGTGGCGGCCCAGGCGGTAAGTTCCCAATCGGTCAAATTGGCAACTATGGTAGTAACCACCGCGCCGATTATTTGCATATATCCGTTCCTGCAGCGCTATTTTGTTAAAGGCGTAATGATTGGTTCGATTAAAGGGTGAATTATCTAAAAGGATAAAAATTTTTTTTAAGGAGAGTTATATGATGAAAAAGAGAAATGCAGTGGTATTAGGCGTTATTTTGGCAATGACAATAGGTGTCATTCTGTCAACCGCCTCGTGCAGGGGGAAGAAAGGAATTTGGCTTTCTTCAGGCTCTTCGTCGGCTGAAACACCCGGATGGAAGCAAAACACCAAGAATCCTATCCAGTTTGACTGGTACGTCCACTTTAACTGGTTCAGCAGGCAGTGGGGAACTTCCCGCGTGTCAAAGTACATCACCGCAAAAACCGGCGTGGATATCCGCTTTATCGTGCCTGCCGGCAATGAAGATGACCGTCTCAATGCGATGATAGCGGGCCAGGTACTGCCGGATTTTATAACACTTGGTTTTTGGTCGGGACAAATCCCCATGATGATAGAAGCGGGTATGCTTGAACCGCTCAACAAACTTGCCGAACAGTACGATCCCTACTTTTTTTCGGTGGCAAATCCCGAACGGCTTGCATGGTATACCGTCAGCGACGGCAATGTCTACGGTTATCCCAACGCGTCTTTTACTTCCATTGACTACGAGCGTTACAAGGGAAACATGACCGCCAACGAGACCTTCCTGGTCCGCAAAGATATGTACGAGGCTATTGGTTCGCCGGACATGACCACGCCGGAGGGTTTTCTGAACGCGCTGCGCAAGGCAAAAGAAATGTTTCCTACTATTAACGGCCAGCCCATTATCCCGCTGGTCTTCCGTGAATTTGACGGCGGCGGCAACGCGGCGCTGGCTGCCCATCTCCTCCATTTTTTGGCGCAGTTGCCCGAGACACCGGACGGGAAATTCGAGGCCCCAACCCTGGGGCCTGATAATCCCGAATACGTTCGCTGGCTCAAAACATTCCGCCAGGCCGCTTCCGAGGGCCTTGTCCCCATGGATGTATTTGTAGACCGCCGCCCCCAGATAGAGGAAAAAGCCGCCCAGGGCCGCTACTTTGCCATGCTCTACCAGAACTGGGATATGCAAGCCGCCCAGGGCGCCCGTTACAATCTTGATCCCAATAGCATTTACATAGCGGTTGAAGGCCCCAAAAATATGCGCGGCGACGCTCCCATTCTTCCCTCAGGGGGCATTTCGGGCTGGACATTGACACTTATCTCCAAAAACTGCAAGGACAAGGCGCGGGCCATTCAGTTCTTCAGCTACCTTCTTAGCGAAGAAGGCCAGTTGGATACCTATTTCGGCATTCCGGAAGGCAATACTCTGGGTTTTGAACCTACCTATTCAATGGTGGACGGCGTACCAACGCTCCTCCCCGAAATTCGCGATATGGACAAATTTGACAAAAACCGCCAGGAAATAGAAATTGGCGTTCAGTACACCTACTGGATGCTCATGGACAACCCCTGGACGCAGCAGTTCCCCATTGAATATTCACCGGCCCTGGAACAGCCCCAACTGTGGACACGGCCCTACGTACACTCCTTTGCTGTTTATGACCGGCTGGACATGGAACCCGGCAGCGACGAAGCGCTTATATCCGACGCTATCACCCGCCGGTGGAGCACGGACCTGCCCAGACTGCTCCTTGCAAAAACAGAAGCGGAGTTTGACAGAATCTGGGCAGATTTCCAAAAGTTCAAGAACGATCAGGGTTATGCTAAACTGCAGGCCAAACAGACTGAATTGCTAAATGCCAACAAGGCAAAAATGGGAGTAAAGTAAAGGAAGGTTTATGATCAAACAAATTTATGAAACCGCAAAAGATTCAAAAAACCGGCTTCTGAGCCTTGCGCCGGAAGACCGGATTCTACCGGACAAAAAACACCTTGCCTGCACGCTCCGCACGGATCGGACACAGGCCTTCCAACGCTTTGAAGGCTTTGGGGGGGCGCTCACCGAATCTTCGGGCTATGTGCTTTCGCTGATACCGGCGGAAAAACGGAAAGAGGTGGTTGGGGCGTATTACTCATCTGAAAAGGGGAATGGGTATACCCTTGGCAGAACCCACCTTAACAGCTGCGATTTTTCACTGGAAAACTGGGCCTGCGTTGAAAAAGCCGATGAAAGCCTTGAATCTTTTTCAATGGAACGTACCGACAAATACATTACCCCTCTTTTACGTGAAGCGCAGGACTCCATGGGCGGGAACCTGCGGCTTTTGGTATCGCCGTGGTCGCCGCCCGCGTGGATGAAAGATAACAACGAAATGAACCACGGCGGAAAATTATTGCCGAAATACTACCCGCTGTGGGCAGCGTATTTTGTACGGTTCATGGATGAATTAAAAAAACGGGGCATTGATACCTGGGCCGTCTCCGTGCAAAACGAACCCGAGGCGAAGCAGGTTTGGGATTCCTGTTTGTGGAGCGCCCTTGAAGAAGGGGAATTTGCCGCGCGGCATCTGGGACCCGCGCTGGAAAAATACCGCAGCATTTCCGGCGAGCGGGTAAAAATATTTGTATGGGATC
Organism: Spirochaetaceae bacterium; assembly: GCA_031283025.1. Taxonomy (GTDB): domain Bacteria; phylum Spirochaetota; class Spirochaetia; order Treponematales; family Breznakiellaceae; genus WRIV01. The sequence continues at coordinate 107 of JAITCP010000171.1, read as the reverse complement.
ATAACCGCGACATATTATGGGAGCGTTTTTCGCAGTCCATGGCGGTTGCTAACGCCGATAAATACATTGACGGCGCGGCCTTTCACTGGTATTCAGGCGATCAGTAC
>JAITCP010000085.1 GCA_031283025.1 Spirochaetaceae bacterium | reverse complement strand
CCGCAGGCGGCGCTTGTGTTTTCTGAAGTTTCCGGCCTGATACAAAACGAAAGCGAAGAAGACGGCTATTTTTCTATAGAAGAGGTAGCGCTGATTAACCTTAATGCCAGAATAGTAATGCTGTCCGCCTGCGAAACCGGCCTTGGTAATATCAGGAAAAGGGGGGATGGAATGAGCGGGCTTGCGCGGGCGTTCATGGTAGCGGGAACACAGAATGTGGGAGTAAGTTTATGGGAGATAAGCGATGAAGCAACTGTTGAGTTTATGTGGAGCGTGTACCGCAAAGTAATCCGCGAGGGAATGAGTTTCCGTGACGCATATCGTAAGACAAAAGAAGAATTCCGAAAAGGTATTATTGTCTCCCGTGATCAACAAACTGACTGGAGCCACCCCTTCTACTGGGCGGCTTTTACGTTGTATGAATGAACCGTTTTTCCGTGTCCCTAATACCGGAATGTTCCCCCCACCGCCCAGTAATGAACAAGACTATTGCTGTCCGGTACAAGGCCCCGGTTCCAGCCGTATTCTGCCGTGTATGCCGCGTTAAGCGAAAATTCTCCAAAGCGGGAGGGGAAAAGCCAGTTAATGGTTATGCCTCCGGCAAGTTTTGTTTCAATAATAGGCTGGGTAAGGAAACGAAGCTCACGGTAGTTGCTATCGTAATTTGGCTTGTCATCGTTGCCGTCGTCAAAAATGGAACCGTCATGTTCCTCCTCTTTATTCATAAAATCGTTTTTGAGCCGGTTTTCTGATGCATTGCCATGACGGGTAAAATAGGCGGAAACACCCACATCCAGATCGGGCAGAATTTTCCAAACACTGCGAAGGCTTATCCTGTCGCTGTTTGGTTGCAGATCGGGCCCCAGGTTTTTCCCCGCATGGGAATAATCCTGATAATTGTGAGGGGCAACAAGGGGAGGATCTCCCTGTGAAGGATAACGTGTGTCGTAATCACCATTCAGATCGTAGACATGAGTATAGGTATAGGGAGTAACCGCCGTGTAATCCGCCGCAAGGGAGCGGAGGGGGCCGTCTTTGGGTGCCCACACCAAGCCCAGTTCCGCCGCCACTTTAAGCTTGGTGTTAAAGCGGAACCGTACAAAGTCGTTAAAGTGAATATCGTCTACATATACTTGAGTAAGAAACTGTAAGCCGGGGGTACAGAACCACCGGAAGTTTAAACCCATAAAGGAATTGTCTCCAAAATCCGCCATAGCCCCAGAGAAAAAAAGTACGCTAAAGGGAATTAAATAGAAGGGTTCAATGCGCGGCCCCCACACCATGGCTTCAAAAAAAGCAAACTCAATGGCCGGTATGGGCCTAAAGTTAAGTACATGGGACACCAGGTGCTTTTCAGAAAAACGGCCATGACCGGTTGTATCGGACGCGATTAATTCCAGCCAGAGTATTTCAAAAGACCACTTGGGCTGCCGGTACACAAGAGAAAAATGCCCGGCCTTGGGCGCTTGGGGGCCTATAACCACTCCGTTATCGTAAAAAGGGCCAAAGGATGATCGGACAAGCCCTGTCTGAAAATACATTTCGCTGGTTCCAAACGCCAGAGCAGAAGTCCAGTTGTGCAAAAGCAACAAAGAGCTCACATTGACATCGTCTCTAATCATGTCGGGGTACGGCGAATAACTGCCCGGTACATTATTGTATTCCAAGTCAGGATCATTGGTTGATGCGAAACCATACACGGACATACTTCCGGTTAACCAATCCTTTAGACGCAAGGTTCCGTCCGCAAAGGGGCCGCCTATAAATCCGGCATCGCCGTTACGGCCTTCTACACTGCCGGTTACTCCCATATGGAGTACGCCATTACCGGAATCCGCCGCATACAGGGCCGGGCCGGAATTCCGCGGCCCATCGCCAATAAGCAGGGCATCCCGATAACGTAAGGCTTTCTGTACCGCTTGCTCATCTCCGTTATCAACAACATCCGCCAGCAGTTCGTCAAGAACCTGGAGCGGATAAGGCCGTATCATGGGAAGCATCCGGATAATGTAACCCCGAACAACCCATGTATCAATGTCTTTGTACAAGCCGCTGTTGGGATCGTGCATAAGCTGGGCTTGTGCAACGGAAGCAACAACCAGCGTAAAAACCGCCGTTAAAAAAAATACTTTGTATCCGGTTTCTGATCTGTGTTTCTGCAATTTTACGCCCTCGTTAAAAATAATACGCTGCTTTTAAGCCCGCTTCAATTCCGTATTTACTCTCACCCTTTATATGGTCAGCATCAAAGAGCGCCGTCCCGCCAAGATGGCCGGATACTGTAAGGGAAGATAAAAACTTGTATCCTGCGCCAAGGAGAAGCCGTGTGCCGATTACCGGAGTTCCCGAAGGGCTGGTCTGGCTGCTGTGTTTTGTGTCCCAATCCCAAGCCCCGTACTCCCCGGCCTGTTTGTGTTCACCCTGCAGCTTTACAGAAAGATTTGCGGAAAGGGAGAGTTTTTCCGTAACGGCGGAAACGCCCAGAGCGGCAAGAAACATATCCCGGCCTTCACCGTGACCAAACCACGCATAGCGCAAGTCCTTGTTTCCCATGTCGGAAGAACGGCGCATCCAGATCATACTTCCAAAGGGAGAAGACAGGGTATACAAAAACGGATCGGTATACACCAATTCGGCAAAGCACGAAAGCGACCAGCCGGAACGATCAAATACATACTCGGCCCCTAAAAGATACCCCATGCCCGATGGCGGCAGATCAGCAGCAATATTTCTTTCATAGGGAGTAGAGAATTCATTCATGACCATTTGGCCGTACAGCGCCCAGCCGGGGATAAACGCCCACTCCACATCCAGAGAAAGGAGGGAACCTATCATGTCTCCTTCAGCATTTCCCCATTTGGGATAATCCTTCCATGCAAAAAAGGAATGAAACACCATAACAGGATTAAGATAACGCAATTCCAGCGGGGCATTTCCTATCATGACCCCTTCGCTTAAGCCGATGGAAAATTTATTGGATGGCTTTATATCAAACCGGTGTAAATAAAAATAGCGGTTCATAGTTTCAGTCAGATATTTTGAATCCGGCTCCGAAGTGTCTTTGATAAGAATGTCCGGATCTTCGACCAACGATTTTCCGTCCTGACCTATTACAGCCAGCGGCATCTGGCTCACCAGTACGGAATATTTAAACATACGGGAAAAAAATGAAAGCCGGGCAAAATCGTAGTAATCGGGATTATCCGATACGGCAAGATTACCCGTCCGCCCCGGCCCAAAGGAAAGCTTGTCCCGGCCAAGCTGGAAGTTCCACCAACTGCCGCCCGTAGCGATAAAGGCGCGAAGCGGCACATTCAAATCAAAGCGGGCGGATTCCCAGGGGACATTGTGTCCCCACGAAGAAACAGGGTGGCTGTAGTACCAGGGATCGGCGGCAAGCTGAGGTTCAAAAAAGAGTTCCACCCTATTGGTAAAAAAAAGATGAATAGGAATGCCCAGCAGAGCCTGGTTTGTGTTGTCCTTTTTTAGCCAGGGAATATCAGTGTTTGAACGAAAACGGACCTCCAGAGCCGTATGCAAATGAATGGCGGCGGCAAATTCCGGCGAATCATATGTCAGCGCAGGAAAAAGATTTTCAAAAACACGATTGTACCGCAGACGCTCCGGCTCAGGCAGAGAGTTGGGATCAATTTCATCCAGAATGGCAATAACTTCATCACGAGACAGGGGCGGCGTTAAGGAAAGAAAACTCTTCCCGCTAAAACGGACAACAGAACGCAAATCCTCCAGCAGGGGGTCTCCCGCAGAAATCATGGTAAAGGGATCGGCAAAGAGAAACGCCCCGCAGAAAAAAAACAACAGCGGGAGCACAATTCTTAGGCGGCAAGGCCACCAGCATTGATGACTGTATCTTCGACTATACGGCATATTTTACAATACCACTTAAGCGGCGGGAAGGATACCCCACTGTCATTCATATCACCACTATCCGTAAATTTTACGTCAAATAAGATCATACGGGTTATATGTTTTTACGCTTCCGGCGCAAGTACCCGCCCCCCGTACAGTTCCTTGGGGTAGACTGTAATGCCAAGCTTTTTCTCTATTTTTTGCAGGCGGCGCAGTTCTTCTTCATTGCCGATGCTTGCCATGATTCCCCGCTTTCCTGTCCTGCCTGTCCGGCCTGAGCGGTGGAGGTACAGTTCGGGATCATCGGGCACATCAAGGGCGATCACATGGCTAATTCCCGCTATGTCCAGACCGCGGCAGGCCAGATCGCTTGCTACCAGAACAGAAAGGTTCCCCTGGCGGAAGCCGTCCATGGCGGCCTTCCTAACCCGCTTTTCCATGTCCCCCCAGATACCCCCGGCAGCAAAGTGATGGTACTGAAGCTGGGAAAGGATGTTTCCCGCATCAGCGCCGCGGGCGGTAAAAACCAGCGCTTTCTTTGGCTTTGCCGCCGCCAAAAGAGAGCGCAGGCAGGATATTTTTTTCCGGTTCTCCGCAAAGAATGCCCAGTGCTCTATACTGGTGATCTTTTCCTCTGCTTGTATAAAGGCGACGGCGGGGACACTGCCGGAAGTGATGGCACTATCGGAAGTGATGGCGCTGCCAACGGCAATGGAAGGGCCAAACAAAGAGGACAGCCTTTCCCTGCTTTTGGCGGAGAGCGTGGCGGAGCAGGCCGTCGTCTGCCTGTCTCCCGTTGGAACAAACCGGAGCAGCGCTTCCGTTTCTTCCCGCAGCTCGTTCGCTGCCAGTCTGTCCCCTTCGTCCAGTACCACAGCCCGTACCCCGTCCAGCCGCAGGCGGCCCATCCGGGCAAGCTGGAGGAGCCGCGCGGAATTCCCCACAACCACGGCGGGTTTTTCTTTTTTTAGCATTTCAATCTGCCGCTTAATGTCTGCGGAACCGATGAGCAGCGCGGCACGGGGGGCAGTTCCTGTAGCCACTGCTGCTGATGCAGTGGCTGCTAATGCAGTGGCTGCCGCATCTACACCGTCAGCAGGGCGCTCGCTCAGCAGAAAATCAACCTCGCCCTTAATCTGGGAACAAAGTTCAAGCGTGGGGGCGCATATAAGGAGACGGACTTTGCCCTGAATTCCGGCGGGATCGGCAAACAAACGCTGAAACAGCGGCAGAAGATAGGCAAAGGTTTTCCCCGTTCCGGTAGGCGCCTGGAACAACAGGTTTTCCCCCGCAAGGAGGCGGGGAATTACCAGACGCTGTATTTCCGTTGGCTTGGTAATACCCCGTCGGGAAAGAATTTTTAAAAAATGAGGGGCAACCCTCAAAGCGGAAAAATTCATACGCTATGCAGACTGTTTCTTATGCGGCAAAGGGCGGACACAGGCGGCGGAATCCCGGTAAATTTCTACCAATTGTTCGGTGATACTTCCAATAGTCCAGCGCTGGGCATGAAGGCGGGCTTCTTCCGATTTTCTCCGGTAAAGATCATCATCATTTAATAACTGCAAAACCCGTTCCTTAAATTCGGCACGATCGTTCCGTACCATAAAACCGCCCCGGTCTCCACCCATCACATGAACAGTCCCCATAGCGCCGATGGCCACCACGGGGATTTCTGAAAGCATCGCCTCAATGGTTACAAGCCCCTGGGTTTCCGTTAAGGAAGGCATCACAAAGACATGGGAAATGGCATAAATCAAAGATAGTTTTTCCCGTCCCATGTAACCGGTAAAGATACAGTTGTCTCCAACTCCGCAGCTTTGAGCTTCCGCCAGATAATCATCCTGCCATGGGCCGCTCCCGACAATCATCAATACCAAATCGGGATGCTCCGCCAAAAGTTCGGGAAACAACTGGATAATAAAACTCAAGTTCTTTTCCTTTGCTACCCGGCCCGCAAAAAGGAGAATCCGTTTCCCGTGGATTACCGGATATTCTTCTTCCATCGAGCGCCGGAACTGTTCAACCGCTTTGGCGCTGTGCCGGAACAGGTCCGGATCGATCCCCGTAGGAAGCTGGCGGATTTCTTTTTTTATGTGATAGTTCCTTACTTTTTCTTCCACTTGATCGGTAGGAACGATTACCAGATCCGAACGCTTAAGGCGGATTTTCAAATAATGCCTAACGCCAAACCGGAGAAGCAATTCGGGGATGAACGGGAAATAATTAAGAGCGTAATCTTCCCAAATCGTATGGAAAGTATAGACAGCGGGAAGGCCCCACTTTTTTGCGTAGGAAAAACCAATGTCGCCGATGACAAATTCCGTGTTGACATGGATTACATCGGGCGCGAACGCGTTAAGCTCCCGTTCCACCCAGTAACGTTTGTGCACTTTAGCGACTCGGTCTTCTTTGGAAAAAAATACCCTAAAGGAAGGCACCTGGAGTATTTTTACTTCTTTCCGTGCCGGATCCCTCCGTTCATTAGGCATAGATACTATTGCGTCTGTCATGGAAGATACCGGATACTGGGGGCAGATTATCATCACCTTGTGCCCGGCTTTTACCAGGGCCAGAGAAAAGGTGTCCACAGAAACGGTAACGCCGTTTACCCGGGGCCAATACGCATCGGTAAACATGGCTATATTCATGAACTTTAAGTATACAGCAGTAGAATAAATTTATCAATACTGATATACTGATATAATTCTTGCATTAAGGAGTGTATTATGGTTATCAAAGTAATTATGCTGCTCTTGTTTTTCATTGTAACAATTTTTGTCGGGTTCTATTTCCGCAAAAGAACGTCAAATGTCAATGACTTTGTATTGGCCGGGAGGGCGGTCGGCCCCTGGCTTACGGCTTTTGCTTACGGAACATCGTATTTTTCGGCGGTTATTTTTGTCGGATACGCGGGACAATTCGGCTGGAGATTCGGAACTGCCGCCACATGGGTCGGCCTGGGCAACGCATTTATCGGCTCGCTCATGCCCTGGTTCATACTGGGGCGGCGCACGCGCATAATGACACAGCATTTGAAAAGCGCCACCATGCCCGAATTTTTCGGCTCGCGGTTCAACTCAACGTCGTTAAAAATAGGGGCGGCAATAATACTTTTCATATTCCTTATCCCCTACACCGCTTCGCTGTACAACGGTCTTTCCCGTTTATTCGAGATGGCGTTTAACGTGGACTTTATTTATTGCATTATCGGCATGGCTGTTCTTACCGCCATATACGTGGTAGCCGGGGGTTATTTTGCCACGGCGGTAAACGATTTTATTCAGGGCATAATCATGTTATGCGGGATTGTCGCCATTATTGGCGCGGTACTTGCCAGCAACGGCGGTTTTATAAACGCTTTGGCAAAACTCGCCGAAATTAAAGAAGTCAATGTAAACAAGGTTGCCGTCCCCGGCATTCTTACGTCATTTTTCGGCCCCGATCCGTTAAGTTTATTAGGCGTCGTAATTCTGACATCTCTTGGAACATGGGGGCTGCCGCAGATGATTTCCAGGTTTTATTCCATAAAATCCGAAAAAATGATAACCAAAGGAGCGATAGTATCCACGCTCTTTGGGCTTGTTGTTGCGGGCGGCTGCTATTTTCTGGGCAGTTTTGGCCGTTTATACGCCAGCTCGGATAAAATCGCATACGGGCCTAACGGCGGCATAGTCTTTGACTCCATTGTACCCGCCATGCTTTCTAAATTTCCTGATTTTATGATCGGCATAGTTATAGTATTGGTGTTCGCGGCGTCCATCTCCACGCTTTCGTCCCTTGTCATGGCATCCTCCTCAACGCTGACGCTGGATTTTTTGAAAGGCCATGTCATCAAAAAAATGAACGAAAAAAGCCAACTGGTGTTCATTCGCGCCCTAATCGTGGTTTTTATCGCAATATCTTCCTGTATAGCGATTGTCCAGTATAAAGGCGGAATTTCATTTATCGCGCAGCTTATGGGCGTTTCATGGGGAGCGCTTGCGGGCTCTTTCCTTGCTCCCTTCCTCTATGGGCTGTATTGGAAGCGCGTTACAAAACCCGCCGTTTGGTGCAACTTTATTTTTAGTACCGCGCTGATGACGCTGAACATCTTTTTCAGGCCTTCGTTCCCCACGATTATACAATCGCCGATTAATGCGGGGGCGTTTACCATGCTTGCCGGCCTTATCATCGTGCCTGTTATAAGCATTCTGACCAGAGCGCCGGAAAAGACCGCTGTGGAAAGCTGCTTCTCCTGTTATGAAGAGACCGTCAGTGTAAAAGTCCGTGATGACCTTGGCAACAAGTAATAGAGTTGAATAAGGGGAAACATGAATAACGATAAACCGGCGCTTTTGGGAGACGAGGCTGTCGCTCTTGGCGCGATTCATGCGGGAATAAGCGCGGCTTACGGTTATCCGGGCACTCCGTCTACGGAAATTTTACAGTATCTTATTGATGAAAACGCAAAAGGCGGGCCGCTTGCACGGTGGTGTACCAACGAGAAAACCGCCATGGAAGCGGCTCTTGGCGTTTCATTCGCGGGGCGCAGGACAATCGTTACCATGAAGCACGTGGGTCTTAATGTTGCGGCGGACCCCTTTATCAACGGCGCTCTTTTGGGCATTAAAGGCGGCCTTGTTGTCGCCGTTGCCGACGATCCGGGTATGCACAGTTCACAGGGGGAGCAGGACTCACGGTTTTACGCGTTCTTTGCCCTGGTTCCCTGTCTGGAACCCCGCAGTCAGCAGGAAGCCTACGATATGTGCCGGGAAGCCTTTGATCTTTCCGAACGCTTCCATGTGCCGGTAATGCTCCGCCTTGCTACCCGGCTTTCCCATGCCAGAGCCGCCATACTCGCTTCCCCCGATAACGGGAAACAGCAATCCGCTCAAAACCCCTGTTCAAAAACGGAAGACATTACCCGGTGGATGCTCCTTCCCGCCTTTGCCCGGCGGAACTATGCCGCCCTTATCGCCAAGCAGAAAGAAATCCGCCTGTGGTCAACCGCCCACCCGGTTAATAAACTGGAACTTGCGGATAAATCTTTTGCCGTTATCACGTCGGGCCTTGGAGGAAATTACTACGAGGAAAATCTGGCTGACCTTACCGCCGCGCGCGGCAAAGCGCCGTCCCGGCTTCATATTGGAACGTATCCGCTGCCGGAAGATTCCATACGGAAATTATGTGAAGAAGCGGAAGAAGTGCTGGTGATTGAAGAAGGCCAGCCCCTTATCGAAGAACGCCTGCGGGGAATTTTGCCGCAAGCGGTAAAAATCCGTGGACGGCTTGGGGGACAGGCAAGCGGCAACAGTCAAGCCGGAGAAAAAGACACGGCGGCAACCATTACCCGCGCTGGAGAGCTTGACCCGGATAACGTGCGCTCCGCCCTTGGCCTTCCTCCCCGTAAGACGGTACTGGACGCATTGTCCGCCGGAAATCCTGCCAAAGATTTTACGCAGGGAACCATTTCCGGCAAGCCGCTTCCGCAGCGTCCGCCGCAGTTGTGCCAGGGATGCCCTCACGCGGATTCCTATGAAACCTTGAATAAAGTTGTCGCGGCTTTGGACAATACACCCGGCCATCCTAACGTATGCGTTACTTCCGACATAGGCTGTTATTCTCTGGGGGCTACGCCGCCCTATTCGGCAATCGAGTCGATTGTCTGTATGGGAGCCAGCGTGGGCATGGCGCGGGGCGCCGCCGACGCGGGAATTCCCTACGCCTTTGCGGTAATTGGCGACTCTACGTTTATTCATTCGGGGATAACCGCCCTTATCGACGCGGTGGAAGAAAACATTCCCATGACCTTAATCATTCTGGATAATTCCACCGTAGCAATGACCGGCTGTCAAAAAACGGCGTTTCCTTCGGAAAAATTAAAAAGTCTTATTTTGGGAACGGGTCTTGATCCCTCTCATTATCTGGAACTTGAAGCAAAAAAACAGCTTATAGAAGAAAACGCCGTTAAGTTGAAAAAAGAAGCGGAGCATCACGGCTTGTCGGTGGTTGTCTTTAAGCGGGAATGTCTGGAAGCGGCGCGCAAGCGTCTAAAAGCGGGGAAATAGAGGTTATGAGGTTATTATGAAATTCGATTGTATACTTGCGGGAGTGGGCGGACAGGGAGTGCTTTCTGTCGCCGCCGTTATAGCCCATGCTGCAGCCAATGCGGGTTTTTCGGTACGGCAGAGCGAGGTTCACGGTATGGCCCAGCGCGGCGGCGCGGTGCTGGCGCACTTACGGATAGCCGACACGCCCATAGCGGGGGACTTGGTTCCCAAGGGCAGCGCTGACATGATCATTTCGATGGAGCCGCTGGAAAGCCTGCGCTATCTTTCATGGCTTTCCCCACAGGGAATGGTGGTTACAGCGGCGGAAAACTTTGTGAATATTCCCAATTACCCGGAAGCAGCGGAAATAGAAAATGCGATAAAAAGCCTTCCAAAATCGGCGCTTGTCAATGCGGCAGCCTTAGCCAAAGAAGCGGGACTGCCCAAAGCCGTCAACATGGTGATGGTAGGAGCCGCCAGCCCCTTTCTCCCCATTCCCAAAGAAACGCTGGAAAGCACGGTAAAGGAAATGTTTGCCGCCAAAGACCCAAAACTTGCGGAAATGAACGTAAAGGCGTTTAGGCTGGGCGCGCAGTAATGGATAAACCATATACTATTACGGATATTAAAAATAAAATTACCAATACCGCCCGGCAATATGGCATTCAAAAAGCCTATTTATTTGGTTCTTATGTGCGCGGTGATGCCGGACTTGAAAGTGATATTGATATATGTATTGAAAAAGGGAAGCTCCGTACGCTTTTTGAACTCTCCGGTTTTTGCCGGGACTTGGAAGAAACACTGGGAAACAAGGTTGATGTAGTTACCACTGTCAGTCTGTCCGGTGATTTTAAAAAACAGATAGAAAAGGATATGATTCTGATTTATGAATAAAGAGAATCTCTAAAAACTTCAGTTTTTAGAGATTTACCGCTTAAAAACGCACGTTTCGCAGCCCAAAGGGCAAGAAACTGCAAAGGAACCTCTAAAAACAACCGGTTTTTAGAGGTTCCCTAAAGATAACGGTATCATGAATCGTATTATCGAACATATTGAAAATATATGTAATGCACAAAAACGTTTTGGAAACGATTATACAATATTGTTTCCGACAAAGATTATTTCAATTCGGTTTGTATGAGTTTGTTGCAAATTGGGGAGCTTGCGCACCATTTAACAACGGAATTTACTGCCGCACATACCGATATTCCCTGGAAAAATCTTATTGGCCTTAGGAATGTGGTGGTCCATGGATACGGTCAATTAGATATGGAAACAGTCTGGTCAACCGTAACTTGTGACATACCTGAATTGTACCGGAAATGCAAAGCAGTAATATCATAGAAGGAAAGCGGGAACTCATTTTTTAGGTAATTTTTTCAGGTAATCAGCACATACTTTTTCTAACATTTTTCCAAATGTAAAATGAATATCATCGGTATATTTTTCTATTATGTTTCCCACGTTGTCAGGCAGTATTTTTTCCGGTTTTAGCAGTTCGTATGCTTCAATATCCAATACATTTGCCATTCTAACCAAGGTTTTTGGGGAAACCCATTTTTTCCCGTTCTCAATATCACTTAAAAAAGGAATAGAAATATTGATTTTTTCCGCAAATTCCGCCTGGGTAAATTTACGGAAATTACGATACCTCTTAAGATTTATACTCAAAATGGCACGTAAATCCTTCTCGTTCATAAAAAATTAGCCCTTTAGCAAATTTATTATGCTTTTAGCTTGACAAGAATAAAATAATCTTATAAATTAACCATATTAGCCATTAGACTATCTGTTTTTAGGGGGAATTTGGGGGAGGAAATGCGTGAAAAGGGAGTTAAATGCCATTTGCCCTAAACTTGGTAGATGAATATTATAAAAATAAAGGTAAAATAAAAAATTCTTTTTGCCCCACATATACTCGTCTCTCCGTGCCGTCCTGGCACGGGGGTTTTACTTCAAAAAAGGGTCAAAAAGAATGAAGAAAAGGAAAAAATATAAAATAAGGCATTATTACCC
>JAITCP010000080.1 GCA_031283025.1 Spirochaetaceae bacterium | reverse complement strand
AAAATGGTAACGCGTGGGCTAGATCACTTGTATTAGACCAGCAAGATGAAGATTACTTTTATGTGCAAGACGCAATAAATGCCCTAACAACAAAAACAGCGGGCATGGCTATACTGAGGGTTAACAATCAAGGATCGGATGCGATGCATTTAATTATGGATAATATTCCGGTTAAGAGCCCCACAGGGATAACATATTTCAGAGGAATAAAAGATTTTCCGATTGATTTGTCCATTCCTAATACGAAAGATGGATTTGAAACCCAAAAGACGATTACTTGTAAATTTGGGCCTAATGCACGGGAAGTTGATGTAGTGAGTTCGTCTGGTTCAAAAAACCTAGTATTAAAGGCAGATAAGCTATATACAGTGATCGTTACCGGCGATCAAAATACTTCCATTTCTGCTGTGGTGGAATTGGATGAGGAAGCGGAAAGTGGCGGGCCGACAGCCATTGTATTTGATTGGCTTTAGTTTGCTGCTGAATATTTTTTTAAGTTTAACTGCTATGATGGACATTGCAGTTTAGACTGGCAGTAATACCTCCCGTTTTATTGAAACGGGAGGGTTGCTTTTTGTTTACACTGGGTTTTTTAGGAGTGAAATATGAAACAGAAATTGGAACATCAATGGATTTTTGTAATTCTTGGAACGCTTGTTGTGGTATTTTTTGCCTCTTGCACCGGTTTTTTTGATTTGGGGAAAGGAGAAGAAATAAAAGGCCATAACGAAAATGAACCTTCATTAACTAAAATATACTTCGATAATACCAGAAATAGGTATCAAGTGGATGTTTTTAGTAATTTTACCAGACAAACCAAGATTGATTCTGTTTCTGGTAATGGGATTTCAACTGCTCAAGTTTGGCTTCCAACTACGGAACCTTATTTGTTTTATTTGACTTATTATCTGCCTACAGGCAGTGTTGTTATCCCCTATATTTCCCCCGAAGACGATAATGCCTTTGTTTCTATGCGTATTCCAAAAGATGTTACAACAAGGATTCAAATTCCCGTGCTGCCTTCTAGTGATGCGGGATTATTCGATGATGTTTGCCTTACTATAAGAAACAACGGGTATTCGGATTTTCGTCTTTTTATTAATGGTACTCCTGAAAAGCCTGAAAACGGAGATCTTCCTTATGTTGCTCCCAATACTACAGCGTTATTTAAGTTTGGTTCCAATATTACTCTTTCTGCATTACAAATTGTGATTACGGCACCGCCTGGCAAACCTTTACCGGCGGAAATAACCGCCTTTGAGAAAGGGTGGCTCTATGAGGTAGACTTTGACGGAACTACAGCTACATTGATAAGCTCGAAGCTGCTTACATTGAACAGCCTGTAAAGGCAAACCTTACGATAGTTCCCCGCGGCAGAACATGGCAACGGCCTGGGGTAAAATTTTCCATTCGGCTTCGCGCATTACCCGTTCTTGCAGGGATTGGGGCGTGTCCCCCGGCAAAATATCAACTGCCTTTTGCAAAATTATTTTGCCGCCGTCCACCACCTGATTGACAAAGTGAACCGTCGCCCCCGTTACTTTTACGCCGTATTCAAGCGCTGCTTCGTGGACGCGCAGGCCGTAAAAGCCCTTGCCGCAAAAGGAGGGGATGAGCGAAGGATGTACGTTGATTATCCGGTCTTCATAAGATTGAAGTACCTGCGGCCCCAGCACGCACAAAAAACCCGCAAGTACAACAAGGTCAATCCTGTGGTCTTTCAGCATGGCGGCCAGCGCATGATCGAATTCGGCGGCGTTCGCGTAGTTTTTCCGTTCCACCGTTATGGCGGGGATGTTTGCCCTTTCGGCGCGTTCCAGAGCGGGTACGCCGGATTTAGATGACGCCACAAGGGAAAGCTCCCCACCGCCAAGGCCGCCGTCTTTCCCCGCGTCGATCAGCGCCTGCAGGTTTGTGCCGCCGCCGCTTACCAGTACCGCTATTCTTGTTATTCCGTGGGACGGCTCACTCATTCTATGATCACCCCGGAAATGCCGGATTGTATCTCCCCGATAACGGCGGCCTTTTCACCGCATGAACGCAGGATGTTAATGGCCGCATCTGCATTTTCCGGCGGGACAATTACGCACATGCCAATACCCATGTTGTAGGTGTTAAACATATCCCGTTCAGGAATATTGCCCGTTTTGGCTATAAGGCTGAACACCGGCGGTATCTCAATGGCGCTTTTTTGTATAACGGCTCCGGCATTTTCACCAAAGGCGCGGGGAAGGTTTTCATAAAAGCCGCCGCCGGTTATGTGGCACACCGAGCGGACGGGGACTTTGTCAAACAGTTCAAGTACCGCTTTGACATAGATTCTGGTTGGGATCAAAAGTTCTTCCCCCAAAGTTTTTCCAAATTCGGGAACGTGACGATCAAGCACTTGGCCGCTGTTGCCCGCGTTTGTGTTAGCTTCTGCGCCTATACCGAAAACCTTGCGGGTGAGAGAAAAGCCGTTGGAGTGTACGCCGGAAGAAGCAAGGCCGATAATCGCATCGCCCTTTTGTACTTTGTTTTTATCGGGTATTTTGGACTTTTCCGCAATGCCTACGGAAAACCCCGCAAGGTCATACTCGTCCTCCGGGTAAAAGCCGGGCATTTCTGCGGTCTCGCCGCCAACAAGGGCGCAGCCCGCCATGACGCAGCCGTCCGCAACGCCCGCTACTATCTGTTCTACTTTTTCAGGAATATTTTTGCCAAGGGCCAGATAATCAAGGAAGAACAACGGCTTTGCCCCCGCGCAGATAATGTCGTTTACGCACATCGCAACGCAGTCGATCCCCACAGTATTATGCTTGTTCATAAGAAACGCTATTTTAAGTTTGGTTCCAACGCCGTCAGTGCCGGAAACCAGAACCGGCTCACCGCCTGTTTTGGGAAGGGCGAAGAGTCCTCCAAAGCCGCCAATGCCTTCAATAACGCCGGGCACGGCAGTGCGTTCCACGTGCTTTCCGATAAGTTCCACAGCCCGGTAGCCGGAAATAACGTCTACCCCGGCTGCCTTGTAACTTTCGCTGCGGCTGTTGTTCGTGTGATTGTTGTTCATAATTAATTCCGTCTTTTTGCAGTTTCTCGCCCTTTGGGCTGCGAAACGTGCGTTTTTCATCTGTAAATCTGTAAAAACTGAAGTTTTTACAGATTTCCTAATCGGCAATTTCGCCGATCTTGTGCTCGAATCTGTTTTTTGGAACGGACGCAGGTTCGGGCACCGGGTACTTGCCGGTAAAGCAGCCGTCGCAAAAACCGCATTTAGCCCCTTCCGCAAGTTTGGTAACGTTGTCCGTGGAAAGATAGCCCAGAGTGTCTGCCTGAATATGATAGCGGATTTCGTTTACATTCATCCGGCAGGCGATAAGATAATCGCGGCTGCTTATATCCGTACCAAAGTAACATGGATTAACAAACGGCGGCGATGAAATACGCACATGAACTTCCTTTGCTCCGGCTTCACGTACAAGACGCACGATCCTCCCTGTAGTAGTGCCGCGGACAATGGAATCGTCTATAAGAACAACGCGCTTGTTTTTGATGGTGGCCTCTATAGTGTTAAGCTTTATCCGCACGGAACGGTCGCGCTCTTCCTGTGAAGGCTGGATAAACGTGCGCCCTATGTACCGGTTTTTGATAAACCCGACGCCGTAGGGAATACCTGACTGCCGCGAAAAACCAAGGGCCGCATCCAGGCCGGAATCCGGCACGCCGATAACAACATCGGCCTGGACGGGATGTTCAAGGGCCAGGAAGGACCCTGCGCGCAGGCGGGCAATGTGAACGCTCGCTCCGGCTATTACGGAATCGGGCCGCGCAAAATAAATAAATTCGAACACGCACATATTGCCGCTGCCGCCGCAATGTGTCTTGATGCTGTGCGTGCCGTCTTTGTCAACCACGACGATTTCTCCCGGCTCTACCTCCCGTACAAACACGGCGCCTATGCTGTCCAGCGCGCAGCTTTCGGAGGCGAACACGATGTCGCCGTCAAGGGAACCCATGCACAGCGGGCGGAAACCGTGGGGGTCGCGCGCCGCAATGAGCTTACTGGGAGACATAATGACAAGCGAGTACGCCCCTTCGATTTCGTTCATGGCTTCTTCCACGGCGGCTTCTATAGAAGTTGTGCGAATTCTTGTTTTGGTAATGATATGCAGGATGATTTCCGTGTCGTTGGTTGAATGAAAAATCGCCCCGTCCATTTCCAGTTTTTCACGCAGATCCGCCGCGTTGGTCAGGCTGCCGTTGTGGGCAAGCGCCATAGCGCCCTTGATGTGCCGTACCACGAGAGGCTGCGCGTTGGCGCGGCTTTTGTGCCCCATGGTGGAATAACGCACATGGCCCACCGCCATATTTCCCGGCTCCAGCTTTTCCAGCGCTTCTTTGGAGAATACTTCAGGAACCAGGCCTATGTCGCTGTGGTACTGTATAACGCCTTCATTGCACACGGCTATGCCGCAGCTTTCCTGCCCGCGGTGCTGCAGGGCGTAAAGCGCAAAATAGGTTTGTGCGGCAACATTGGAGCCGGGCGTATTTGAATAAATGCCAAAAACCCCGCATTCTTCGTGCAGGCTGCCGGGCATCTCCTACGCTCCCAACAGGCGCTTCAGGATTTCCTTGTAAGCGTCCTCCACTCCCCCCATGTCGCGGCGGAAACGGTCCTTGTCCAGCTTTTCGCCGGTTTTGCTGTCCCAGAAACGGCAGGTGTCCGGGGAAATTTCATCGGCAAGCAGTATTGTTCCGTCTTTTGCGCGGCCAAATTCCAGCTTAAAGTCGATCAGTTCCACCCCCGCCGCTTTTAGGTATTCGGTAAGTATGCGGTTAATTTCAAAAGAGTACTTTGCGATTTTTTCAAGCTCTGAGGGAGCCGCCAGATTTAATGCTGCGATATGATAATCGTTTATCATCGGATCGCCCAGCGCGTCATCTTTGTAGGAGTATTCAAGCACGGTAGATGCCAGCTTTGTTCCTTCCGCAAGACCGAGCCGTTTTGAGAGCGAACCCGCCGCTATGTTGCGCACGATGACTTCCAGCGGTATAATCGTTACTTTTTTTACCAGCGTTTCCCGTTCCGAAAGCTCCTCTACAAAGTGGGTTGGTATGCCCTTTGATTCAAGAAGTTTCATTAAATGGTTGGTAACGCGGTTGTTAATAACCCCTTTGCCCTGGATAGTCCCTTTCTTTTCACCGTTGAAAGCTGTTGCATCGTCCTTATAATCCACAATGAGAAAATCGGGATTATCGGTGGCGAATACTTTTTTAGCCTTGCCTTCATAAAGCTGTTGTTTCTTTTCCATGGACACAAGTATACGACTTTCCGGCCTTTTTGCCTATTACCCGAATTGACACCCCTTCTTTCCCATACTAGTATGAGCATGGGGAAGCGTATAAAAATTTGACGCCGAATTTTTTTTCCGTAATAGAAGAGACCTTTCCCATTCCGGGCCGTTTCCGGTCAAAGCTGCCTTTTGATGTGGCGGAGCTTTCCCGGCTCCTTACCTGCGAGCGGGGCGAGCGGGACATCGGCTACCTGAACCGGCCCAACCTGCTTTCCGCCTACCTGCGGTATTTTTTGCCCTGGAACGTATTCCGCCTTTGCCGGCTTTTTTCGCTCATTGCCGGGGCTTCCGCTAGTTCCGCCGGTTTTTCTGCCAGTCCCACCAGCCTTTCCACCGGCCTCGCAGGTTTTTCCGCAAGCTCCATCGGGCGGAATACATTGCCGTTGTTTATTGACGGGGACGCCGTTACCGATCTGGGTTCAGGCCCGCTTACTTTGCCCCTCGCCCTGTGGATCGCTTTTCCTGAACTTCGCCGGACAAAACTGGAATTCCGCTGTGTCGATAAAAGCGCCGCAGCCCTTGATGCAGGACATAAATTGTTCAAGGCGCTTTGCGCTGCTTCCGGAGCGGAAACCGCATGGAAAATCAAAGCCATTCACGCTTCCATGGAGGAGCCTCTGCGGGGTAAACCGGCAAAACTTGTTTCGGCCATCAACGTGTTTAACGAAGTTTCCGCCGGAATATACACGGGCGGACGCCTTGAACGGATCGCCCAAAAAGCCGCCGACCTTCTGGAAAGGCACTGCGCCGCTAATGGCTCAATCCTTGCGATGGAACCGGGGAACCCCCAGGGCGGCGCATTTATAACAGCCCTCCGTGCCGCTCTTCTGGAAAGGGGGAGGCCGCCCGCCGCGCCATGCCCCCATGCGGGACCCTGCCCCATGCACGCTAATGTAAGCACGGGCTTTCACGGAGAAAAACAAAAACATCAAAAAAATAAAAAAGCAAAGTGGTGCCACTTTGCTTTTGATACGGAAGCCGCTCCTCCCGCGCTGCACAAACTTTCCATAGCGGCGGGTATTCCCAAAGAGCGGGCGACGCTCAGTTTCTTGCTGGCCGGGCCGGTAACGGCTGGGCAGGTACAGGGGGCGGATTCAGCACGGACAGACGGCAGCGCTGCGCCGAATTTGCTGAGTATCAGGATCATTTCCGATGTGTTTCCCGTCTCTGGTGGAAAAGGCGGTACAGGCCGTTACGGCTGTTCACGGAAGGGGATGGTTCTGGTTACAGGAAGCAAGGCGCAGCTTATGGCGGCTGTTTCAGGGACGCTTCCGGAACTGCCCTTTCCGGCGGATGAACGGCGTGATCCCAAAAGCGGCGCGTTGGTAATTTCACTTTGATGCGCTAATTGGAACCTGTCTATAATGTGGATACATTATAGACAGACCGCCTTAAAAATTAGGGAACTTCTAAAAACCGGCTGTTTTTAGAAGTTCCTTTTAGAGTTAGGATTTCCGCTAAACACAATCCCCCTACTTCAAATACAATTCCCGCGCTGTGTATTTGGTGTGTAAAAGTTCGTGGGCTTTGTGGCCGTTGGGCTCGCCAAGAAATTCCTTGTACACCTGGCTGATAAAGGGATTTTGATGCGAACAGCGGTACTGGGATTTCTCGTCATCACTGTAAATACCGGCGGTGCGCTGCTTGCGGATTTCATCGGTACAGCCGTAGGGCTGGCCGCCTCCGCCTATGCACCCGCCCCGGCAGGCCATGACTTCCACAAAATGGTAGGGCGTTTCCTTGCCCGCGTCCCGTGCGGCCCGGATTTTATCCAGCACGGCGGCAATGTTCCCCATCTGGTGCGCTACGGCGATGCGTATCTTTGTCCCGTTTTGGAAATCCACTTCCGCTTCTTTAACTCCGTCCATGCCCCGGACGGGGGTAAAGTTTACATCCCCCAGTTCTTTTTTCGTTACCAGGAAAAAGGCCGACCGTACTGCCGCTTCCATAACCCCGCCGGTTACGCCGAAGATCGTGCCCGCGCCGGTGTAGGGCCCCATGGGGTTGTCCGCTTCTTCTTCGGGAAGGGCCATAATGTCAATGCCCGCCTGCTTGATCATCCGGGCAAGTTCACGGGTGGTAATGGTAATGTCCACATCGTAACCGTAACCGGCGCTTTTCATGTCATCGTTGCGTTTGGTTTCCCACTTCTTGGCGGTACAGGGCATGACCGACACGGAATACACCTTGGCCGGATCGAGTCCCGCTTTACCGGCCCAGTAGGCTTTGATCATCGCCCCCATCATCTGCTGGGGG
>JAITCP010000045.1 GCA_031283025.1 Spirochaetaceae bacterium | reverse complement strand
CCGCAGGGAAATTCCGTTCATAGGCAGCCCGCCCTTCCGGGGAAATATCCACCACCACGCCTCCGGATGGAACCCTTGCAGGAAAACGTTCAGGGGCGGAAAAATCATTCGGGGACATTTCAGTATTCGGGGTAATTGAATTACCCTGCCCGGCAGACGGTGATGGAGCATACAGGGATGGTAAAACCCGATCGATATACATCTTATATCAATAATACCATTCTTTTATTAATTTTTGCAAATATTTGGCGCTTTTGTGCTAAATTAACACGTTTTTCCCGGGAATTTCGTGTAAAATTGACCAGGGCAACCGCATTATAATTGGTTTTTTGGGAAATTTTACCACGAGCCACACGAACCGCCGCAAACAGCCTGTACACGCTCCAGCGTCAGTCATCACAACATGGTGTATGGCGCTAAGGGGTGTAACTATTGAAGTTACACAGATAAACGCAAAAGTAACGCCTTTTCTTCAACTTTGTGATCTTTGTCCCTTCGTGATTTTCGTGAGAAATTATGGAAAAAAATCTTTACGCCCGTTTTTCCCCCAAAAGCCAGTCGCGGATGTTGCGATGAATAATGCCTTTACGGCTAAAGTTTACCTCATCAAGAGAAAGTACATATTTTGGAAAATTATCGTTGACGCTCAATAAAGGCGAAAATTCCCGTTCGATTGTTTCGGGAGAAGCAAGAAGATATGTTACTTGAAAATAAACTGTTTCATCACGGCGGACTGCGATAAAGTCAATCTCGTAATTAACGCCCTGCCCAACATATATCTCGTAACCTCGGCGGCGCAGTTCAAGATATACCACGTTTTCCAATAAGCCTGAAATGGAATCTTCGCTGTAGCCCAGAATCGCATTTTTTATGCCAAAATCCTCAAAATAATACTTTTCCAGCGTTTCCAATACACGCTTCCCTTTTATATCCCAACGGCTCACCTTGTGAATAAGAAAAGCCGATTCTAGCGCGTCAAGATAATTATAAATAGTTTCTACGCTTAAACGCCTGTTTTGATTTTTCAGGAAATCCGAAATTCGCTTTGCCGAAAAAATATTTCCCACATTGTGCATCAGAAAATGAATAGTCCGTTCAAGAAGCTCAATATCACGAATACGGTAACGGCTGATAACGTCTTTTAACAATACCGAGTTGTATATGTCCAAAAGATACGGATAAACCGCATCAGTATTGATATTCATTTCATGAATACCGGGCAAGCCCCCAAAGCGCAGAAAATCCGCAAACTGGCGGTTGCGGTCTTTCCCATGGTCTTCTCCCATTCCCGCAGTAAAATCCAAATGTTCGGCAAAAGAAAGCGTATGTATCCTTATCTGCACAAAACGCCCCGCAAGCGCGGCGGCAATATCTGCGGATAAAAGCCCGCTATTTGAGCCGGTGATGTAAATATCGCAATTTATATCGATGCGTAAAGATCCAATCACCTTTTCCCAGCCCTGTATTTGCTGTATTTCATCAAGCATCAGAACTAAACGTTTTTTATTCTTGTGGGTCGCCTTGTTGATTACATAGGAATATAACTCGTCTGCATTGGCAAGCGGGACAGTACTCATCGATTCAAAGTCAAGGTATACAATATTCTCATCTGAAACTTTATTTTTCAAAAATTCCTCGCGGAGCAATTTAAGGATAACGCTTTTGCCGCTGCGCCTCATTCCGGTAATCACTTTAACTACCGGTTTACCCATAAAAAGGCGGATTTTTTCCATGTATATCTTACGAGCAATCATTCTTATATATTAGAAAATATTAGATAATTTGTCAATAGTTTCTTGTATGGGAGAAACTTTTTACTGTAAGAAGCGATAATTGCCGGTGCAGCGGGGTTCGTTATTGCGGCTCAGGGCCCTCCCCTACAGAGGGCATTTTTTCCGCTTGTTCTCCGCTGCGGTCTGCTGCGGTAAGTGTGCGGGTTACTCCGCCCGAAATATATATGCGGACACATTCCGGGCATATCGACATTTGCAAGGTTACGGCCTGGCTGGCAATACGCCTGTCGTCATGCTTTGCTTTTGCCTGTTCATGGGAAACATATTCCCGCTCGTGGGATGCAACAACGGAAGAACTGCTCCTGGACTGATGTGGGCCGGCGCTTGAAAACTTACGGAAGAATCATTTGCAAATATTTAGACGCTTCTGCGCTAAATTAACACCTTTTTTCCCAGGAATTTCATGTAAATTCGCACCTTTTTCTTGACAGAGTTATTTATCCCTGGTAATCAAAACTGGGCATAAGCTCCAGCTTGTGAAGGTTGTTCCTGTGCAGCCTGTCAATCTTCTCTTTGGTTTCCGTGTCTTCACAAATTCCCTCACGGATATACCGGTCCAAAACTGCGTATGTAAACCCCAGATTTTCTTCATCGGATAACCCGGAAAGGCCGTCTTCCGGCGTTTTTTCCGTATATGCGGACGGCAGCCCCAGTTCCCTGCCTACAGCTTTTACCTCCGTAACCGTCAAATGGGACAACGGGCTAAAATCCCCGGCGCCGTCCCCGAATTTGGTTGCATAACCGACCCAGTCCTCGCTCAGGTTACAGGTGTTAACCACACGTCCGTTCACAATGGCCGCGGCGGCATAGAGGACAGTCATCCTCAATCTGGCCGGAGTGTTGATTTTCGCCTGCCGGTTCGCCTCTAATCCGCCCTGATTGAGGGATTCCAGCAAAACATCCACGGCATCCTTAATATTGACAATACAATGCTTGATCCCCAAATGAGCGGCCAGTTCCTTTGCCGTGTTTATGTCTTTTTGTTCCCCCTGAGGCATCAAAACCCCAAAAACTCGCTCCACGCCAAGTGCCCGGACACACAAGGCGGCGGACACCGAACTGTCCTTTCCCCCGCTTAAGCCGATTACCGCCCGGCAATCCCTGCCGTTTTCATCAAAATAATCCCGTATCCATTGAATTAGACCGTCCGTAACTGTTTCCGCGTTAAACATGGAAATCCTCCTACTAGCGCAATCACGCTTATACTGCTCCACAAGCGCTCCATAATCAAGAGCGCCGGATGGTTGACACAAACCTTGATTTTGGGTAAATTCCATTATTAAGGTAATTAAGGCTTGAATCAGGGCTTAAAAGGGCGAGAGTGGTGAAACTGGTAGACACGTCAGACTTAGGATCTGGTGCCTTTGGCATAAGGGTTCGAGTCCCTTCTCTCGCACAAAATCCCGGCAAGGCCTGTTAAGAGGGAAATTGTGGCCGTATCCAAAGAATTAAAGCGCCTGGAACATTCAGCGGTTCAGCTAACGCTTACCATAGGGAAGGACGATGTCCATTCCCATTACGATGAACTTATCAGGGAGCATGTAAAATCCGTCTTCATTCCCGGTTTTCGCAAAGGAAAAGTCCCCCGTGAAGTGCTGGAGCGGAAATACGGTGAAGCCCTTAAGGAAGAGGCGCTGAACAAGGTAATAAATAAGGCCCTTACCGAAGTTTTTGAGGACGAAAATTTTGCCAGGGAAAACAAACCTCTTCCCTATTCCACCCCCCGCCTTGAAGGGGAGCCGGTATTGGAATTTGACAAAGATTTGGCCTTTTCCGTTGTTTACGACGTACTCCCCAAAGCTACCATAGGCCGCTGGAAGGGCCTGGAAGCGGAAGTACCCGATGTATCCGTAAGCGACGAGGACATTGCCCGCGAACTCTCCGCCATTCAGGAACGGAACGCTCTGGTTCTTGACCGGGACGATGACGCGGCTGCGGCCAAGGACGATGTTGTAACGGTGGACTATTGCGAACTTGACGCGGACGGAAACGAAATAGAAAACGGCAAACGGCAGGATTTTGTCTTTACCCTTGGCTCCGGTTACAACCTTTACCAATTTGACGATGACATTACCGGGATGAAAAAAGGGGAAACAAAGGACATTACCAAAACCTTTCCTGCCGATTATGCCTACCATGATCTGGCGGGTAAGGCCCTTACAATCCGCGTAACTCTAACCGCCCTTAAAGAAAAAAACCTGCCCGCCCTGGATGACGAACTGGCCCAGGACGTAAATGAAAAATTCAACACCCTGGAGGACTTGAAAAACGACATCAGGGAACGCTTGGACAAAAGCCTGGAAAAACTGCTTAGGGAAATTATAGTTTCCAAAATTCTGGAAAAGGTGCTGGAAGCCACCCCCGTCGATCTCCCTGAGTCCATGGTGAACCTGGAACTGGATGCCCGGTTCAGGAATATAGCCCGGCGTTATGGAACCAGTACTGAAGAATTGCTCAAGAACATGGCTAGAATGGGGCAAAATCCGGAAAATTTCCGGACAGAATGGAGGCCGGATGCGGAAAAAGCCCTAAAAAGCCGCTTTATCGTGGAAACCCTGATGGAAGAACTAAAACTGGAAGTCTCTGACGAGGAAATAGAACAGAAAATTGATGAACTTGCCGCCGATGCGGACAGCACAGAAAATGCGGAATCTGTAAGAAAGTACTACGAGGAAGAAAATGCCCGGGAGTACCTAAAAGAGGATATAAAAGAACAGAAACTCTTTGACCTTTTTGAGGCTGAAAACAAGATAAAAAAGGGTAAAAAAGAAAGTTATCTGGATATTATGTCCAATAACCGATAGTATATAATATACGCCATTAAAACGGCGTATATTATCCCGATAAGCAGCATTAAAACGCCGCTTATCGCAGCGGTTTACGGGGCGTTTCACGCCCTTACATTCTGCCTGCGGCAGAACGTCGTAAACCGCCATTAGTACGCCATTATATCGGCGTTTATTCACGGTAAGCAGCATTAAAACGCCGCTTATCGCGGCGGTTTACGGGGCGTTTCACGCCCTTACATTCTGCTTGTGGCAGAATGTTGTAAACCGGCCATTAGTACGCCATTAAAATGACGTATATTATTAATAAGGAGAGATCATGAGCAACGTCCTTCCCCATGTGGTAGAACAAACCGGCATGGGTGAACGGTACTACGATATTTATTCCCGGCTCCTTTCGGATCGCATTATCTTTCTGGACGGGGAAATAATGGACCTGAACGCGGATTTGGCGGTGGCCCAGATACTTTTTCTGGACGGCCAGAACACGGAAAAGGACATTAACCTCTACATCAATTCCCCCGGCGGTTCGGTTACAGCGGGGCTTGCCATCTACGATACAATCCAGTACGTCAAATCCAATGTGCAGACAATCTGCCTGGGGCAGGCGGCCAGCATCGCCGCCCTGATCCTTGCCGCCGGGGCGCCGGGGAAACGGCTGGTTCTGCCTTCATCCAGAGTGGTGATCCATCAGCCCTGGGGGGGCGCCCAAGGGCAGGCGCGGGATATAGGCATTCACGCCAAGGAAATCTTAAGGCTAAAAAAAATCACTATAGACTATTTTGCCAAAAATACGGGAAGGGATCCCGCCCAGGTTGCGATCGATCTGGAACGTGACTTCTTTATGTCCGCTGAAGAAGCGGTGGACTACGGCATCGCCGACAGGATTTTAATAAAGGAAAAAAATGGCCCGATTGCGTAACGGTTACGGCGGAGGCGGGGGGGAACGAACCTGTTCCTTCTGCGGAAAAAGCGCCGACATGGCCCGGCGGATTATAGCCGGCCCCAACGAAGTTTTTATCTGCGACGAATGTGTGGAAGTCTGCCGTAAAATTCTGACAGATGAAGAACATGACCTAACCGCCCAATTTACCGGAGATATCCCAACTCCGCATGAAATCAAGAAATACCTTGACCTGTTTGTTATAGGCCAGAACGACGCAAAGAAAGCCCTGTCTGTAGCCGTGTACAACCACTACAAGCGCATCGCCAATCCTAGGAAAAACCCGGAGGATGTGGAGATTGAAAAGTCCAATGTCCTCTTAATCGGCCCAACGGGAACCGGAAAAACCCTCCTCGCCAAAACCCTGGCCCGCAAACTTAAAGTGCCCTTTGCCCTTGTGGACGCCACCACCCTTACCGAGGCCGGTTATGTTGGGGAAGATGTTGAGAATATACTCCTCAAGCTGATTCAGGCCGCAGGGGGGAACATTGCCTCCGCGGAAAGGGGCATAGTCTACATAGACGAAATCGACAAGATAGCCCGCAAAGGTGAAAATGTTTCCATTACACGGGATGTGTCGGGTGAAGGAGTCCAGCAAGCCCTGCTTAAAATCATAGAAGGGACGATTGCTTCAGTTCCTCCCCAGGGAGGGCGGAAACATCCCAATCAGGAAATGATCCGCATAGACACCACCAACATTCTATTTATCTGCGGCGGCGCTTTTGTGGGGCTGGACAAGTACATAGAACGGCGGGTGGTTCAGCACCCCATGGGATTCGGATCGGAAAATCAGGGAAACCGGGAAAAGAGCCTGCGGGAACTGTACACCCACCTCCACCCGGACGATCTTATCCACTTTGGGATGATCCCCGAATTTATAGGGCGGCTGCCAATCGTTGTCAGCCTGGATGAACTGCGTAAAGAAGACCTGATGCGGATTATCACGGAGCCAAAAAACGCCATCGTCAAACAGTACCAGACATCCCTGTCCTATGACGATGTGCAGTTGGAATTTACCGACGGGGCAATTAACGCCATCGCCGACACTGCAATCAAGCAAAAAACCGGCGCACGGGGGCTGCGGGCCATCGTAGAACGGATCATGACGGACATCATGTTTGAAATCCCCTCTATACAGGGAAGCAAACGGGTAGTTATTAGCCAGGATACGATAGAAAAATCCGAGCCGCCGGAGATACTGGAATTACAGAAAAGCGCGTAACTGCTAAACAATTGCAAATTTAACCGCGAATTACACGGATATAAACGGATGGAATCGGATAGAGATTTAGGGCTTTTTCAAAAATTTATTTTGTGCTATATTTACATTTTAATAGGAAGTTGTTCAAAAACTGAAGTTTTTGAACAACTCTATTAAAGAGTTTTCATTAACACCAAATGCTAATGTTCGGTTGGTAATAAGCGGCGATTCCGCCGCTTGAGACAGGAGTTTATTATGGTTGCGGTTAAGGGAATATATCAGGGTGGTGATACGGTTAAATTAGACCCTCTTTCTGTACAGATTGCTGAACCATACGAAGTAGTAGTAGCTTTTTTGAATCCTATACAAAACATTGATAAAACAGAGACAATCAATAAAAAAAGACAAGAGGCATTTGATCGTTTTATGCAGTATGGCGGAATTTTATCCGCTGATTTTGATTATAAAAAGGAACTAAACGATTACCGTGAAGAACGTTATGGACATATTAATTGACACAAACGTAATACTGGATCATCTTTGTTCACGCCAGCCATATTCTGCCAATGCGGAAAAAATATTGCGCTTGTGTTTTCAACAAGATTGCAAAGGTTATATTGCCGCTCATAGTATTACTAACATTTTTTATATTCTTCGCAAGCAATTCTCTGTAAACGATAGAAAAAGAATGTTATTAGACCTTTGCGATTTTGTTGATGTTGTTGGTATACAAAAGAAACAAATTATTGACGCTCTTAACAATGATGAATTTACAGACTTAGAAGATCGTATACAGTTTGAATGTGCCCAAATTATAAACGCGCATTACATCATTACCCGTAATATTGCTGATTTTCCCAACTCGTCTATATCCGTAATTTTGCCGGAAGATTTTTTGAAATTAATTGAAGAACAACAAAAACAGGCAAAATAAAAGAGTTGTTCAAAAACTTCAGTTTTTGAACAACTTCCTATTAAAACTGCAAAATTCACCGTATTTTGCTTAACTTGTTCAAGAACCAACCTGGTTCTTGAACAAGTCTAATGTAAAATTAGTATTTTTAACCTTGTTTTTTATTGGCCGTATGGTATAATGCTCCCATGTTCAACAGCATACGGGGAAT
This sequence comes from Spirochaetaceae bacterium, assembly GCA_031283025.1. GTDB lineage: Bacteria > Spirochaetota > Spirochaetia > Treponematales > Breznakiellaceae > WRIV01. The sequence continues at coordinate 231 of JAITCP010000045.1, read as the reverse complement.
CATTACAGAAAAATGCGCCGATGCGGTGCGCGTTGAAACCGGCGGCGTGGAGTGGGACATTGCCGTTCCCGCTACTGACCTTGCCGCCCTCCCGCCTGAGGGGGAAGCGGGACGTGTCTTTGTCTGGCTGTACCACCGTGAAGATCAAATGCGCCTTTACGGTTTTGCCGATGACAGGCGGCGCGCCACTTTTTTGGAACTCCTTAAAGTAGAAGGGATAGGCCCCAAGGG
>JAITCP010000182.1 GCA_031283025.1 Spirochaetaceae bacterium | reverse complement strand
GGCTCCCAGAGCAACCATGTTGGCAAAGCGTACATTGCCGATCTGTTCCGCCAAAGCGGTTGCTTCTACCTTTACTGTTTTTAAGTTAGTCCGCCGGGGCGCTTCCTTTACCAGGGTTGAATTTACCACCATGAGTCCGCCGTCTTTAAGCAGCCCTTCGCAAACAGGAAGTGAATCGCTGTTCATCACCAAGGCGGAATCTGCAACGGTTACAAGAGGGCTGGCGATTTCACTGTCAGAAATGATAACGCTTGCCCTGGCTATGCCGCCCCGTTTTTCCGCGCCGTAAAACGGGAAGAAGGTAACGTTCTTTCCTTCTTTCATCGCAAAGTACACCCAGATTTGCCCAAGGGAGATAATCCCCTGGCCGCCGAATCCGGCAAAGAACGATTTTTCTGTCATTATGCCGCCTCCTCCTTTGCCGGTGCCGCGGTAAGAGTGTTTTTTATTTCACCTAGGGGGAACGCGGGGATCATATTTTCTTCAAGCCACTGTACCGCTTCAACCGGTTCCATGCTCCAGTTAGTGGGGCAGGGAGAAAGAACTTCCACCATGGTAAACCCAACTCCCGACATCTGGGCTTCAAACGCTTTCTTTATATAGCTCCGTGTCTTGCGGATATTGGCCGCATTGTTTACCGCGCCCCGCGCAATGTAACGGGTTCCTTCCAGTTGGGCAAGGAGCTCGCATACGCGGATGGGATACCCCATGCCGGCGGCATCCGGGTCACGGCCATAGGGGGCGGTCGCAGCCTTCTGGCCGATAAGCGTCGTGGGGGCCATCTGGCCGCCTGTCATGCCATATATGGCGTTATTAACAAAAATCGTGGTGAATTTTTCCGCCCGGTTGGCGGCGTGGATCATTTCCGCAGTGCCGATGGCGGCCATGTCGCCATCCCCCTGATAACAGATCACCAGATGATCCGTCAGCACTCTCTTAACCCCGGTGGCCGCTGCGGGCGTTCTGCCGTGGGGCGGCTGCACCGAATCAAAGTCAAAGTACAGATCAGCCCAAATCGCGCAGCCCACGGGGTTTGTGATGATCGCCCTTTCCCGCAGACCCATCTCGTCAATCAGTTGAGTGATGATCCGGTGGATTATGCCGTGGCCGCAGCCGCCGCAGTATTTGGTTTGAATCTTGTTCAGACATTCCGGGTATCCGTATAACTTTTTCATCTGCAAATCCTTTTGATCTCCGCAAAAACTTCTTCTTCCGTGGGGATCACTCCGCCGGTATGTCCCAGGAGATGAACATCGGGGCGTTTCGTTTCGGCGGGAATTTCCAGAACGGCAAGTTTAACGTCCTCCACCATTTGCCCCAGGCTCATCTCTACGGTAAGAATTGGTTTTCCGGCGGCGGCAATTTGGCCCAGCGCCTTGTAGGGGAATGGCCACAGGGTAATTGGCCTGAAAAGCCCCACCCGGACTCCCGCCTTTTCCGCAAGTTGTTTTGCGCCCAAACACACCCGCGCGGAAGTTCCGTAAGCTGCCAGAATAATGTCCGCAGCGTCAAACACAGCCGTACCGCAGGCTGCGTCATTGCCGGACACAATCGTTCCTTCTTTACCGGGCCCTGCATATTCATAGCGGGTTTCCGCCGCTTTAATTTTATCGTAAAGGTTAAACCGGGTTTTTGTAACCGCTTCCAGTTCTTCAGGTACAAGATGAATTGATGTGATGTGCCGGGCGGCGCGGCTTTCATGCGGGGCTTTTCCCATATTGCCCACTATCCAACTGCGGACGGGCAAGTCTTGGGGGGATTTCTGCGCAGGCAGGACAAGCGCTTCCATCATCTGGCCGATCATTCCATCCGCCTGAACAATCACCGGAATCCGGTACTTGTCCGCCAGGTCAAAGGCCTCGTAGGTAAAATCCGCCGCTTCCTGCACGCTCTTGGGAGCCAGCACGATACAGTAATAGTCGCCGTGGCCGCCCCCTCTGGTTGACTGAAAATAATCCGCCTGCGACGGCGCAATGTTGCCAAGCCCCGGCCCACCCCGGACGACGTTGACCAGCACTAGGGGAACATCCGCCCCGGCGGCATAGCTCATCCCTTCCTGTTTAAGGCTGATGCCGGGACTGGACGAGCTTGTCATGGCCCGCACTCCGGCGCAGGAAGCGCCGTAAACCATGTTAATCGCCGCCGTCTCGCTTTCCGCCTGGATAAAAATACGGCCCTTGTCGAGCAGATGTTTTGCCATATAACCGGTAATTTCATTCTGTGGAGTGATCGGATAACCGAAGTATGCGCCGCAGCCCGCCCGGATCGCCGCCTCTCCTATGGCTTCGTTTCCCTTCATTAAAACTTTATCATTCATACTTCTGATTCCTCAAGTTCGTAGATTTCTATGCAGACATCCGGGCATACTTCGTAACAAGCGCCGCAGGCTATACATTTTTCCGTATTTACCGCTTTGATCGGATAACACCCGGACGCATTAAGTTCCGTATCCGGCTCCAGTACCTTAACCGGACAGGCGCGGACGCAGAGATAACAGCCCTTGCACAATTCCTGGTCGATAACAACTTTTCCTTTTCTGGCCATTTTGCCCCCTGTGCAAACTTTTATTACGGTGATGTACATAATATAGAAAACATGAAAAAGAAACAAGCCGACATCCGGTGATCAAAACAATAGACTTGTTCAAGAACCCGGTTGGTTCTTGAACAAGTTAAGCAAAATACTGCGTATTTTGCAGTTTTTAATAGGAAATTGTTCAGAAACTGAAGTTTCTAAACAACTCTAATGTCCATGGGTAAATATGACGAAAACACTTGCTAAGTGCAGTTTTTCTTGTGTTTAAGCGCTTAATAATAGACTTGTTCAAGAACCCGGTTGGTTCTTGAACAAGTTAAGCAAAATACTGCGTATTTTGCAGTTTTAATAGGAAGTTGTTCAAAAACTGAAGTTTTTGAACAACTCTAATAAAAAAAATCGAATTTTCTTGAAAAATGAAAAATTATTTAGTATTTTTTATATCGTGGAGCAGAATAATAACATTATGATCAACCGGCGTATTAAGGACCTCCGCAAGGCCCTGAATATGACACAGGTTAGTTTTTCCCAGGTGGTTTCTCTTTCATCTGGGTATCTGGCAGGGATAGAAACAGAAAAGCGCAAAGTAAATGACCGATTAATTAAGCTGGTCTGTTCTTCTTTCAATGCAAGTGAAAGCTGGCTGCGGAAGGGTGAAGGAACAATGTTCACCCGTTCCAGTGATGAACAGTATATAAAGCTGGCGGGTCTTTTTAGAGAATTGGAACACCGGTATAGGGATTACCTTCTTAAAGAGGTAGACCTTCTGTTGAAAATACAGGCTATGCCCCCGGAAGGCAATTCTCATAAAAACCCGATAGGGGCTTAAGCGGCATTGACACTCGAAAAAAAGCTGGCCGCTTAATTACGGTTTGCATTAAAGAAGGGCGCTTTTAAACATCCGTCTTGGTAAAGCGGCCCATTTCCGGTATACTCAACTTAACAATGAAAAAACGCGCTCTTATTAGTGTATATTACAAGGAAGGAGTTCCGGAACTTGCACAGGCTCTTACCGGGCTGGGCTGGGAAATTCTTTCTACCGGAGGAACCTTCAGGTATCTTCAGGATAATCGTATCCCTGTAACCGATATTTCAACGGTAACGGGATTTCCCGAATGTCTTGATGGGCGGGTTAAAACCCTCCATCCGGCAGTCCATGCGGGAATTCTGGCCCGGCGGGATAATCCTTCCCACATGGACACTCTGAAAAGCCTGGGGGTTGAAACCATCGGCTTGGTTTGTGTAAACCTTTATCCTTTCTTTGAAAAGGTTCAGGCGGGGCTTACTATAGAAGAAACGGTGGAGTTTATCGACATAGGCGGGCCCGCCATGCTCCGCTCTGCCGCAAAAAATTACCGCGATGTGATCGTTCTTACCGATCCTGCCGATTATGCCGAAGTGATAAACGGCATCAATGCGGAAAATGTTTCCTTGGAATTTAAGAAACGGCTGGCGGGCAAAGTTTTTGATCTGACTTCCGCTTATGATGCCGCTATTGCCCGGTATCTGTTAGATGAAGAATATCCCCAATACTGGCCCCTTTCCCTGAAAAAAGGGCAGAGCCTCCGTTACGGTGAAAACGGCCACCAGTCCGC
>JAITCP010000170.1 GCA_031283025.1 Spirochaetaceae bacterium | reverse complement strand
GCTTTTCCAAAACTTCAGTTTTTGGAAAAGCTACCTTAGATTTAATTGAAAAACTGGCCTTTTGGACAGTTTTTCTTAAGCCATTTCCAAAACTAACCGAGTTTTGGAAATGGCTCATTCATCTTATAACTCCGTGCCCCTCCGCATACCTGCGCAGGCAGGCGGTAAAAAGTGAAAATTTAGCGTATATGGCATCCTGCGCCGCTCTTTGCATTTTGCTGCTTGGCGCCTGCCCTCTGGAGCCGGTGGAAGAAGATACTTTTATCGAGCCTGAGCGTTTAATTACCGCCAAAGATTTTGTTAAGGACATGGGGCTTGGTTTTAATATAGGCAACAGTCTGGACAGTTGGGGCGGGGAAACGGCATGGGGGAACGTACAGATAAACCGGGCGTTCATCAGAGCCCTGAAAAACTACGGTTACAAAACCATAAGGCTTCCCGTTACATGGGCGGAAAACCTTGAGCCCGCGCCGGATTACACGATTAAGGCCGCATGGCTGGACCGCGTGGAAACAATAGTAAACTGGTGTCTTGATGAAAACTTGTACGTCATCATAAATATTCACCATGACGGACATGGTAACGCCAAATCCTGGATACAAAACGCCCAAAAAAATTACCCGGATAACGGGGCAAATGTTACGGCGGTGGCGGATCAATTAGCCGCAGTCTGGGCGCAAATAGCCAACCGGTTTTCACATTCCTCTGATTACCTTATTTTTGAAGCCATGAATGAAATCGGTTTTGATGATCTTTGGAAACGCTATCAGGGCGGCCAGGCGGCGCAAAAGGCGGAAGCGTACCGCATACTTAATCTGCTTAACCAGACCTTTGTCAACACCGTCCGCGCCGCCGGTTACAACAACAAATTTCGTTTCCTGCTTATTTCCGGCTATTGGACCGACATTGACAACACCTGCGATCCTTTGTTCAAAATGCCTTCCGACAATATTGATGACCGCCTGACTCTTTCTGTTCATTATTATACGCCCTGGAATTTTGCCGGAGCGGGCACTGCCGCTACCTGGGGGACTGCCCAGGATTATAACACGCTTAACAGCCTGTTCAATAAATTAAAAACCGCATTTATAGACAATGGAATTCCGGTTATTTTGGGCGAATACAATATAGTAAATAACAAACTGCCCGATAAGGACCAGCGCGTTAACTGGCTGACAAGGGTTACCCAAAAATGTATTGAGCTGGGCATTTGTCCCGTACTCTGGGACAACGGCGGTAAAACGTCGTCCGGCTTTCACGACATGGGCGAGATTTACCGTGATACTCCTTCCGTTATAAGCCCTGCCCTGAAAGAAGTTTTGGAAACGGTGCTGCCGTTGCTGTAAGGAATAATTATGAAGTACCTGTTCAAAAACTTTTTCCCCGCGATGTTGTTGGTTGCGGCGGCGTTGTTGATCCTTGCGCTTGTTTCAGTTTCCTGCGGAACAACGGACGCGCTGCCCGCCGTAGAACCTGTCCCGGACAATCCCGCCACGGCGCTGATGCGGGATATGGGAATCGGGATAAACATAGGCAATACCCTGGACAGTATCGGTACCAATACCTGGCTTGCCGGAGAAACAGGCTGGGGGAATCCCAAAATAACAAAAGAATTTATTGCCGCCCTCAAAAAGTACGGCTACACAACCATCCGCCTGCCGGTTACCTGGGCGGAAAACATGGGGCCGGGGCCGAATTACGCCATTGCTGAAACATGGATGAAACGTGTAGAAGAAGTCGTAAAGTGGATACTGGACGAAGATATGTACTGCATCCTCAACCTGCACCATGACGGCGGTGAAAGCGACAAAAGCTGGATACTGAAAGCCGGGGATGATCCCATCGGCGTAACAAAACAATTTTCCGCAGTGTGGAAGCAAATCGCCGCGCGTTTTTCCGGAGCTTCAGACAAATTGATTTTCGAGGCCATGAACGAGGTTGGCTTCAAAATGTGGAACCAGTGGGACTCCTCCACCAACGGCAGGAAGGGGGAAGCCTACAACATACTGAACGGCCTTAATCAGGCCTTTGTCAACACGGTTCGCGCGGCAGGCGGCAAAAATGCTTCACGGTTTCTCCTTGTTTCCGGTTACTACACCGACATCGACTTAACCTGCGATCCGCTCTTTCGTATGCCCGGTGATACGCCAAAGGACCGGCTGATCCTTTCAGTTCATTACTATACTCCGGCTGTTTTTTGCATTCTGGAAAAAGATGAATCCTGGGGCAAAAACCAAACCGACTGGGGCGCCCGCGCGGATTACGTGGAGCTTTCTGATCAATTTGCCAAAATACGAAAACGGTTTATAGACAAGGGAATTCCGGTTATTCTGGGCGAATACGGCGTAACGTTCAGCAAAACCAAGATCGAAGCGGCCCGCTCCCGATGGATCACCGCCGTTACGCAAATCTGCCTTAACAACGGCATTTGCCCTGTTTTCTGGGACACCGGCAACGACATTAAGCGCGGCCCCGAAAGTTCCTATGCCATGAGCGGCGCCCTCAAAGAAACGTGGGCAAACATTAAAAGATGACGCCATACGCATTATCTGTCAATTATTTCGCGTAGAGAACGCAGTGGCGCAGAGAACGCTGAGGATGTTTTTATATTAGAGTTGTTCAAAAACTGAAGTTCTTGAACAACTCTATTGATATTCATGATTTTTATTGGCATATTCAGAATAGTCAATGGATTAGTTTAGAACTGCGTCTTTGCGCCTTGGCGTGATAAAACAGGGTCGGTATATGGTAACAAATGTAATTGGCTTTAATGCCCCCGCGGCGCAATGGGAGGAAGCCCTGCCTCTGGGAAACGGCAGGCTTGGGGCCATGGTCTTTGGCATACCGGACAGGGAGAGGATTCAATTAAACGAAGATTCGATCTGGTCCGGCATTTACCGGAATCGCAACAACAGCGCGGCAAGGGAAGCCCTTCCCGTAATACGGCGCCTCCTGAACGAGGGCCGCGTTAAAGAAGCGGAAGAATCCTGTCTTGAATGTTTCAGCGGCGTGCCCGCGTCCCAGCGGGCATATCAAACTGCCGGGGAACTTCTCATCGACTTTTCCCCCAATAACGCTGCCAGCGGCTTTGGTGATTCCCGGTCGGGAACCCGTTGCGGCCCGCTCCTTACCGGAACAGAAAACTACCGCCGGGAACTTGATATTGCACAGGCTGTCCATACCCTTTCTTTTGAATATGACGGCACGGCGTATAAAAGGGAATGTTTCATTTCCGCCCCCGCGGGTATTCTGGTTCTGCGTTTCAGCGCCGCCCGCCCGGACGGGAAGCCCGTCTCCGGTAAAATTGCCTTTCGCGCTTCTCTGAACCGCGGCGTCTTTTTTGACCGGCAGGGAAATACGGAAGACGCCGCTTTCATTATCCGTGATGCCGACATTCCCTTTTGCGCCATGATAAAGGCAGTCCGCAAAGGCGGAGAACTGCGCAGCCGGGGCGGTTTTCTTACGGTAGAAAACGCCGATGAAGCCCTGCTCCTTGTTGACATCCGCACCGGCTTCCGGGAACAGGATTATACAGCCGCCTGCATATCCTCTCTAAACCGCGCCGCAAATATCGCTGCAAACAACGCGGCAGAATGGGGAAGCGGCGTTACTGAAATCTGGGAGCGGCTTTTGGAAGAACACATCCGGGAGTATCGATCATGGTACAGCCGCATGGAACTGAAATTACCCGGCAATGCGGAAACAGTCCGGTACTTTAATTTTTGCAGGTATCTGCTTGTTTCTTCCAGCAGGCCCGGTACGCTGCCGGCCAATTTACAGGGGATATGGAACCACCATATTGATCCCCCCTGGGGCAGCGACTATACGATCAATATCAATACCCAGATGAATTACTGGCCTGCCTGTATGTGCAATCTGGCGGAAACCGAACAGCCGCTTTTTGATCTGCTTGAACGAATGTACCCCAACGGCAAAAATACCGCAGAAATTATGTACGGCTGCCGGGGCTTTACCGCCCACCACAATACTGACGTTTGGGGCGACACCGCTCCCAGGGATTACTGGCTCCCCGGCTCCTATTGGGCTTTGGGAGCGGCCTGGCTTACCCTGCATATTTGGGAACATTATGAGCATACCCTGGACAGGGAATTTCTTGCCCGGTATTTTTACCTCTTAAAAGAAGCAAGTATATTTTTTGCTGATTTTCTGGTTCCGGGAAAACGGGTAAACGAAGACGGGGAACCCTGCCTTGCGGCCTCCCCTTCCCTTTCGCCGGAAAACAGTTATCTTCTTAACGGGGACACGTGCAGCCTTTGCACAGGCTGCGAAATGGACAACCAGATTTTGCGCAAGCTCTTTCTGGTTACTATCCGCGCCGCGGAAATTCTTGGGATTACAGATAACGACGCTAAAGTGTTCCATTCGATTCTTACCCGCATACCCGCTCCGGCAATTCACGCCAACGGAACGATCCGCGAATGGAACGATGAATACGAAGAAGCCGAACCGGGGCACCGCCATTTTTCCCATTTGTGGGCGCTCTGTCCGGGGGACGCAATCACCGTGGATGAAACGCCGGAGCTTGCCGCAGCCGCCCGCAAAACACTGGAACGCCGCCTTGCCCACAGCGGGGGGCATACCGGCTGGAGCCGGGCATGGCTTGTCAATTTTATGGCAAGGCTGGGAGACGGTAAAGCTGCCCTGGATAATCTTAATGCGTTGTTCAGCGAATTTACCCTGCCCAATCTTTTCAACAACGGCCCCCCCTTCCAGATCGACGGCAATTTTGGGGCGCTGGCGGGGATAGCGCGGATGCTTGTCCGGAGCCGCATCCGTTACAGCGAATCAAACACAATGCGGGTACTGCTGGACTTACTCCCCGCCCTTCCGGAAAAATGGCCCTCAGGCAGTGTTACAGGGCTGCGCGCAAAGGGAAACCTGGAACTTGATCTTCATTGGCAAAACAGCCGGCCCGTTTCGCTTGTGATACGGAACAACGGAAAAACGGCGCTTCCTGTTTTACTGCGCAATGGAAATGAAAGCCGGGAAATGGTACTGGAGCCGGGGGAAACCAGTCCCCTAAGAAATTCATACGAAGGAGATCGCAAAGATTAGAAGAACACAAAGAGGAAGACAAATTTTTGTTATCTAACCGCAAAGTAACCGACTTTGTGGACAGACACTATCTAAGCGTGTTGACAATCCATTATACTTGCTAACTTAGCTTCCTAATTTCTTCTTTGTGATCTTTGTTCCTCCGTGATCTTCGTGAGAAACATCTCAGGTAACATCCAAAACCAGCACGTCGGCGGCGGGAAGGGCATAGCGCTCTGAAGGGGAAAAACTTTTATCCGTCAGCAAGTCCCGGCAGGCAAAGGGAATGGTAATTTGGCTTTCAACTGTATTATGGTTAAGCACAAAAACAAATTCCCGCCCGTCCTTTATGCGGCGGGTTGCTTCTATTCCGTCATGCGGGGGGAATACCGGCTCTATATTACATTCGCCGCAGATTAAAGCGGCAAAGCGGTCAAGAAGTACCGCATCAGGCCGGGCGCCGAAATACCAGACCGCGCCCCCGCCGTAGTTGTTGCGGCAGAGAGCGGGGGTTCCCGCGTAAAAATCGCTTTCATAGCGGGCTATGGTTTCGGCGCCTTCCGGGCGGATAATGTCGCAGAGCAAATCCGCCTTCCAGGTTCCGGCCAGCGGGCCTTCTTTAATGACAAAGTTGTTGTAATTACCGGGAAGCAGCGCATCGGTTTCCTCTACCCACAGGCCGCAGAGGGAACGCAGTTCGCCGGGGTAGCCTTCTGTCGTTACCAAATCATTTTGATCGGCCATGCCGGAAAAATAACCGGTAACAAAGACGCCACCGCCGCGGACAAATGTTTTTATTTTATCGGCAAATCCCGGCTTAACCATGTACAGTACCGGGGCAAAGAGGAGCTTGTACGAATCCAGCGGAGTGTCAACACCAACCATGTCTGTAGAAACATTGCGCCGAGCCAGCGCGTTATAAAAGCGGAACACTTCTTCCGGGTAATTCATGTCCGACGTGGGCCCGGCGGACAAATGAGTCGCCCACCAGTTATCCCAGTCAAAGAGAACCGCCGCTTTCGATTCAAGGCGGCTGTCCAGAAAAACGTCCCCCAGTTTTTTCAGTTCCGCTCCCAGAGCGGCGGTTTCACGGAAAACACGGGTGTTTTCATGGCCGCAGTGATCGATAATCGCCCCGTGGAATTTTTCACAACAGCCGCGGGAGCGGCGCATCTGGAAAAACATCACCGTGTCCGAACCGTGGGCAAGGGCCTGATAACTCCACAGCCGCATAATGCCGGGCCGCTTGAGGGAATTGTAGGGCCGCCAGTTGGTAACGCTGGGAGTCTGTTCCATCAGGGCGAATGGCTTTCCCCCGCCGCAGCCCCGCATGAGCGCGTGGTTCATGGCGGTCCGGGTATAGGGAGCGTCCATCGCAGGGTAATTGTCCCACGCGATAAAGTCCATGTGTTTCCCCCATTTCCGGTAATCCAGTTCCCAATACGTTGCCATCATGTTGGTAGTTACCGGAACATGGGGGGTTATTTCTTTAAGGACGCCGGCCTCCGCAAGGTAACAGTCCAAAAGGCTGTCTGAATTAAAGCGCCGGTAATCAATAGACTGTATCTGGCAGGAAGTGCGTCCCGGCGGCCATTCCTCGCTTAGAAAACTCGGGGCAACAATATCGTCCCAGTCGTAGTAGGTATGCCCCCAAAAGGAAGTGTTCCATGCCGCATTAAGCGCTTCAATGGTTTTGTATTTTTGCATAAGCCACTTGCGGAAAGCTTTTTCACAGTTCTCGCAGTAACAGGCGCTGCAGTATTCGTTGGAAATATGCCATGCGGCAAGGTTTTCCAGTTTGCCGTAACGTTCCGCGAGTTTCCGCGCCAGCAATGCCGAATACTTACGGTACACGGGGCTGTTGGGGCAGGAATTCTGACGCGCTCCGAATTTGCGTTTGTTTCCTTCAATGTTAACCCTAAGCACTTCAGGATACTTGCGGGCCATCCACGCGGGGTGGGTAGCCGTTCCGGTAGCAAGGCATATCTTCATGCCTTCAACGGCGCTTACCGTTTCGATTATCGCGTCCAGAGTGGAAAAATCGTACTCGTTTTCTGAAGGCTGCAAGGCCGCCCAACTGAACACGTTAAGCGTTACTATGTCGATCCCCGCCAGGCGGAGGAGCCGCATATCTTCCTGCCATACTTCCCTGGGCCATTGTTCGGGATTGTAATCCCCGCCGTAGAGAACCTTGCTTATTTTTCCCGCTAAATTCATTTCGCTTATTTACTCCAAAGTTTTATTTTGTCTTTAACCATGTTTGT
>JAITCP010000148.1 GCA_031283025.1 Spirochaetaceae bacterium | reverse complement strand
GCTCATTATACTCTCTCTATAAGAAATCGTGTCAAGTACCTAACTACTACATTAGCCGCGTTAGCGGCGATTCCAACCGAACGGCTCCGCAAAGCGGAGACGACAATAGATATAGTTTCTAACTTTTTTCTCATTTCTCATTTCTTTTTTAACTTTCTCTTTAACAAAAAACAAAAGGAATTATCATGTCTAAAACAGGAAAGCCCGGCATTTTAGCGCTGATTATTGGAAGCGCGCTTGTTTTAGCGTTTACCGGCTGCGGGAACCCGATAATGGCAAAGTTATTGGAGCCGCTTGCCCCGAAAACCGTAAGCTACAACCTCAACGGCGGGACGGGGCCGACGCCCGCCGCGCAGAAGGTTAAAGCGGGGGAGAGCGTAACCCTGCCCGGCGGCGAAGGGCTTGCCAAAAGCGGCTGCGCTTTCGGCGGCTGGAACACCAGGGCAGGCAGGCCCATTCCCTACTCCCCAATTCCTCCGTGTCCGCCGTGAGAAAAAACGGGAGTAAATGCTTCGTGTGTAAAAACACCCGGTAGAGGGAGTTTATATGCCGGCGGGCATTGTACGCGGATAGTTTAGGAGGATAAAAAATGAAAAAAAATGGATTTTTGAGCGTAATGGCGGCACTGCTGACATTTGCCGCCCTGTCTCTGGCAGGATGCGACAACGGAGGCGGCGGGGGAACGCAGACAGGCGGTACAACCATTGAGGGCATGGTGCGGATACCCGGCGGCAGTTTCCAGATGGGGAATCCCGATACAAGTGTTGGCTGGGGCAGTGAAAGACCTGTGCACACGGTAACGCTGAACAGCACGGCCACCGGCTACCGTTTGCCCACCGAAGCGCAGTGGGAGTATGCGGCTAAAGGCGGCAACGGTTCGCCGGGGAACTACACGTATTCCGGGAGCAACAACTTGAATGATGTGGGTTGGTATGACAACAACAGCAACAGCATGACCCACGAGGTAGGGAAGAAATCACCCAACGGGCTTGGCTTGTATGACATGAGCGGGAACGTGTTTGAGTGGTGCTGGGATTGGTACGGGTATGACAGTTATTCAAGCAGTGCGCAAAATAATCCGGCGGGCCCCGTTTCTGGGTCGTCCCGGGTGCTACGCGGCGGGAGCCGGAGCCGCGATGCTTCCGAAGCGCGTTCGGTCGATCGGAACTTCAACAGCCCGTACTACCGGGGCATCGATTACGGTTTCCGGCTGGTGCGCCCCTGATGGGGAGTAGGTGATGGGCCTGCCTGCCGCAGGCAGGGAGTAGGGAATGGGGCATGGGGAGTAGGGCGTAGGGGGCGAAGTTCGTAAACTATGCGTGAAAGTACACGCAATGCTTGCGGACAAAAACCCCACTCCCTGCCTGCGGCAGTCAGGCCCATCACCCACTCCCCACTCCCTCCGTGTCCGCCGTGTGAAAAAACGGGAGTAAATGCTTTGTGTGTCGCTTCGACAAGCTCAGCGACCGGAAAGGGAGCGTAGGCGTTGGCATGGGGAGTAGTGGTTAGTGAATGGGGAAAGGGGAATGGGCCTGCCTGCCGCAGGCAGGGAGTAGGGAATAGGGAATACAGTTTTGTTCGTAAACTATGTGTGATAGTAATACGCAACGCTTACGGACAATAAAACCCCATCCCGCATTGTTATAAGCTCCGGCCTTTTACCATTCCGCAGTAATTGCCGGGTGTTTCGTCCAAAACCGACCTCCTTGTCGGTTTTGGACTTGTCGTTTTTGCTACGCAAAAACTCCCCCTAAAGCATTAGAAACAGCGGCGTCCTGCCGCCTAAAGCAACGAAAATAAATGTAACGCTAACCAGCAAATGCCCGCTTTCAACCCCGCCAATATACCCGCATTGTTATAAGCTCCGGCCTTTTACCCATTCGCAGAAATTGCCGGGCTTTTCCGGGGTTTTAGAAAGCGCGCAGGGAGTAAAAGCACTGAAAAAACGGACGCTTTAGAGGAACGTTGCCACGTGGGCGGCGGGAAGGTTACCCCTGAAGGACGCTTGGCGTGCGTAAGAAAATGCCACGTCAAAACGTGCGTAAGGAACAGCCACGACCACTGCGGCCTGAAGGGGTGTTCTTCCCGCCGCCCATATGCAACAAAACTAATAAAGCGTCCGTTTTTTCAGTGATATTTGCCGTAGGTGCGCTTCCCTCAGTGATCCCCGGTTTATTGGTGAAGCAGGGTAAAAGGCCGGAGCGTTTGTTCGATAGCGGGTATATTTGCGGGGGCGGTTGACATTATCCGGTAAAAATCCCATTGTATCTACTGTAACGGTTTTCTGAAGGAGGTTGAAGGGTCAGCATTGATAGGGAGCGATGTTGCCATCGAAGGGATTTTCAAATCCTTCGGCGGCTTTAAGGCTTTGAACGGGGTAAGCCTTGCCATACAAAAGGGTGAATTTTTTTCCCTGCTGGGGCCTTCCGGCTGCGGCAAGACAACCCTGTTACGGATCATCGCGGGCTTTGAAAGCCCGGACAGCGGAGCGGTAACCTTTGACGGCGCCGACGTATTGGGCTTTCCCCCCAACCGGCGGCAGGCCAATACGGTTTTTCAAAACTATGCCCTTTTTCCCCACTTAACGGTTTTTGAAAATGTGGCCTTTCCCCTGCGGCTAAAGAAAAAGCCCAAAGAGCAAATTACCGCCAAGGTTAAGGACTACCTTAAACTGGTTCAGTTGGAAGCCCATGCCGGTAAAAAGCCCAACCAGCTTTCCGGCGGCCAGAAACAGCGGGTTGCCATTGCCAGGGCGCTGATCAACGAACCGCGGGTGCTTTTACTGGACGAACCCCTTTCCGCACTGGATGCCAAACTCCGCCAGCACATGCTGATCGAACTGGATCAGATTCATGACAAAATAGGCGTTACGTTTATCTATGTAACCCACGACCAGCAGGAAGCCCTGTCAGTATCTGACCATATCGCCGTCATGGATCAGGGGGATGTATTGCAGGTGGGCACTCCCCATGAAATTTACGAAAGCCCCGCCACCAGCTTTGTAGCCCGCTTTATCGGGGAAACAAACCTTTATGACGGACGGGTGCTCAGCGTGGAGAAACTTCCCCGTGAGGAAACCGAATATATGGTGGAACTGGATATTGCGGAATTGGGCCGCGTTAAGGTAACCACCGTGGACGAGGTAAGCGTTGATCAAAAGGTGAGTTTTACCGTGCGCCCGGAAAAGATCAAGATCAGTACCGATAAACCTGTCAGCGGGCGGGGGGACATCAACCATTTTCAGGGCGTTGTGGACGAGCCGATTTATTCCGGCTTCCAAACCAAGTTTTATGTCAAAGTGAACAATACAACGCTAATCCGGGTGATTAAGCAGCACGCCAACTATTCTGATGAAGGCCCCGACATTATATGGAAAGATTCGGTGTACCTTTCCTGGAGCGCCAATGACGGATATATCCTTGGAATCCAGGGGGACAGGAAATGACCACGGTAAAACGTAACTACGGCCCCCTCTACTCACTTCCCATGACGGTGTGGTTTACGTTTTTCTTTCTGGTCCCGCTTATTATCATTGTAGTGTACAGTTTTCTTAAAAAGGGGCTTTACGGCGGGGTACTGCCGGAATTTTCTTTGGGGGCCTATAAAAGCCTGGCTAACCCCAATTTTTTGATTATTACCGTCCGCACTTTGATTACATCGGGAATTGCCACGCTGATCACGATCCTAATCGCCCTGCCCTGCGGTTACTACATGGCGCGCAGCAAACATCAAACCTTACTGCTCCTTCTTATTATCATTCCGTTTTGGACGAATTTTCTTATACGGGTTTTTGCCTGGATGAACATTCTGGGGAGCAACGGTTTTTTGAACGACCTTTTACTGCGGCTTGGCCTTATAAGGGATTACATTCCTTTTCTTTACAACCAGAAAGCGGTAATCCTTGTGCTGGTTTATATGTACCTGCCCTATGCCATACTGCCCCTCTTTTCCACAATAGATAAATTTGACTTTTCCCTGCTGGAAGCGGCCAGGGATTTAGGGGCCACCAAACTGGGGGCGATAAACCGGGTGCTGCTGCCCAATATAAGAAGCGGCATCTATACGGCGGTGCTGTTTACCTTTATACCGATCTTTGGGGCCTATGCGGTGCCCCTTCTGGTAGGGGGCAAGGATTCCTATATGTTGGGTAATGTCATTGCAGATCAGCTTACCAAGGCCCGGAACTGGCCCCTGTCTTCCGCCTTTTCGCTTGCCCTTACCGTGATCACAACCGGCGGGGTAATACTTATGATGAACCTCCAGCGGCGGGAGGCAAAAAGCAGGGCCGATGCGCCGGGTATTGCCGAAACGGGAATTCCCGGAGAAGGCGCCATGAACGAAACAATGAACGGGGAGATGAATGAGATGATGAATGAAGCGATGGCCGGGGAGGGCATTGAATGAATTTCAGGAACATAGTCCGCAACATCGTTACATCCCTTAAACCCCCGCCGTCAGGTGAAGCGGCCCGCCATGCCCGCCGGGCATACCGGAGACATTTTTCCTTTTCCCAAACGCTGTTCATTGCAACAATGGTTTTTTTGTTTCTTCCCCTCTTTGTGTTGATCCTCTATTCCTTTAATGGTTCAAAAGGAATGTCCTGGACAGGTTTTTCTTTTGTTTGGTACGAACAGCTTTTCTTCCGGTCCAGGGACCTTTGGCGGGCCTTCTGGCACAGCATCTTTATCGCCTTTGGATCGGCGGCAAGCGCCACGCTTATCGGCACTTTGGGCGCTATTGGGGTCAACTGGTACCGTTTTAAGCTGCGCAACTATGTGCAAGTCATTTCATTCCTCCCCATGATACTGCCGGAAATAATCATTGGGGTTTCCCTTTCCATTTTTTTCGCAGGCATACAAATGCAGTTGGGGCTTGCCACGATCCTTATCGCCCACATCAGTTTTAACCTTCCCTTTGTGTTTCTTATGGTCATGGCCCGGCTGGACGAATTTGATTTTTCAATTATAGAGGCGGCCCATGATCTGGGAGCCAATGAAGTTCAAACTCTCCTTAAAGTAACGATACCGGTTTGTATGCCCGGTATCGTGTCAGGTTTTTTAACAGCGGTAACCATTTCTTTGGAAGATTTTGTGATCACCTACTTTGTTACCGGCCCCGGTTCGTCCACCCTGCCCATTTACATTTATTCGGCCATCCGTTTCGGCGTTTCTCCGGTGATCAATGCGCTGTCTGTGGTAATGATTTTTGGTACGGTGCTGCTGACATTCCTCCTCAGAAATTTCTTAAAGTATATTGCGGCTAAATAACCCGTGTTGTGGAATAATCCGTTCTGTAGTGAACGGTTAATTTTAGTGTAAGGAGACAAGAATGAAAAGGACGAAGAAGAAAATACCTGTACTTGCCGCCGCTATAATCATAGCGGCGGTGGCGGCAGGCGGGTGTTTAGGAAACAGGAAGCCGGGGGGGGGCGGCAAGCTGTACATTTACAACTGGACTTATTATACCCCCCCTTCAGTGATTGAAAAATTTGAAAAGGAATACGGCGTAACGGTAGTTTACGACGAATTCGCCTCTAACGAGGAAATGTTCGCCAAGCTTCAGGCTGGCGGCACCGGTTATGACATAATCTTCCCTTCTGAAGACTATGTTTCGATCATGATTAGCCTGGGTTTGCTGGAAAAACTTGATAAATCCAGGCTGTCCAATCTGGACAATGTGGACCCCAGGGTATTACAGAAAACAAAAGCCGATCCGGTTATGGAGTATTCTGTTCCCTATTACTGGGGAGCGTCAGGAGTTTTGGTAAATACCGCCAAAGTTCCGGATTTTGAAAAAAGCTGGTCTATTTTTGCACGGACGGACCTTAAAGGCCGTATGACCATGCTGGATGATATGCGGGAAGTCCTGGGAGACGCGCTGGCCTATCTGGGCTATTCGGTCAATTCAAAAGACCCCGCACAAATTGAAGAAGCCCGTGATCTGGTAAACAATACCTGGAAGCCGAACCTTGTTAAGTTTGACGCGGAAGCGTTCGGCAAAGGTTATTCCCAGGGGGACTTCTGGGTGGTTCACGGCTATGCGGAAGTAGTTTATGAAGAAATTGCCGGGAATGAGGAGCTTATCAACAATACGGTGTTTTTTATCCCCGATGAAGGGGGGCCCGCCTACATCGACGGTATGTGCATCCTAAAGGGGGCAAAAAACATTGACTTGGCCCACAAGTTTATCGACTTTATTCACCGGCCGGAAATCTATGCGGAATTCACCGACTTCTTCGGTTTTCCCCCAACGGCCAATTACAGGGCGGCTCCCTATAAGCAGGATGATCCCCTCTACCTTGTGGAAGACCTTGCCAATACTGAAATAAAGGATGATCTGGGAGAGGCGCTGGAAATGTACAACGATGCCTGGGAAACGATCAAAGTAGGTTACTAGGAGCGCAATTATTCAGGCGCTTCCGCCTCTGTTTGCCGTATCGGTCAACCGGGTGTTTCTGATTGGAAGGCGGGGTCCATACCCCGCCTCTCTGGGCTAATGGCCCAAACTTGCGGGTTATCGAACAAGTCTAGTACTGCCCCGCATAAATATCCCCTCCAGAAAACCTTTGTAAAACCGATAATAAAAAAAGGAGGGACTGAAGCTATGCCATGGAAAAACGCAACAAAAGTGGAACTCAGTAAAAA
>JAITCP010000146.1 GCA_031283025.1 Spirochaetaceae bacterium | reverse complement strand
ATTACCCGTGTTTATTCAGTGTGGGTCATAGGCGGAGCGGCGGTCATAGCGGTTATCCTTTCGTTTTTCCGGAAATTCGGCGCCCTAATCCAAACCATACCCGCTCCGGTTATGGGGGGTATTTCCATGCTTCTGTTTGGGATTATTGCATCGTCGGGGCTGCGGACTATTGTGGAAAGCGGCGTTGATTACAAGGACAAGAAAAACCTTACCATTACTTCAGTTATTTTGGTCATTGGTATAGGCGGAGGACTCTTGGCCTTTAACATTACTCATGATCTTAAATTCCAGCTTAGCGGCGTCGCTCTGGCTACCGTTGTAGGAATCATCCTTAATCTGCTTTTTTCTTCAAGTAAGAAGAGCGATTAATGACTGATGGGAGACTCTAAAAACTGAAGTTTTTAGAGATTTTTATAGGAAGTTGATCAAAAACTTCAGTTTTTGATCAACTCGATTCCTTAAACCAGAAAGACGGGGTGGAAAAATGAAAAAAACATTTCTTGTATGGTTTTTTGTTTGTGTTGCTTCTGCGCTTTTTGCACAGACAAACAAGGTGGAGGTAAACTTTACCTATACCAAACAGAGCGGGTTTGCCAGCAACCAGTTTGCCGTATGGATTGAAGATGCTCAGGGCCGTCATATAAAAACACTGTACGCTACAAAGTTTACCGCCGCGGGGGGCTGGCAGAAAAGGGAATTTTCCCTGCCGCTTTGGGTAAAACAATCCAACCTGGCGGGGATGAAAAAACCCCAGGTTGATGCCATCACCGGTTCCACGCCAAAAAGCGGCGATCAGCGTTATGTTTGGGATGGTACGGACAGTACAGGCAAGGCGGTTCCCGCCGGTGAATACCGGGTCATTGTAGAAGGCAGCCTGCGGAATGAAAACAGCGTTATCTATACGGCGGTGGTAAAGCTGGGGGGAGAAAAAGGCAAGGTTACCGCACAGGCTCGTTATACCGGAACAAGCACGGCGGAACGGGGCATGATAGGCCCCGTAACCGTAACCTACTAGGAGAGTAATGACAGAAGTTCTGTCCCAGGATGAAATTGATCAGCTGCTCACCGCAATCAATGCCGGAGATACCGAGCCGGAGGTCTTTAAGCCCGCCGCCGATACCCGCAAAATCAAAATCTACGACTTTAAGCGCCCTGACAAATTCTCCAAGGAACAAATCCGCACCGTCTCCATCATGCACGAAACTTTTGCACGGCTCACCACCACAAGCCTTTCCGCCCAGCTCCGTTCCATGGTTCATGTTCACGTCGCGTCGGTGGATCAGCTTACCTACGAGGAATTTATCCGTTCCATACCAACTCCCACCACGCTTGCCATCGTCAACATGGACCCGCTAAAGGGAAACGCCATTCTGGAAATAGACCCTGCGGTAACGTTTTCCATAATAGACCGGCTTTTTGGCGGGAGCGGGGAGGGAACCAAGACGCAGCACGAGCTTACCGACATAGAGAGCGCCGTCATGGAAGGGATCATCGTGCGGATACTGGGGAACATGAGGGAAGCGTGGACACAGGTAATAGACCTACGGCCCCGGCTGGGGCAGATAGACACGAACCCGCAGTTTGCCCAGATAGTACCGCCGACGGACATGGTAGTGCTGGTAACGCTGGAAACCAAAGTGGGGGATGTGGAAGGGATGATGAACTTTTGCATTCCCTATCTGACCATAGAGCCGATAGTAAACAAACTTTCCGTTCAGTTCTGGTATTCTTCCGCCCGGCGTACAACCACAACAGAAAACCTTACGGTTCTTAAAGAAAAATTAAATGTAGTGGATGTTCCCATAGCCGCCGAGATCGGACACATTCAGCTTCCCATTAAAGAAGTAGTAAGCCTAAGAGTGGGGGACATTATTAATTTGTATAATGTACGGGTAGGGGATCCCTATTCACTCAACGTCGGAAATAAAAAGAAATTCCTTTGCAGGCCCGGTGTAGTCGGCAAAAAGATGGCTGTTCAGATTACCAAAAAACTGGAAAGCATTGAACAAGAAGAATTTGAAGAATTGGATGCCGAAGCGGAATGATAAAGTAGATTTGTGGAGATGGTCACGGAAACATTGCAGTTCTACCCGGTTCCGGTATATACTATTTGATTATGGGACGAATTAAAAGCGCTCTTGAAATCGCTATGGAAAGAACGGAAAATGTCAAGGGCGATAAAACCAGCATAGGCTTGTTTGACGCAAAACAGCGGGGCAAGCGGCTGGCCAATCAATATTTGGCAGGGGAAATTTCCGCCATTGAAAAAGAGTTCAAGAAGGCCGCTTCAAAGGAAGAACAGCGCGCCTTAAAGGAAGGCTGTTTTGAGGTTCTTGTAACACAAATCACCCTGCCAAGCTTTCCGGAAGATTTGAAACGCCTTGAAGCTGTGGGAAACGGCCTTTCTGCTGTGGTTGAAAACCAGCGCTTTTCCAGGCTCTACCAGCAGTTTATGGGGGCGGTTTCCCAATACCTGCAGGAAGCTGCCCGGTATGATGAAGCAATCAAACAGCAGTACGCCCCTAAGCTCCGCCAGAAAGAAGATGAACTGGCCCGCCGCTTTGGGCGGCAAATAAAACTTGACCCCTTCCAGGACCCGGAATTTGTTGCCTTTTATAATCAAAACATCAATGCGCTTAAAGCAAACTACGAGGCCTTTATAGAGGAAATGCAGCAGCAGGCAAGGGAACTGTTTGAGTAAATTCAAGACATTGGTGAATATTTTCCATTGTTCGATAACCAACCGGGTTCTTGAACAAGTTTAATATTTATTCACAAGCTTACATATAAGGAGAGAAAAATGAAAAGAATTGTTATTGTTTTAATCCTTGCCTTGATTGTGGCAACGGGCACAGTGTTTGCCGATCATCCCAACGGTTTGGGGATTGGCATTGTTGGCGGGTGGTATGGTAACTGGGGAGGCGGCGGGTATGGCAATTATGGCTTATCTCTCAAAGTTCCCGTTATACCGGTTTTCTGGGGTATTAATCTGCATATTAAAGATACTTATTTTTCACTGGGCATTACAGGTGATAAATACTTATTTGACTCAACGCTGGTAAAAAGTATTAATTTGGGCTGGTATTTAGGTATTGGCCTTTGGGGTGGAGTAACAATTTTTGAGAAGCCATCTTTTTCTGTAGGCGCAAGAGCCCCCATTGGTCTTAACTGGCGGCCAATAGACATACTGGAAATCTTTCTGGATGTAGCGCCTAGTGTAGGTATTTCCGTAATAAATCCCTTTGAATTCCCTGTAGGCGGGTGGCCTGTTGAGTTAGGTATCCGTTTCTGGTTATAAACTCCAGGCTTTTCAAAACTTCAGTTTTTGAAAATGGGCTTACCTAATAAAACCCCGCACCGATGCTAAAGGAAAACTGATAAATACCGGTGCTGATATTGTAAGCATAATTTGCGCTCAGAGCGGGTATGGCCAGACTGCTTAGGTAGAAACCGATTCCC
>JAITCP010000140.1 GCA_031283025.1 Spirochaetaceae bacterium | reverse complement strand
GCAGCCGTTGAAAAGATCAACAGCGATGAGCAAAAAGGGCTTTTCAAAGAAAAAAAGCCCAAAGCGGCAAGCGTTATCAACCGAAGCCTTATGAAAAAAGTCTGGGAGATATACAATCCGCTTGACGCAAGGGCGGATTCAACCGATAATCAGAACAGAGGAACCGAAAATGGCGAAAGCGAAAATCAACCTGGAACTGGATCAAGAGAATTACCCGCTGGTACTCCGGCAGTACGGGACGGAGGGGGCGAAAGCACAGGCGATCTCAATGTGCCTAACGCAGGGGCGCCCGATAACCAAAGAGAATCTGGAGGGGCTGTTGACCAACCTGGAGGAAGCCCTGGAGGAAGTGTTCGAGAGCGGCGTGGACGATCCGGCATAAAGGATTTACGGGAGCAGATAAAAAAACTGCTTGCCGAAAAAACAGACAGCGAGATTACAGAGGCGGATAAGGAGCTGCTACGCCAGTATGAGGGCGGCGGCGGACTTGCCGAAAAGGGAGCCACAGACCACGGAACCCTTTATGAATTCTACACACCAACAAAAGTAGTAAATAAAGTCTGGGAACTGGTAGACAAATACAACCCCCGGACAGATAAAACCGTTATTGAACCATCGGCGGGTACGGGGCGGTTCGCAGAAAACAGGCTTGAAAAATTTGATCTGTTTGAACTTGACGAAACCAGCGCCCGTATTGCCGGCATACTACACCCGGACGCAAATATCAAACAGGGTTATTTCCAAGATCAATTTATGAACGGGAATACCCCAAAGAAAAACTACACCGGCAAAAAGTACGATGTTGCAATCGGGAACCCGCCATACGGGGCTTACAGCGGCAAGCATAAAGGGCTGGGAGAGGGTAAAGGGCATAGCCGGATCGAGGAATACTTTATTGACCGATCCCTGGACACCCTTAATGACGGCGGTATTCTTGCCATGGTTGTACCGTCTTCATTCTTGCGGGGCAAGAATAGCAAGGCTAAAGAAAAGATCGCCGGAAAAGCGAGATTATTGGAAGCATGGCGGCTGCCCAATGGCACATTCGGTACTACCGGCATTGGAACCGATATAATCATTTTACGGAAAGAAAAAGGCGATCCAGAGCAATTTAACAATAACGCTTATTTTGAAACCCATGAGAATCAAATCATAGGACATGAAACTGAAAAAATGGGGCGCTTCGGAATGGAAAAATATGTCGCCCTGCCTGACGGAGTAGGTTTCGATGAAGCCCTTGATTCAATAAACCCCGGCAAAGTCTCTGTTTCGCAGATTGGCGAATTATCACCGGAAGTACAAGCGGCGGCGGAAGTAACGGTAAGTGCAGCAGAGGAACACGAAAACCGCAGCCAAGCCATGATGGGCAATGAGAACGCCGCCGGGGATCGGGGCGGGAAAAAAGATGAACCGAAGGGCAAGAAAAAGAAGGGCAGCAGCGATGATTATATCCGTTCTATCGGCAAGAACATGAGCGTAGACGAATATAACAAAAAATACGGGGTAGCTGTCGATACACGGGATATGCCTATCTGGGCGGCAACGGATTATGACGGGCGGATCGAGGTTGCTAAATTACCTAACGATGTACGCAAGTACATGATGAAAAGCGACAATTTCACTGTAGACGCTAACGGAAATTGGATGAGCATTGCCAATTATGCCAGCGGAAACATCTATGACAAACTAGACCTACTTGAAAAAGACAAGGATCAGATTATTAAAACAATGGGGCAAGGGGTTTATGACAGAAACAAGGCGCTTTTGGAAGCCGCCCTGCCCCAGCCCAAAGCCGCAGAGAATATCCATGTATCCCCTATATCGGACTTTGCGAAAGAATACAAAGTAAAAGATGATGAAGACAGGGAAGAAAATTTACGGGACGCATTTAAGGAATGGGCAGGGGTAACAAGTATTGGTTATGGCAAAAGGGCATACCAAAACTGGAATTCAGACAGAAGCCCAATCTCTGAATATGAAATTCCCCCCAATATCTCATTTAATGACGTTTTGGAATACATAAATCAAAAAGCCGTAAAAACAGACAAGGCAACGGCAAGAGATTTTGATTCAGATACCGCAAAAATGGAAGCGGCAAAAAAGCGGGAAGCCAGACGGGAATGTGCGGAACGGCTTTTCAATCGTTTTATAAGAGAGGGATTGAAGGAAGATCAGCGTAAAGCATTGATCAATACATGGAACCGCCGGTATAATTCCGTAGTAAACCCGGATTATTCCAAAATTCCCGTGTTTGTTGACGGCATGAACACCCACAAGGGAGAAAAAGAATTCTCCCTCATTAAGGAACAGGTAGAGGGTATTTCTTTCCTCTGTAATAAGGGGAATGGCATACTTGCCCATGATGTAGGTGTCGGGAAAACTGTCCAGGGCGAAGCCGCAACGGTCAACCAGATCAAAACAGGCAGGGCAAAACGTCCGCTTGTATGCGTACCGAAAGCGGTTTATACAAAATGGATTAAGGAATTTCATCAGCATTTCCCGGATATGGCTATTAACGAACTGGGTAATTTTTCAGATAAGGATATTGCCCGATTCAAAACAGACAGCGGCTTAAATATCCCCGATGGTACAATATCGGTATGTACCTATGAGGCATTGCAAAAAGTAACCTTCAAGGACGAAACAATAAGCACTGAACTTATTGATGACATGATGGACAGCCAGACCATTTACGATGAGGAAGCACAGGAAAAGCGGAGCGCAAAAGAACTTGCCGAAGAAAGACAAAAAATGATGGAACGGCTGGGCAAGGGCGCAAAATCGAAAGAAGGGGCGCTATTCTGGGAAGATACCGGTTTTGACTGCATAACCATTGATGAGATTCATAACTTCAAAAATGTGTTCGGGCAGACCCGATCCTTTAGCGGCAGTAGAAAAGATTCAGAGGGCAATGAGCGACAGGCAAACGAATTCAAGGGATTAACGGGCGGCGAAGCTGACCGCGCAATGAAATTATTTGCAATCACCCAGTTGATCCAAAAGCAAAATAACGGGCGAAATGTTTTTGGTTTATCGGCTACACCTTTCACAAACAGCCCGATTGAAGTCTACAATATGCTCTCTCTGGTTGCCCGGAATAAGTTAAAAGACCTCCACATTTACAATATGTACGAATTTTTAGCCGAATTTGCGGAGATAAAATCTGAATGGTCGGTCGCTGCGGACGGAGAAATTAAAGAAAAAGAGGTAATGAAAAACTGGAAAAACCTCGGAGCATTGCAAAAACTTATCACAGAATATATGCACTATGTCAACGCAGACGAAGCCGGAGTAGTACGGCCCCGGAAAAAGCCGCATATACCGCAGCTTGAATTAACCTCGTTACAGAGGGCGATTATTCAAGCGGAAACAACATATATGACAACCGCAGACCCAAAAGAAGACCCAGGGGCGACATTGAAGGCTATAAACAATATGCGTATGGCAACACTTTCCCCTGCGTCTATTAACCCGCTGCGGTTTAATTTCTACCGTCAGGAATTCCCAAAGTTATTCAAGGGGGTGGAATTCCCAGAATCTAAAGACTTTGTAAGCACCAGCCCGAAAATGACTTTTGTATGCGATTCTGTTGCAAAGTCCTACAAACAAAAGCCGGATATAGGGCAGTATATTTACCTTCCAAGAGGCGTAAATGATTTTGTCCATGTAAAACAGTACCTTATGGATCAAGGTATGCCGGAAGATTCAATCGCTTTTATGTCGAGCAATACTTCGCTTGATGAAAAAGAGCGGATAAAAAATGACTTCAATGATAAAAACGGCAGAATCAAAGTCATTATCGGCAGCGAAACCATAAAAGAGGGCGTATCATTAAACGGAAATACCGCAACCGGCTATAACTGTATGCTGGGTTGGAATCCTACAGAGACAACACAGGTAGAGGGTCGGGGTTGGCGGCAAGGCAATAGGCAGGGTCATTTCCACATGGTTTACCCGCTTATGGCAGATTCTATTGACGCTCTTATGTACCAGAAATACGATGAAAAATCCTCCCGTATCAATGAGATATGGAGTTACAAGGGGGATACGTCAAGCGATGTATCAGACATAAACCCGGAAGAATTAAAATTTGATCTCATTAAAGACCCCGCAAAAAAAGCCAATTTAATAGTCGGTCAAAAGCGGGATAAAGTGAGGACAGATATTCGCATTGAGGAAGCCCGTTATGAAGTGCTTTATAAGGACAGATCAAACCTTGAAAAAGCCGAAGACGAAATGCCTGAATGTAAGCGGGATTTTGACGAGGCGGAATCCGTAATGCTGGAATATAGGGAGAAAAGGGATGCCGCCCAGAAGGAACTTGAAAAAGCCAAAAAATACGGCGATAAGTCCATTCAAGTATCAGACGCAAAACGGGTACTTGACCGTGAAAAGTGGAACCTTGAAAATGCTACCAGCAGATACCGCCGTGAAAAAAAGATCGTGAAGGAACTACAGGACACGATAGACGTTATTCATACAAAATTCCGCAAGCTGGACATAAAGCCTAACAAGGTTGATGAAAAACTGAAAGATATTGCCGCCGGTATTCAGAGACTGAAAAAAGAGGAAACGGCAATAAATGACAGCTACAAAGATGAGGTTGCAAAGGCAAAGCGGGAACTGGAAGCGCAACGGGAAAAATTACCGCCGTTAAAAGACATGATTGAGGACAATGTAAGGTCTATTATGGGTGATTTACGTCCAATGGATGATAAGCTAAAAGCGGAGATACGGGCAGAGGCGGCAGCGAAAAAAACAGGGGTCAAAAAGGCACTGGTTATTATAGGCAACCGCTTATTTATCAAGGCTTCGTAACGGAGGGGGCTATGTTAAGGTTAGGTTTAATGTTGAACAAGGCACTGCCGGGAAACGGGAATAAACTTGAATACTTTCGTAAAAAAATACTGGATCACCTGTCGAAAGTGGAAAAACAAGAAGAAACGTCTGTTAAAAAGGCAATGGCATTTTTTGAGACCTTGAAAAAAGCCGTTTTCCCGATTGGGACTATCCGTACATGGAACGGCAAAAAGTACATAAAAACAGCGGATACAAAAAATCCGTGGAAGCCTAAATATGACAGTCATACCAGGGGCGCAAAAATGGCAATATCCGCATTGAAAAAGCGGGTAACAGCGGCGAAAGACGAAAATGAGATGATGCAGTTAATTCTACTTAACCGGGATAGGTTCGATGATCAATTCGGACATCCGTTGCCATTTGTCCAAGAACTTCATGCCTATATTGAGGAGCAAAAAACGGTAAGGGAGAATGTGAAAAAGCCAACCAATATTTCTCCTTTACAGCAGATGAAAGAACTCGCAAACAAGATAACAGAAATGAAAAAAGAGGCGGTTAGAACAGGGGCTAACAAAGTAACTTATGAAAACGGAATTGGAGGAACAAATACAGAGTATTATCACTCCGGGAGATGGAATGATAGGCCATCAACTGTTGGAGAATACAAGGGAGAAGAAAAGGCTAAAAAACTGGGGATTCGTATTAATGCAAGGGGAGATAGTATCCCTACTCACAATCTGAAAGATAATATCCATACAATATTTCACGGAAGCGAAGAAGAAAAGGAAAAGTTAAAAGGGGAACATTTTCATCTAGCTGATACTCCGCAATTTATGAAAGAATTGAAAGAAAACCCTTTAAGAGGAGAACATTTTACAGCCCGGTATGGAGTTATCACACGCCATAAATCAAAAGACGAAGATCATGATTTGACAGAAGATGAATGGTTAGAATTGTGCGAGGCTATCAAAACGCCATTTGTGATAACAGCATTTGAAGATGGGCATAATATTTTTACCGAGGTCAAACATAATGGAAAGCCAGTAATGGTAGGTGTCGAATTAAAGGGCAAGAGAACAGAGGTAAATGCGGTTAAAACAGCTTTTGGCGCGGATAAGTTAAAAGGAGAGAAAATACTATATATATCTGAAAAAATAACCCCTGAACAGGAACTATTTATCGGCAGAACCAATTCTGCCAACAACCTGCTAGGGGCTACATCTACAGTATCGCCCGAACCAGACGAAAAGTCAAGCAGTTTTGAAGCCATACAAGCAAAATACCGCTCCGCCAAAGTCATAGAAGGCGATGAGGACGAAGTACAGATAGGCAAAGATACCCTATCCGGCAAGTGGAAGCTGGTAGAGGCTGATACTCCTACCGCTTCCCATGATGAGGCTACTTTCCATAAGACGCCGGGCTTCCCGACAAATGCGGACGGGTCTACAATAAATGACAGGGATTACGGGCATGATAAAGCCGCACAGGAAGCGGTTATCAATATCGGTTCTGAATTTGACGGCAGGGCGTTAAAATTCGATAACCCGGTAGTGGTTACTTCGGACGGCATTGTAATATCGGGCAATAACCGCACTATGAGCAGTAAAATCGCAGCCAAAAAAGGGACGGACAGTAAGTATATCGAAGCCCTGAAAAAGAGAGCTAAAAAGTTTGGGTTTACCCCAGAACAGATCGGGGAATTCAAAAATCCCCGTGTCGTATTTGAAGTAGAGAAAACCGGAAATTACAGCACGGAGGAATTTGCCAAATTTAACGAATCCGGCAAAAAAGAAATGGGGCCAACGGAAAAAGCCGTTAAGGTTTCAAAGCTGAT